>JBDRJH010000130.1:0-17918 GCA_043815125.1 Verrucomicrobiota bacterium
GAGCTTGGCGAGGGCCGTGGCGATGGCGGGCTCGGCGCCGAGGGTGCCGACGAAGGTGTCGGCATGGGCGGGGTCGGCACTGATGCGGGCCAGCTCGGCCACGCGCTTGAGCTTGCCCTTGATGTCGAGCCGCACGGCGACGTCGCTGTAGTTGGCGAGGCCGAGGAATTTTTCCAGGTAGCGGGCGTGCTGTTCCCAGGCGACGGCGTCGAGCTTCTGCTTGGCCTCGAGGCGGGCGCGATACCAGTCGCTCTTGAGCATCTGCTCGCGTTCAAACAGCGCGCGGAACGCGGGATCGGAGGCGGTCTTCCCCTCCCAGGCGCCGTCGCGCATGATGTGGAGCAGGGCGCGGAGCGGCGGGCAGGCCTCGGCGATGGAGCCGTCGGCGAAGTAGTGTTCGGAGGCCTCCTTCATCGCGGAGACGATGTTGTCCATGCCGTCGGCGAAGACGTCCATGTCCTGCTGCTCGGGACGGAGCAGCTCCTCGTCGAAGACCGACGAGGGGTTGCTGAGCACGCGGCCAAAGAAGGCCTGCACAAAGCGGCTGGTGATGCGGTAGCCGAGGCGGGAGGCGAGCACCGGTTTGCCGGCGTGCTCGAAGTCCTCGATCTTCTCCAGGTAGCCGTTGGCGATGAGGTATTGCGGGTCGCGTTCCTCGCGGGTCATACGGCACCAGATCTCGGGCACGAGCAGGCTGACGTCGTGGTCGACGCGAAGCTTGGGACCGACCCAGCCGGCCGCCGAGGAGAACGCGGGCAGGTCGGTGATGAGGAAGGAGACGAGCGCGGCGTTGAGGTCGAAGATCGGGGGCAGCGCGTTGAAGGGGCCCTTGGTGAGCGCGCCTTCGGAACCGGCGCCGGTGGTCGAGGGGGACTTGCCGGTGAGGCTGGCGATGAGGTCCATGAAGGCCTCGGGCAGCTCCTGATAATGGACCGGGCTGTAGGTGCAGAGCGCGCGCACGCCGGGCTCGGGCGGGTTCATGCGGCGGCCCATGAGCACGGCGCCGACCGGGAAGAGCGGGGTCTGCCTGGAGTCGAGGCGGCGCAGCAGGCGGGCCGAGGTCTGGGCGACGTAGGTGGTGCGCGGGTCGGCGAGGTCCGGGCGGATTTGCAGGTAGCGCGGGTTCTTGGTGGGCTTGCCGTCGACGATGCGCGGGTGGGCGGAGGAGACCAGGTAGTCAGGGCTGTCCTTGGCGAGGAAGTCGCGGAAGAGCTCGCGCACGGGCTGGGTGAAGCTCTCGAAGCCGAGGGTGTCCTCGACGATTTCCCGGGCCTCGGGCCGGGTGAGCGCCTCGTAGTTGGAGAAGAAGTTGCCGCGGGCGCTGAAGTCGCGCTCGGTGTGGCGGTCGTAGCCGCGCACGATGGCGTCGTCGGGCCGCTGGAAGAGGCGGGTCTCGCAGTTGTGCACGATCTTGACCGAGGCGCCGGGGCGCTCGGCCTCGGAGGTGCCCCGCACGGAGCCGGCGGGAGCGACGGCGGAGGCGGTGATGTCGTCCTCGGCCTGGATCTTGACCGCGGGCATGAAGTCGTTGCGCAGGCTGAAGGTGCGCCAGCCGCCGTCCCGGGTGTATCCGATTCTCAAATACTGGGCCTGGAGTTTCTGGCCGTGGTATTTGAGCTCGTTGCCGGGGCGGCCGTTGATGGTGTCGACCGAGAAGTGCTTGCGCCACTCGGCGCCCCACTCGGCCTTGTAGAGGCGTTTGACGAGCAGGACGAGGTCGCGGATGTAGCGGGGGATGGAGCCGAGCCAGGCGTTGTATTCGTCGGTGTAGTCGGGGCTGCGGCTGAGCAGCTTGACGACCGAGCCGAGCGAGCGTTCGCGGCTGAGGATGGGGCGGCCCTGGTCGCGGTTTTTGGCGGCGTCGCGGAAGCGGCCGCCGTATTCCTTGGCGAGGATCTCGTCGACGAGATCGAGGTCCTTGGCGAGATCGGAGACGAAGACGGGGCCGGTGAAGGTGGCGTCGGCGATGGACTTGGAGATCTCGGACTTGCCGCCGCCGGAGACGGTGCAGGGTTTGTGGCAGAGCAGGCCCTCGGCCTTGGTGCCGCGCAGGCGCCAGCGGCCGGAGGCCTCGGGGCGCACCATCTCGACCTTGTAGCCGGAGGGGAGCACGTAGGTGATGCGCGGCAGGAGCTTGATACGGCCGGCGGACTCGCCGGAGCCCCAGCGGATGTCCTGGGTGCGCAGGTCAAAGACGGCGTCCTCGGGCACGTAGTAAACGTCCGGATACACGGTGTCGGCGGCCCAGCCGCCGGGCTGGAGCTCGGCGCGATCACCGAGGAGTTCGAGCGCGCCGGTGAAGGTGTGGTCGATGCCGGGCTCCTGGGTGTTGAGGCGGAAGTCCTCGCCGAGGTCGTAGCTGGGGAAGGCGATGGCGCCGCCGGCGTGCTCCTCCTCGGCGAGGCCGAGCAGGTTGGCGGAGAAGGAGAGCTGGGTCTTCACCTCCTTTTTGCAGTAGCCGAAGTAGTTGTCGGAGATGACGGTGACGACCACGCCGTGGGCGTCGCGGCAGGTGATCTTGAAGGGCACGCCGTTGTTGTAGGGCTCGTCGGGCTCGGCCCAGCACATGCCGTCGCGCTTCTGGCGGTCGGTGGCGTCGGCGACGTTGGGCAGGCCGAGTTCCTTCTTGGTGAGGCCGTTGAGGTGCGGCGCGAGGATGATGCAGCCGGTGTGGCCGGTCCAGTGCTCGGGGTCGAGGGCGGCGTCGTTCTCGGGCAGGCCGGGGTCGCCGGCGTTGCCGAAGATGCTTTCCACAAAGTCGAGGTTGGCCACGAGGCTGCCAGGGATGAAGAAGCGGGTCTCCATGGTGCGCTTGGGCGAGAAGCCGGGCACGGCGGGCACGACGACGGGGCGCAGGTAGAGGGAGACGAAGCAGGCGGCGGGCTTGGACTCGCGGGCGGTGTAGGGCAGGCGCAACAGCTCCTGCGGGGGGGTGAGGGCCTTGGCGAGAATGCGGGCGAAGGTGCCGGCGGGCACGGCCTTCTTGTCGTCGGGCACGGGCAGGCCGCCCTCGGCGACGTGAAAGATGCCCTGGGTGGTGCGGCGGTCGGACTTGGGGTTGTGCAGGACGCCGTTGGCCACGCGGGTGGAGGTAAGGATCGAGCTGCGGTATTCGTCGGCGGAGGGCGGCAGCGAAAGGGCCTTGGCGAGACCGGGACGATCAAGGACGAGCGTGGTGGCGGGCAGGCGGGGGACCTCGGCGTGCTCGTCGAGGGCGTAGTAAAGGTAGTTCTGGATGCGCTGGTCGACGGGGCTGAGATGTCGGGCGAGCATGCGGTCCTTCTCGCGACTGACTTTCAGGAGATGGTCGACCAGACCGGACAGACCGTCGTCCTCGGACTGCGGAAGGGCGACACCCTCCTGGCCGATTTCCCTCAACTTGAGGTTCAGGTAGGCCAGCAGACGGGGATCGAGGGGGTCGGGAAGGACGAGTGAGGTGTGTTCAGAGTTGGTCTTCATGGCAGTCGAGGTTGAGCAAAGCGCGGGCCGTTTCGGCGGGCAAGAAAGAGCGCTGTGCATGGATTGTCCAATGCGCACCACGGCTTGGCCAGACCAAGTCGAAACGACACGATAAATTCACCCGCCGGCGGGCTGCGCTCACGAGGTCAGCACCAGTCCGATGGCGGCGATCATGAGCGCGGCCCCGCCGAGGCGGCGTCGCAACACCGCCGCGGGCAAGCGGCCCTCGGTGTTGCCGAACCAGTGCCCGACGAGCCAGACGAGCAGCACGCTCCACAGGCCGCGCGAACTGTAGACGACGTTGGCCGCGGTGGCGTCGCCATGGGTGGCCAGCGTCCAGGCCATGCCCGCCGCCTGCAACGCCAGCAGCACCGCCCCTGCCAGCAGCCACGGCCACGCAGCGCGCGGCATGGCGCGCAACGGCGCATTGAAGCGGGGCACGAGGGCGAACGAAAAAACGGCCAGCAGCGCGAACATCATCGGCAAAAAGCGTCCCGCACCCGTCAGCGGCGCCCACCGCTGCACGAGCACGTCGCTCAGGGCGAACGCCGCCGCCGCGCCCGCGGCCAGCGCGACGGTGCGGCCGACGCGACCGTGGCCGGACGCCCCCCCGACCGGACGGTTAAGCAGCGCGATGGCCACGGTGCTCAGGGCCGCGGCCGCCCACCAGACCGGCGGCACATCGCCGGCGAGCAACAACGTGCTGAGCAACGCGACCAGGATGATCTTCAAACCGAGCACCGGCGTCGCCACCGAGACCTCGCCGGCGAGGGCCATGAAGGTCAGCACCTGTCCCATAAAAAACGCCGCGGCGGCCACCGCCGGTCGCCACCAATCGCCCCACCCCCCCGCGGCCCCGCCGAGCAGCCAAAACGGCGCGAAGCAAACGCCCATCGCCACGTTGGAGACAAATGTGGTCCGCCACAGGCCGACCCCGTGCCGGGCCGAGCCCTTGACCAGCATCACCGCCACCACGTAACCGAAGCCGCTGGCCAGCGGCAAAAGCAGATGGGACGGGAAATTCACGCGGGCCGGTCGCCGACCTCAGAGCGCCGACTTGATCAGTGCCTCCATCTTTTCCTCGGACGCGTAGCCGACCTTCTTGTGCCGGATCTTGCCCTCACGATCGATGATGAACGTCGTGGGGATGCCCTCGACGCCGCCAAAGGCCTCGACCACCTCCTGCGTGCCCATGACGAGCGGGTAGTTGATTTTCATTTTCTCGGCAAAGGGCTTCACGACCTTGGGGCCGCCGCGGTCCAGCGAGATGCCGAGGATGACCACGCCTTGGTCGCGGTATTTCTCCTGCAACGCGACGTAGCCGGGGATCTCCTCGCGGCAGGGCGGGCACCAGGTCGCCCAAAAGTCGACCACCACGACCTTGCCGGCGAAGTCGGACGACTTGACCTCCTGCCCGTCGACATCCTGAAGCGTCCACTCGGGGGCGGAGGCCTTGGCACCGGACTCGGCCCTCGCGGGGGCGATGGCAACAACGGCAACGGCGACGACGACGGCGGACAACAGCGTGAGCAGGGTTTTCATGACGTTTATGAGCCACAAAGAGCCCGTCCTGTTCCCGGCGTCAAACGAAGCCCGGTTAAAAAACGTCCGCCTCCCGGCGGGGAGACGGACAAAAACGAAAGTCAAAAACCGACCGGCGTCGCGTGGACCCGGCCTACTCGGTGCCGTTCGGCAACTCGAGGCCGAGCGTGTCGATGAACTTTTTCATCGCCGGCGTCAGCACGCGACCCTTGCGGTGCAGGATGGCCAGCGGGCGGGTGAACTCGCGGCCCTTGAGCGTGAGCTGCACCAGCGTGCCCTGCTGCACCTCCTGCTGCACGGTGGCCTGCGGCACGATGGCGATGCCGTGGTCGATCTCGACCGCGCGCTTCACCGTCTCGATGTTGTCGAACTCCATGACGGGCTCGATATCGAGCTTGTGGTCGCGGAAGATCTGGTCGACCGCCTTGCGCGTCGGGATGTCGGGGTCGAAACCGATGAACTTGTGCCCGGCCAGGTCGGCGATCTCCACCTCGGGCGTCTTGGCGAGGGGATGCTTTGGATGCGAGATGAGCACCAGACGGTCGTTGCGAAACGGGATCGCCTCGATCTGGCGCTGCTTGAGCGGAAAGGCCACCAGGCCGAAGTCCACCGAGTTGTGCAGGATGTCCTCGTAGACGAGGTTGGAGCGGCGGTATTCCACCCGCACGTTGACCGACGGATAGTCGTGCAGGAAGCGCTTGATGTAGGGCGGCAACTCATGGAGCCCGATCGAATAGATGGTCGAGATGCGGATCGTGCCGCTGATGACCTTCTTCATCTCCTGCAGCTCGGAGACGAGCTTGTCGTAGGCGTGCAGGACATCCTTGGCCGACTCGTAGACACGCTGGCCCTCGCGGGTCAGTTGGAACTGTTTTTGACTGCGATCGATGAGCAAGTTTTTGAAGTGGCGCTCCATCGCCCGCGCCTGCTGGCTCACCGCGGATTGCGTGATGCCGTTGATTTTGGCAGCCTTGGAGAAACTCTTGGTTTCGACCAGATCAGCGAAGATTTTAAAGTTCTCAATTTGCATGGTGCAACTCGGGGTGAATACTCCGGGTATAAAGTATTCTTATTATTCGGCAATCTTATAATCGGCCCGACTCCCATGATTTCCTACGAACTGTTTGCACAGCGCGTCGCCACCCTGCGTGAGCGCATCGCCGCCGCCTGCCTCCCGGCCGGTCGTGATCCGGCGACGGTGACGCTGCTCGCGGTGACCAAGACCCACCCCGTGACCGCCGCCGAATACGCCGCCCGGGCCGGCCTGACGGCCGTCGGCGAAAACCGCGTGCAGGAGGCCGTGAATAAGCGCTCCGAATGCACCGCCGCCATCCGCTGGGAGTTGATCGGCCACCTGCAAAGCAACAAGGCCAAGGTCGCCGCGGCCAATTTTGACCGCGTGCAAAGTGTCGACAGCCCCAAGCTGCTCACCCTGCTCGACCGCGCCGCCGGCGAACTTGGTCGCACGCTGCCCGTGCTCCTGCAAATCAACGCCGGGCAAGATCCCGCCAAGTTCGGCGCCGAACCGGAGGACGCCGAACGCCTCGTGCAGACCGCGCTCGCCCTGCCCCGGCTGCGGCTCGACGGCCTCATGACCATCGCGCCGTTGTCCGACGATCCCGCGGTCGCCGAGCGCACCTTCGCGAACCTGCGCGCCATCCGCGACGAACTGGCCGCGCGCTGCGGCACACCGTTGCCGGAACTCTCCATGGGCATGAGCGGCGACCTCGAACCCGCCATCGCCGCCGGCAGCACCTGCGTGCGCGTGGGCTCCGCGCTCTATGGCGAGCGCGGCTAAGGGGTTCCCCCCACTCGCTTAGAAGCGGCGCCATGCCCGCGGGAGCGATTCGATAAGTTGGCATGTAAACCTCGCCAACCGGCGGCTTGACCACCGACCGGGCGGCATCGGCTTTAGGGCCGCGGCACAAGCCGTGCTAAGTGGAAAAATCATTCTCTTGAACATCGCCATTACGCATTGCCCGCCGGCCTCAACCCGATTGCATCCATGACCGTGGAAACCAACCTGTTCAGCCCCGAACATCAGGTCGCCCTGAAGTCCCTGCTCGACGACCCCAGCCCCAAGGTTCGCCAGCACCTGCTGGGCTTTTTCAACACCGCCGGCCAGGAGGCCCGCGAGTTCCTCGAAGCCGTCGCCAACAGCCATCATCGCGCCCTCGCCTGGCACGCCCGCTGGTTCCTGGAGGAACTGCGCTTCAGCGACCCCGTGGCCGAATTCACCGGCTTCATCCGCTCGCTCAACTACGAGCTCGAAACCGGCGCGCTGCTGCTCAGCCGCACCGTGCTGCCCGCCACCGACGCCGGGGCCTGCTGCTCCGAACTCGACCGGCTCGCCGCCCGTTGCCGCGAGCTGATCGCCGAGCCCGCCACCGCCCGCGAACGCTGCCGCGTGATCAACCGCGTGCTGTTTCACGACGAGGGTTTTCGGGGAAACCGCGAACACTACACCGATCCCTTCAACAGCCTGCTGCCCCAGGTATTGGAACGTCGCAAGGGCCTGCCCGTCACCCTCAGCATCGTCTATCTGCTCGTCGCGCAACGCATCGGCCTTGAGCTCGAGCCGGTCGGCCTGCCCGGACACTTCGTGGTCGGCTGCTATCAGGAGGACGAGCCGTTCTTCATCGATCCGTTCGAGCAGGGCGTGTTCCGCACCCCCGACGAGATCATGGCCTACCTGCGCCAGCACCAGATTCTCCCGAAGACCGGCGACCTCGCCCCCACCCCGGTGCGCGAGGTGCTCGCCCGCTGCTGCCGCAATCTCGTCGAACACTACACCATCGAGGGCGACGATGCCCACGCGCGCATGTTCGGCGGCTTCGTCGAGGAGTTCGAATCGGCCTACGAGCGCCACACCACGCCTTGAGCGCGGCCGCGTGGCCCGCGGCCATCGATAAATCGGCTCGTTCTCCGCGCCGTTCTTGTGCTCCCTGCGCATAACCCTCCGCGCACTCACCCGATGAACGAGCCCGTCCTTACCCTTGCCGACCTTGACGGTTGGAACCGCTCCGGCACGCACCTCGCCGTGCTCGGTCACCCGATCAAGCACTCGATCAGCCCGCCGATGCACAACGCCGCCCTGGCCGAGCTGGCTAAGACCGATGAACGCTTCGCCGATTGGAAATACCATCGTTTCGAGGTGCATCCGGATGATCTGCCGGTGGCGCTGGAACGCCTGCTGGCGGCCGGCTTTCTCGGTGTAAACCTCACCGTGCCGCACAAGATCATCGCCTTCGACCGCGTGGCCGGCGTGTCGCCCGCCGCCCGACCCATCGGCGCGGTCAACACTCTGGTGCGCAAACCCGACGGTTGGCACGGGCACAACACCGACGGCCACGGCCTCACCGCTTCGCTGCGCGAAGATCTGTCCACGGAACTCGCCGGAGCCGAGGTCCTCCTGCTCGGAGCGGGCGGAGCCGCCCGCGGCGCCGCCGTCGAGTGCATGCAAAGCGGCGTGCGCTCGCTGCGCATTCTCAACCGGACCGCCGCCACCCGCGACGCCCTCATCGCGCAGGTGCGACCGCTTGATGAAAGCATCCCCGTCAGCGGCATCGCCCCTGACGATTGGTCCGAACTGCCACCCCGGCTTGTGATCATCAATGCCACCAGCGCCGGTCTGAAGCCCGACGATGTGCAACCGGTCGACCTCATGATGATGGCCGGCCCGCGCGCCGTCTTCGACATGATCTACAACCCCGCCGAGACGCGGTTGCTCGCGCAGGCCCGCGCGCTCGGCATTCCCGCCGCCAACGGCCTCGGGATGCTCGTCCACCAAGGCGCCCGCTCGCTGCAACACTGGATCGAGGCCGTTACCGCCGCCGGTCAACCCGTTCCACGCATCCCGGTCGACGTCATGCGCGCCGCCGCCGAGGCCGCGCTGGCGGCGCATTGAGCACGTTGGGCTTTCATTTCACCGCGAACTCGCTTCCCCTTTCCCGTTTCATTCATGGCCGACTTTAACTACGCCGAATTCGCCGCCGCCTTCCCCTGGTTCTTCCCCGTCTGCGCCACGCTCTTCGGCGCCGTGGTCGGCAGCTTTCTCAACGTGGTCATCCACCGCGTGCCCGCCGAGAAATCGATCGTCCACCCCGGTTCGCACTGCGCCTGCGGCCAACCCATCGCGTGGTATGACAACATCCCGGTGCTCAGCTGGATCCTGCTGCGCGGCCGGGCCCGGTGCTGCGGTCGCCCCTATGGCATCCGTTACCCGGCGGTCGAGCTGCTGACCGCGTTGCTCTTCCTCGGCTGCTGGCTCGCGTTTCCACCGGACAAGGCGCTCGCCGGCATGTTTTTCCTGAGCTGCCTGGTCTGCGCGACGTTCATCGATCTGGACCACATGATCATTCCCGACGTGTTCACCATCGGCTTGGCGGTGATCGGCGTGGTGGTTTCGCTGTTCGTGCCGGCACTGCATGACATCCAGCACGAAATCGGCATCGTGGCGATGATGCGCTCCGGACTCGTTTCACTGACCGGAATGCTCATCGGATCGGGACTGGTGCTCTGGATCGTGCTGATCGCCGAGATACTGCTGCGCAAAGAGGCGATGGGATTTGGGGACATCAAGTTTGTCGGTGCCATCGGCGCGTTCTGCGGCTGGCAGGGCGCGGTGTTCGCGATGTTCGGCGGAGCCATCGTCGGCACCGTGTGGATGGGCGCGGCCAAGCTCTGGCAGCTCGCCACCGGCAAGAAGGCCCCCATCGCGCCCAAGGCCGAAACCAGCGAGGGCGAGGCCACCGACGACATCGGCTTCGGCGTGCATGTGCCCTTCGGCCCGATGCTCGCGATCGCGGCGGCGATCTACTTCCTGATCGCCCACCGCTGGGTCGACGCCTACTTCGCGGACTTCGGGTCGCTGTTCCAATAAGCCGTCAAAGCACCGCCGCACCGTCACCGGCGCGCATGTGCAGGACGTCGGGCGAGGCCCCGTATTTGGCGCGGTAGGCGGCGGCCACCTTGGCGGCGGTTTCGTCGTTGAAGCCGCCGTCGGTCAGCGCCATGACCGCACCGCCAAAACCGCCGCCGGTCAGGCGCGCGCCGTGGACGCCGGGCGTCGCGCTCAACGTATCCACAAGGAAATCGAGTTCCTCGGTGCTGTTTTCAAAGAGGTATTGCGAGCTGCGGTGCGAGGCGGTCAACAGCGCGCCCACGCCCTTCAGGTCGCCGGCCGCGAGCGCCTCGACGGTGCGCTCCACGCGGGCGATCTCCTCGATCACGTGTTTGGCGCGGCGGTAGCTTTCGTCGCTGAGCTTGGCGCGGCCGGCCTCAAGCGCGTCCGCATCAGCCTCGACCAGCAACGACACGCCAAGGGCCTTGGCCGCGTCCACACAAGCCTTGTTGCGCGCGGCATACATGCCGTCGACCAGCGCGTGCTTGGTGTGCGTGTTGAAGATCCAAAAGTGCGTGCCAGCGGGCATCGGCACGGTGTCGAAACGCGGACCGCGGCAATCGATGAAGACGAGGTGGTCGGCCCGGCCGAAGCCCGACACGCCCTGGTCGAGGATGCCGCAGGGCACGCCGACGAAGTTGTTTTCGGCGTGCTTGCCGATCTTGACCACGGTCTCGCGGTCGGCGCTCTCGCCGGTAAGCCCGAGAAACGCCAGCGCCGAGGCCAGCTCGATGGCCGCGCTGCTGCTCAGGCCCGCACCCGCCGGCAAATCGGACATCGCAAGGTAGTCAAAACCCTGCGGCGCCTTGAGCCCGAAGGCCGGCAGCGCGGCCAGCACTCCCTGCGGGTAATTGGTCCAGGACGCGTTGCCTCCCTGCGCCTTTGGCTCGCCGACGGGCAGCTCCACCGTCTCGCCGCTGTAGGCGCTGTGAAACCGGCGGCGCGGCTCGACACTCCCCGCCACCGCCACCCAGACCCCGCGGTCCACCGCCGCACCCAGGACCGTGCCGCCGTTGTAGTCGGTGTGATTGCCGATGAACTCAATGCGACCCGGCGCACGGGTGATGATCTCGGGAGCACGTCCGTAGACGGCCGTGAAGCTGGCGATGAGCTGGTCTTTCATGGAAAGGAAAACGGCAACCCTCAATCAACCCACCGCCGGGTGGCGAGCCGATTTCAAACTCCCGGCGACGGCGGTTTGCCCACGCCCTCGAAGCCGGGCGGCGCCACGCCCTGGCTGCCCTTGGTCACCAATTGCAACAGATGCGCCATCGCCTCCATGCGGCTCAGACCGCGCGCGGCCACCAACTGGTCGCACCGCTTGATCGTCTGCTCCGCCAGCACCCCCGCCTGCCGCTCATCCGCACCGAGCTTTTGAAACAGGCGCATCAACTGATCACGCTCGCTCACGGCGACTCCTCCACGCGCCACGCCGCCGGCCCGCCCTCGGAAAACGCCAGCCCGGCCGTCGCGTCGAGACTGAACAGATTCAACATCGCCAGCCCCGCGCAACCACCCGCGCCATCGTTCACCGCGACGCGCAACTCGCCCACCGCCTTGCCGCCCTGCCACAACGTGGCCGGACACCCCGGCGCCGATCCCGCGCCCGACCTCACCACTCGCAGCAACCGCCGGCGCACCCGCCCCATCGACTTGAGCCGCGCCATCACCTCCTGCCCGAGATAACATCCCTTGCTGTAGGACACCGCGGACTCGTCCAATCCCGCCTCGTTGGGCAGATCGCCCGGCCCCACCTCGACCGGGATCAACGCGACCCCGGCCGCGATCCGCGCCCGGGCCAGCAACATCGTATCCAATTCACGAATACCCGACAGGTCCGGCGCGTCCCCCTCCGGCGCCAGCCACTCCCAGGCATCAAGCGCGCCGTGTCGCCCGCGAAACACCCACGCCTCGCCCGACCGGGCGAAGCAGCCCGCCGCCGGCGGCTCGACTCCAAGCCGTTCCCGCACCCAGTCCGTCGCCCCCGCGCCCGCCACGGTCGTGCGCGTCCAACCCGCCGCCAACGGCTCCATCACCACGTCGTCGGCAATGATGTAGGCCTCCAACCGCTCCGCGATCACCGCCTCCGGCGAGGCGTCGCTCCACAGGAAAACCTCGTTTTCGCCGGTCACAAACGCATGGCTGTCCGCGATCATCTTGCCCTTTTGGTTCAACCAAAGCCCGTGCACCACCGCGTCTTTTCGCGCAACCCGCAGATCCTGCGTGAATTGCCCCTGCAGGAATGATCGCGCATCCTCGCCCGTGACCCGCAGCCAAGCCGATACCGGCCGCCTGATCGCCGAACACGGGAAAATATCTTCGTTATTTATCATTTTTTTCCAAAATAGCTTACGTAAATTTGTGGAAGGTTTTGAGAACTTTCTATTGACCAGAGTTGGTCCAAACGTATCACTAGCAACATCAACTTTTCACTTCTCCCGCCTAGCGGGAGTTTTGGGGTAACTAAGAAAGCAAATGGCCGGTCACTTAGGGGTAGGTGACCGGCCAACTTATGTCCGGATATCGACGACCGCCGCAATCAGCCGGCGGTTTTTTTGCGCCTCACGCCCGCCCGCATGCGCAGGCTTGCCCAAGGGCCGCCGATTTGGCCAAGTTGGACCCTTCATGCAAAAGACTTCGGACATCAACGTGGTGGAGACCCGCACCCTCCCCTCCCCCGCCCGGCTCCTTGAGGAACTGCCCAAGAGCGCGGCGCAGAGCGACTTCATCACCCGCAGCCGGCAGGACATCCACCGCATCATCTTCACCGACGACCAGCGGCTGCTCCTCGTCATCGGCCCCTGCTCGATCCACGACCCCAAGGCCGGCCTCGACTACGCCCGCCGCCTCGCCGCCCTCGCCGCCGAGGTCTCGGACCGCGTCATGATCGTCATGCGCGTTTATTTTGAGAAACCCCGCACCACCGTCGGCTGGAAGGGTCTCGTCATGGATCCGCACCTCGACGGCTCGCACGACATCGCCGGCGGCCTGCGCCTCGCCCGCACCTTCCTGCGCGAAGTCCTCGACCTCGGCCTGCCCACCGCCACCGAACTGCTCGACCCGATCACGCCGCAATACATCGCCGACCTCATCTGCTGGTCGGCCATCGGCGCCCGCACCACCGAGTCGCAAACCCACCGCCAGATGGCCTCGGGCCTCTCCATGCCGCTCGGCTTCAAGAACGGCACCGACGGCGGCCTCACCGTCGCCATCAATGCCATCAAGGCCGCCTCGCAGCCCCAGACTTTCCTCGGCGTCAGCGTCGAGGGCCAGGCCGCCGCCGTCGTCACCCGCGGCAATCCCAACTGTCACGTCGTGCTCCGCGGCGGGTCCAAGGGGCCCAACTACTCCCCCGCCCACATCGCCGAGACCGAGGCCACGCTGAAAAAAGCCGGCCTCATCCCCGCCATCATGGTCGACGCCTCGCACGACAACTCGTCCAAAAAACCCGAGCGTCAGCCCGAGGTCGTCGCCGAGATCATGCAACAGGTGGCCACCGGCAGCACCGCCATCATCGGCGCGATGGTCGAGAGCAACCTCGGCGCCGGCAACCAGCCCTTTCCCCAGCCCAAGGAAAACCTCCAATACGGCGTCAGCATCACCGACGGCTGCATCGACTGGCCCACGACCGAAAAGCTCGTGCGCGACATCCACACCGCCCTCGCCCCCCGCTTCGCCTAAAACCCCGTCCCACGGTCGCCTCCGACACCGCCACGCTCCCCCGCCCCGCCGCCGGCCCATTTGTCACTTATTAAGTGACATTCCCTCTGAAAACGGGCCGCTCAATTTGTCACTTAATAAGTGACAAACGGTTTTCGGCGGCGAACTCGTCGCTGGGGCAGACGCGGGGTCGCCGGTGGTTGCAGCGGGGGACGGTGCGCACATCTGGTCTTCCTGCCGAAGACGGGTAACGCACCGTCCGGACCGGCCGCCACGGGAAACGATTTTTGCGTCGAAAAACGCAATCGGTGCGTGTCTCCGCGACGGCAAACCCGCTAGACTGACGGCCGTATGAGCAAAACTCCCATCCGTGTCGCCGTCACCGGTGCAGCCGGTCAGATCAGCTACTCCCTCCTCTTCCGCATCGCCTCCGGCGCGATGTTCGGCCCCGACCAACCGGTCGTGCTCCAACTCATCGAGGTCCCCTTCGAAAAAGCCATGAAGGCCCTCGAAGGCGTGGCCATGGAACTCGACGACTGCGCCTTCTCCCTGCTCAAGGGCATGGTGCTCACCGACGATCCCAAGGTCGGCTTTGCCAACGCCAACTGGTCCCTGCTCGTCGGCGCCAAGCCCCGCGGCCCCGGCATGGAACGCGCCGACCTGCTCAAGGACAACGGCAAGATCTTCACCGCCCAGGGCAAGATCATCGACGAGGTCGCCGCCGATGACGCCCGCGTCGCCGTGGTCGGCAATCCCGCCAACACCAACTGCATGATCGCCGCCTCGCAGGCCAGGCGCCTCACCCCCGACCGCTTCACCGCCATGGTGCGCCTCGACCAAAACCGCGCCCAGGCCCAGCTCGCCAAGAAGGCCGGCGTCGATCTCACCGAAGTCGCCAACATCTTCATCTACGGCAACCACAGCCCGACCATGTTCCCGGCGTTCAAGCACGCCACCATCGCCGGCAAGCCGGCCGTCGAGGTCATCAACGACAAGGACTGGCTGCGCGGTCCCTTCTGCGAGACCGTCGGCAAACGCGGCGCCGCCATAATCGCCGCCCGCGGCTTGTCCTCGGCCGCCTCGGCCGCCAACGCGCTGGTCGACCACGTGCGCGACCTGATGACCCCCGGCAAGATCCACAGCGTCGCCGTGAAGAGCGAAGGCCGCTACGGCTTCGACGCCAACGTCTGGGCCGGCATGCCCGTGAAGACCACCACCCCCGGCGCCTACGAAGTCATCGAAGGCTACGAGATGTGCGAGTTCGCCCAGGGCAAGATCGCCGCCACCAATCAGGAACTGGTCGACGAACGCGCCGCCGTCGCCGACATGCTGTAATTGATAATCAACTACGCCCTTCACCCAAAAGCCCCCGTCCAAAGCGGGGGCTTTTTTTGGTGCCCGGGACAGGGGTCGAACCTGCACGCCTTTCGGCACCAGATCCTAAGTCTGGCGTGTCTGCCAATTCCACCACCCGGGCGGGAAGTCGAAGGCAATGAGGACAACCGTCATCAAGACCATGGCAAGCCGCGATTCTACGGCATCATGCTCTCAACATCCTCTCGCCTGAGTCCGATTCCCAACTCGCTGCGGAAACGGGTGACCATACGACTCACCCGCCCGGGGCCGGCCTTCTGCCCATGTGACTCCTCCCCGGCAATCCAATGCCTCAAGCTGTGAAGCACCATCTTCTCGCGATCCAAGAGCCCGATTGTGTGCGCGTCGATTTCCAGGGTTAAAATGCGCAACATCCTCAATAAACCCACCGCTTCCTCCACCGGGCAGCCGCTCAGACCATCCTGAGTAAAGTCCACCCGATTCACCATCTTCTGGTCGGACCAAAGCCGATTCAAATCAGCTCCTCTGGTCGCCAACAGGTTGTTCATTTTGCTCCACGTCGAATCCGCCGCGTGAAAATACTGATGCCTGCGAAGTCGCGCATAGCTGGCCGTCCAGGTGTGCCGCGAATCCATGACGGGCTGACCGTGACGCGACAAGATCCACTCAAATCGATCTTCCGGAGCCTTCGGCCCGGCGCTCTCTTCTTTTTTGGACAAGCACCACGGCTTGTTACCGCATGTTCTCAAAAGCTCCTCCATCCGCTCGCAGTGACGCAGGAAGTATTCGTAGGAACAGCCATAGACTACACGAAACAGCATTTCATCGTGTTGACTGCCTTGTTTTAGGACATCGGCCAGCGACACGTTAAAGCGGACGGCAAACGGATTATCGGGAAAACAATCCTGAGTAAGCTGCTGGGAACTCTGTCCGACTTTCGCGGCAATCAGGCCCCGCACTTCGTGCCCGTTGAAACGATTGAACCACAACATGTCGTTCAACGCGTTCAGCGCGGTGACCGTCGGCTTCAGGTAACAGGTCTGCTTCATGCCGCCACGCCCAGCCGGTCACCCATGCGGGCGTAGGTCTCGATCTGGCGGGCGCTTTGCTCGACCAAGTCGTCCTCGAAGCGGATGCGGCCCTTCTGGAAAACCGTGGCCACGCACGAACCGCCAAACGCGAACCAGCCCTTGGGGTCGCCCTTGGCCACCGGACGACCGGCCACGAACTCCTCACTGATCGAACCGACGCAGGTCGCGCCAATCTCCAGCACCGCCACGCGGCCAAACTCCGGCGAGTCGACCAGCGTGCGCATGCGTTTGTTTTGCACCAGATACGACACGTTGCGACGCAGCGCCACCGGACTCACCGAGTAGAGCGATCCGTTGAGCAACACCGGCTCGCCGGGCGTGCCGTTCACCGGGAAGTGGAACCGATGATAATCCACCGGACACAGGCGCGAGATGACCAGCGATCCGCCCGCGAACTCCTCGCCGAGGGCGGCGTCGCCGAGCAATTCGGCCAGCGTGAACTTGGCGCCCTTGATATAAAAACCGGCGGCGGCATCCACGTCGGGAAACGCCAGGTGGCGACCGTCGGCGGGTAACACGGCGACATCCGCGCCCGCCGCGACGGGACGCGCGCCGGCCTTGAGCCGACGATAGAAGAAATCGTTGAAGGTTTTGAAACTGAGCGGCGGCCGGGCGAACTCCTCCACGTCGAGTCCGTAGTCGACGATGAAGGGCAGCACCTTGCGGGCGCTGGCCGGGCGGCTCATGCGCCAGCCATACCACTGCGAAAACACGGCGCGTTTGACCAACGCCTCCACGCCGAGCCGACCCGGGGCGGTCTCGTAGCTCCAGCGCAGCCATTTCTCACCGTAGATCTGCTCGGTCAGCAGCGTGCGGCGGTAGCGGTCGAAGAACTGAATCGGCTGGGGGGCGGCGCTCATGTCTGCGCAGACAAGGGGGCTTCACCGCCGGGCTCAATGCGCTTTTGCGGCGCGCGACCCGCCCACAAAAAAGCCCGGGCAACACCGCCCGGGCTTGGAAAGGAAACGCGCTCCGGGCCGCTCAGGGCAGCGCGATCTCGTAGGTGAGCTTGCGGCGGTCGGACTCGGGCACGTCGGTGAAGTAGAAGGCCGTGCCGGTGTCGCCGATGTTGACCAGTTGCTTGCCGGGCTTCTCGCCGACCTGCCAGGCGTCGCCGCCGTAGGTGAGCGTGAGCGGGCCGGCCTGCGTCGGGTAACGCGCGGCGCCGACGATGACCTTGACCTCCTCGCGGGCGTTGAGGGCGGCGGGCCAGAGCTGGATCGCGTAGATGGCGCTGATCGAACCACGCTCGTCCTGCAGCTTGATCGGGGTGAAGTCGGCCTCGACCTTCACGGATTTTTCGAGACAGGTGATGACTTGGGTGAGCTCAAAGCGCGGATGGGTGATCTTGACGGTGAAGGCGATGTCGGCGCCGAGGATGCCCTTTTGCACCGAGGCGGTGTAGGTCGAGTTGCCGACGCCACCAGCGTAGAACCAGACGCGCCGGCCCTCGGGAGTGACGTAGCTGCCCTGGAGATTGACCGCGCCGGCCGAGTCGATGAGGACCTGGTTGGAGGCGTTGGCGAGCTTGCGGATGAAGCCCTTGTCGGTGACCTCGAAGGAGTAGTTGGAGTTCTTGAACGACATCGGGTCGCGGGCGACCTCGGCGTTGAGCGCGGAGAGACGGATCTCGCGGAGCTTGGCGATCTCGGCCTCCTGGGCGGCCTGCTCGGCGGCGGCCTGGGCAGCCTCGGCCTTGGCGGCACTGCTGTCCAACACCACCTTGACGCCGATGCCGATGAGCGCGAGCGCCACGACGGCGGCGACGATCAGACCGATCTTTTTGCCTCCCGGCTTGGCGGCGGCGGGACTGTCGGCAGCGGCCGGGGCCGCGGGCTGCGCGGGTTGGCTGTCGGAAGTCGCGGGAGCGGCAGGCGCTGCAGGGACCGGCGCGGGGGCCGGGGCCGGCTGGGGCGCGGCGGGGCGCG
>JBDRJH010000131.1:0-2526 GCA_043815125.1 Verrucomicrobiota bacterium
GCGCCCGCGAGGCCGCCGAGTGATGGTTAAAGGTAGGGCGGTGACTCGGCTCACCGCCAGATCGAAGGCGCAGAACGGAGTCCACGCCCTACCCTGAAATCAGCTCGTCCTCCGCGCCTTGGCGTCTCTGCGTTAAAATTCCGACCTCACAGCGCGAGGCCGGCGGATTGCCCTTGTAGGGCCGGACCTTGGTCCGCGCCGCAGCTTGACGTGATCGCACGTGATTCCATCACCACGCGCCAACGAGGCTTGGACCAAGGTCCGGCCCTACACAATCAGGAGCTTCCTCGCTCTTGCCAAATCGTCGCTCCTGCTCGCACAGTGGTCGGTATGGCAACGCTCACCAAGACCAAGAAGCCGGCCCGCAAGGCGAGCCGCCGTGCGACCGCCAACGCCACAGCGCCTGCCCTCAAAACGCGCGTAACCCGCACTCCGCCTCCGGCCAAGCACACCTTGGGTGAAATCGCCAAAGTCAAAAACTTTGGCAAAGGGCTCGATGCCGAGCGCGTCGAGGCGATCATAGCCGACCGCAACCGCTGAGACATGGTGTTCGACACCAATTTCCTGATCAGCCTGTCAGGGAAGAGCAAACACCTGCCACGCGCACGGGCTCTCGCGTTCCAAGCCACACATGACGGCGCGCCGGCCTACATCGCCCGCGTTACCGAGATGGAATTCGCCGCCGGCTTTGACACGGCCGCAGCCGCGAACCGCTACCTGTCCTTGTTCACCACCCTGCCCATCGACGAGGACATCTGGCAGAGCGGCACCGAGATTTTCCGACAGCTCCGGCGCGAGGGTCTGAAAATCGGCATGGCCGACACGCTTATCGCCGCCGCCGCCCTCACCTATGGCCTGCCGGTTGTCACCGACAACACCGCACATTTTAAACGCGTCCCCGGTCTGCGCGTGCTTGGATACTGAGTTCATGGGCACGAAACGGCTGCGCCGTTCCGCCACGGGAGGGTTGGTTGGCGCGTAGGGCCGGACCTCGGTCCGCCCCTACACAAGATGCAGCGGCGGCCAGCGGAGTGGCCGCCCTACCTTGGTTCGGAACCTTTGCGACCTCTGCGCCTTGGCGTCTCCGCGTTAAAACTCCGACCTCACGGCGCGAGGCCGGCGGGGATGGTGGCGTTGTTTTTGAAGATGAGCCTGGCGGGGTCGCCGCCATCGAAGGGCACGTCGAGCCGGCCGTCGGTGGTGTTGCCGGTCACGATGAGGCCGGTCTGCTCGCGGAAACGCGCGACGGGCTGCATGGCGAGCATGTCCTGCCAACCTTGCACAAAGTTGCCCTGCACCTGCCCGAAGAACGGACCGCTGACTTGAAACACGATGGCCGGGCTGTCGGTCTTGGCGGCGGTGTCGGTCGATTTGCCGTCCTCATCCTCGGTGAAGAGGATGCCGGGCACGACCGCGGCCTCGGCGGACTTGCGCGCATCGTCGGCCGGTTGCGTGACCGGCGGCTCACGGCGGAGAACGTTGCCCTGGATGAACACGGCGTCGGCGCGGCCCTTAATGTTCATGATGGCGTCGGCGAAGGGCAGGCGGGAAACGAACTCGTTGTTCATGACGGTGAGACGACCCTCGTTGACCTTGTCGATGCGGCCGTTGACGAACTTGTTGCCGCTGATCATCACGTCGCGGCCTTCCTGGATGGTGACGGCGACGGAGCGGCCGGAGAGTTCGCTGACGAATTGGTTGCCGGTGATCTGCACGCTGCCGGCGCCGTAGAGGTCCTCGGGGTTGGACGGGCCGTGGTGCAGGCGCACGAAGGGGCCAAGGTATTTGGCGGGCGTGTCCCACCAGCTCCACTCGGGGTCCCAGGGTTCGTGGCGAGTGATGATGAGGTTGCCGGTGATGAGCAGCTTTTCGCCCCAATACATCGAGACGATGCCGCCGGCGGTGGAGTTGATGGAAATGTTGTTGGAGAAGACGATGTTTTCGCCGCCCTCGCTGCCGTAGGCGTAGTCGGAGATGAAGCGGGCGATGTTGCCGTCGATCACGACTTGGCGGCCCTTGTTGCCCCACGCGAGCGTGTTGCCGTATTCGGCGTAGTTGTTCTGCACGAGGATGTCGTAGGCGCCGGAGGTGTGGGCGTTGTAGCCGTCGTCATCCTGCTTGATGTCGCGGTAGGCCTGGTTGGAGGAGCCGCGGGGCAGCTCTGGCTTGCGGGACGGGTCGGGCGAGCCGCCGAACCAGTTGACCTGATACTTCACGTCGCGCGACCAGTTGTCGTGGTGGCGGAGGTTTTCGCCGCCCTCCATGAACTTGGTGAGGTAGTTGCCGCTGGTCATGCGGTTGCCGCGCGAGGTGACGTTGTGGGTGCCGACGGTCTCGATCATGGCGTGCAGGCGGAAGCCGACGGAGTTTTCGAGGACGATGTCGCGACCGCCGATGGCGTAGACGAGGCGCTGGTCGGCGTAGTAGCCGTGGTGGCTGTAGTTTTTCGCGGGGTCGGAGCCGTCGATGTTGAGCAGGCGGCCGCGGCGCTTGCGGTCGGCCATGGGCACGAGGCCGCGCGGGTCG
>JBDRJH010000132.1:0-6420 GCA_043815125.1 Verrucomicrobiota bacterium
GGCGTTGTCCTGGCTGAACAAGCAGCTGTGGAGAGGCAATTACCAGGAGCTGAGCGGCGTGGTGCGCAAGGCGATCATGGACTGCACCAACCGCGAGTTGAACATCATCCATCTGGGCAAGATGACCGATCCGGAAATCGATCCCGACCAGATGGCCGCCGCGCGCGTCCTGGGCGGACGTCTGGTCCAGTCCTGATCCGCTCCGGCGACGGACAACAGTCGCCAAGTAAACGGTGACCATGGTGGAGGCGTCGCTGGCGTCGCCGGTTCAACCGCAAACCTCGGACTACGCCTCATCGCTCGGCGTAAAGCCGTGGCCATCGAGGCCTCGCCACGAGTTCCCGCTTAAAATGGCAACGGGTCCCTGTCCATGTGCTCATGCGGACGCGGGCAGGGAGCGGAATAAAAACTAACATATCTGGTTAGTTTTTACTTCAGCATTTCGTCGTTTTTTGACGCCTGCTTGGCGGCTGGGGTGACTTGGGTCAGTCCGGTTCCCGGGGGCAGGGAAACTTGGCATCAGGCGTATTCGCGGCGCAGGTTGCTGGGCAGCAGGCCGAGTTCCTCGCGGTATTTGGCGACGGTGCGGCGGGCGATGTTGATGCCTTTGTCCTGTAGCTTGACGACGATGTCCTGGTCGCTGAGGGGGTGGCTGCGATCCTCGATGGTGATGAGGTCGCTGATCATTTCCTTCACGCTGGTGTTGGAGACGGACTCCCCGCTGCTGGCGGCGTAGCCGGGGGTAAAGAAATACTTGAGGTCAAAAACGCCGTGCGGGGTCTTGATGAATTTGTTGGCGATGGCGCGGCTGACGGTGGTCTCGTGCACGCCGACGGCGTCGGCGATCTGGGTCATGGTCAGCGGGCGGAGCTTGGAGACGCCTTCCTCGAAGAACTCGCGCTGGACCTTGATGATCTCGCGGGTGATACGCTCGATGGTCTGCTGGCGCTGCTCGATGGAATTGATGATGAACTTGCCGGAGCGGATGCGCTCGCGCAGGTAGTCGCGCTCCTGCTTGGTGATGGTGCCGCGGGCGATCATCTCGCGGTAGGTGTTGGAGATGCGCAGGCGGGGGATGTAGTCGCTGTTGAGGATGATCTTCCACTCGTCCTCGTCTTTCTCGACGATGACGTCGGGCACGACGACGCGGTTGTTGTCTTCGGCGTAGCGGCGGCCGGGGGCGGGGTCGAGTGATCCGATTTCCTCGATGGCGTCCTGCACGTCGTCGACGTGGGAGCCGGTCTTGCGGGCGATCTCGGGGATGCGCCGGCGGGTGAGCAGCTGGAAGTGGTCGCGCACGATGCGGGCGGCGAGCGAGTCGCCGCGGCCCTTGGCCCGGAGTTGCAACAGGAGGCACTCGGTGAGGTCGCGGGCACCGATGCCGGCGGGCTCGAAGGTCTTGATGAGCTTGACGGCTTCCTGCATGGCGTCGAGGGGCAGGCCGGCCTGGAGGGCGAGGTCGGAGGCGCTGGAGTTGATGAAGCCGCGTTCGTCGAGGTCGCCGACGAGGTGCTCGAGGGCGGAGCGCACGGGTGGTTCGAGTTCGTCGAGGTCGGCCTGGCGGAGCAGGTGCTCCTGGAGGGAGGTTTCGGCGACGAGGGAGTCGAAGAAGTGTTGGCGGCGTTCGGCGTCTTCGGAGGTGTAGGGCTGGGAGCCTCCGGCCTGCGACATGTAGTCGCGCCAGTCTTCGTCGAGCTTGCCGAGGATCTCGAATTCCTTGCTGAAATCGAGGCTGTCGGAGCCGGAGTCTGGCTGGTCGCCGTTGTCGTTGGCGGAGGATTCGTCGTTGGAGGAGAGTTTGTCGCGTTCCTCGTCGAGGCTGACGCCTTCGCCGGAGAGTTCTTCCAAGGTGGGGTTGGCCTGGAGTTCTTCCTGAATGACGGAGCGCAGATCGAGCGCGGCGACCTGCAGGATTTTCAGGGACTGGCGCAGCTGGGGGGCGAGCACCAAGGACTGGGTCTGGCGCTGGCGCAGGTCCTGACTGAAGGATGGTCCGCTCATGGGTGAATGGCGTCCCCGGGGCGGGGGGGATTGGCTGCGGTTGTCAGGGTCAACGCATCAACTCCTGCAGGTAGACGCCCAGCTTTTCGTTGGTGGGGCCGTAGCCGTCGCTGTAGAGGTAGACTTCGAGGTCGTTGAGGAGTTCGGCGGCGGTGCCGTAGCGTTTGTCGCGATCGCGTTGCAGGGCTTTTTGAATGATAGCCTCTAGTTTGACGTCGATGTCGGGCCGAAGGGTGGAGAAGCGGGGGATGGGCAGCTCGAGGATGTTGCGCCGCGATTCGAGCCGGTCGGCGGCGCGGAAGATGTTGTGACCGAGCAGAATTTCGGTGAGCACGATGCCGAGCGGGAAGATGTCGGCGCGGGCGTCGGTGATGGCGCAGTTGGCCTGCTCGGGAGAGAGATACTCGTCCTTGCCGGCGACGACATGACCTTCCTCGTTATACATGAGGTTGAAGGCCTTCGCGATGCCGAAGTCGGTGAGCTTCACGTCGCCTTCGTGGGCGAGCATGATGTTCTTGGCGCCGATGTCGCGGTGGACGATGCCGAGGTGGTTGCCGTCGGCGTCGCACTTTTGATGGGCGTAGGTGAGGCCGCGGGCGACGCGGGACACGATGAAGGCGGCGAGGTCGACCGGCACGATGCGGCCGAGCTGGCGGTGGCGGTCGAGGAACTGCTCCAGGTTCACTCCGTTCACATACTCCATGACCATGAAGTATTGGCCGCCGATTTGCCCGAGGTGGTAGGTCTGGACGATGTTGGTGTGGATGAGGTCGGCGACCAGACGGGCTTCACCGATGAAGTTGTTCTGAAACTCGGGGATGGTGGAGTATTCCTCCCGAATCAGCTTCACGGCGACGACCTTCTTGAACTGGCCGGCTCCGCGCTGGAGTGCTTGGTAGACAACGCCCATGCCGCCCTCGGCGATGGTGCGAACCATCTCGTAGTGCAGCTCGTTAAAGATGTGTTTGATGGAGGCCACTGGCGGCGGAGCATGGCTGCGAGGCGGTCTCTGGCAAGCGGGGAAATTTCACCTAGCATGGAAGCTGCTACACGGGTTGACAGTGGCCCCGGGAGCGGTGAACTTGACGCATGATCACGTTGACCTCACGCGCCGCCGCCCAGGTGCGCACCATGCAAAGGGAGCACGCCGCCGAGGGCCGACCGCTGCGGGTGCTGGTCGAGTCGGGCGGTTGTTCGGGATTCCAATACGGGATGTCGTTCGATGATCCCAAGCCGGATGACACGACGCTGCTGAGCGAGGGTGTGTCGCTGGTCATCGATCCGGCCAGCCTGGCTTATTTGCAGGGCACCGAGATCGATTTCGACGACGGGCTCCAGGGCAAGGGTTTCGAGATCAAGAACCCGAACGCGCAGAGCACCTGCGGTTGCGGCAAGTCGTTTAATTGACTGAAGCCGTCGGCTCGCGGCGGGTGCCGTGCTTGAGGCCGATGTGCAGCGCGACGATGCCAAAGGTGAAGCGGATCACTCTGACGTCGTCGAACCCGGCGCGCAGCACCTCCTCGCGCATGGCCAGGTGGTCGGGGTAGTCGTTGATTGATCCGCAAAGGTAGTCGTAGGCCTGCTTGTCGCCGGTGATCCGGCCGGCGATGTGCGGCAGGATGTTTTTGAGATAGAAATAGTAGAGCGGGCGGAACCAGCGTTGCGGTTGGGAGAACTCCAGCACGCACACGCGGCCGCCGGGGCGAAGCACGCGGTGCATCTCGCGCAGCGCACGGTGGCGGTCGGCCATGTTGCGCAGGCCAAACGAGACGGTGACGGCATCGAAGGCGGCGTCCGGCAAGGGCAGGTTCAGGCCGTCGCCCTGGCAAAAGGTGATGCGGGCGGGATCCCGGCGGGTGTTTTGCTTGGCGACGGCCTCGTCGAGCATGGGTTGGCAAAAATCCATGCCGGTGATGGCGGTCCCGGCCGGGAGCGCGTCGGCAAGCGCAAAGGCGACGTCGCCGCTGCCCGTCGCGAGGTCGAGAATGTCTCGTGGTTGGCCGGCCTTGACCTCGGCGACCAAACGCCGGCGCCACCAGATGTCCGTGCCGCCGCTAAGCAGACGGTTGGCCGCGTCATAGCGGCGGGCGATGCGGGCGAACATGGAATTTACGGCGACGGGATCAGGCATGATGCGGGCGGCGAAGAGGGGAGTGTCGCCGCGCCGACTTGGCAAGCGCGCGCGTTGCATTTGCGGACCGCAAGGCGCGCTGAATGTGGGATCGGCCGTTGATGGCAAGCCGTGAAAACACTTAAATTTAAGTATGTTTGTGGCGTGGTTTGGGTATAGTAACTTACTTTAAATTGTTTATTAATAGTAAATTGAGCGATTTGTCATCAACACGTTTGACGTAATGCCTGATTTGAAAATAACTTACCGAATAACCCTCACCTAAAACCACTAACGTAACACATCATGCCCGCCAACCTGACCAAACGAGAGATCGTCCTGGAGATTTATGAGAAGACCGGTTTCCCCCAAAAGGAAGTCGTGGCCACCGTTCAAATGACGTTGGACATCATCATGAAGGCATTGGCCGAAGGCCGTAACGTCGAGTTGCGCAACTTCGGTGTGCTGGAAGTGCAGCGCCGCAAGTCGCGCATCGGCCGCAATCCGAACAAGCCCACCGCGGAGGTGGTCATTCCCGAGCGCGCCGTGGTGAAGTTCAAGTCCGGCAAGATCCTCAAGCAGATGCTGAAGAAGCTGGACATCAACCAGCTCTAAGCCCCGCAAAAACCGGGCGGACTTAACTTCCGTCAGTTTCCCAAGCCGGACTCGAAGGAGTCCGGTTTTTTTATGCCCCCCGCACCGGACCACCCGGTGAGGTTTGGTCGCGTCGATCCGGCCGGGGCAAGGCGAGTCGGGCGCGATTGTTTTTTCGGTTCGCCCTCGGGGCGGAGGTTTTTCAAGGTCGGCGGTTTATGGCCCAGTTCCAGTCGCTTCCCGGTTTCCGCGAGTTCTATCCCGACGCATTGGCGCGCCGGAATCACATCTTCCGTTTGTGGCGCCAGACCGCGACGGCGTTCGGTTTTCAGGAATATGACGCACCGGTGCTGGAGTCGCTCGAACTCTACAAGACCAAGTCCGGCGAGGAGATCGAGGGGCAGCTGTTCAACTTCACCGACAAGGGCGGGCGCGAGGTGGCGTTGCGCCCGGAGATGACGCCCACGGTGTGCCGCATGGTCGGCGCCAAGGCCAACGCGCTGAAGCGTCCCATCAAGTGGTATAGCATCGCCGAGTTCTACCGTTACGAACGCATGCAGAAGGGCCGCGGCCGCTGCTTCTTCCAGCTCAACGCCGACATCTTCGGCGAGGCCGGCATCGAGGCCGAGACCGAGCTGATCTCGATGCTGGTGCAGTGCATGACCGGCTTCGGACTGACCGCGGAGGATTTTTATGTGCGGTTGAGCGACCGCAACCTCTGGTTCTATTACTTGGAAACGCTGGGGCTCGACGAACCGCGCATCCGGGCGGTGTTGGGCGCGGTGGACCGTTTTGAAAAACTCGGCGACGATGCCTTCAAGGGCTACGCCGGGCAGTTCGGCGAACTCCCCGCCGACTTGAAATCGAAGGTGCTGGCGTTCCTCGCGATCAAGTCGTTGTCCGAGTTGGAGACGGTGCTGGCGGACGCGGGCTCGGAGAAGCTGGCCGCGCGCCTCGGGGAATGGAGGCGTCTGCTCGCCAACCTTGGCGCGATGGGGCTGGCGGACTTCATCCAGGTCGACCTGGGCGTGGTGCGCGGTCTGGCCTATTACACGGGTTTCGTGTTCGAGGCGTTTGATCGCAAGGGCGAGCTGCGCGCGTTGGCGGGCGGAGGACGTTACGACAACCTGGTCGGCAAGCTTGGCTATCCGGAGTTGCCGGCGGTGGGCTTCGGCATGGGCGACATGACCTTCGGCCTGTTGCTGGAGCAGCGCGGGTTGATGCCCGACGTGTCGCAAGGCGTCGACATCTACGTGGTGATCGGCGGCGAGGCCGAGCGCCAGGCGGCCTTTGGCGGGATCGGCGCGTTGCGCGCGGCGGGGTTTCGCGTGGAGTATCCGCTCAAGGACATCGCCTTCGGCAAGCAGTTCAAGGCGGCCGCCGAGTCCGGGGCCAAGCTGGCGCTCATCTATGGCGGCGACGAGTTGGCGCGCGGCGTCGTCAAGATCCGCGACCTGGGCGACCGCAGCGAGCACGAGGTGCCGCTCGATCAGATCGCGGGGATGGTTCGCGATTATTTCGCCGGTCCGGCGGAGTGATCGCGGGAGGCCGGCGCGCGGCGTCGGGGGTCAATCCTCCAGGTTGCCCGGGCCGAAGGCTCCGGGCAGCAACGCGTCGAGGGTGGTGTCGATGCGGTCGGCGCCGTCGCACACGGAGAGAATGCGTGCGTGCGGACCGAATTCGTTGATGACCTGCCGGCAGGCGCCGCAGGGCGG
>JBDRJH010000133.1:0-2579 GCA_043815125.1 Verrucomicrobiota bacterium
CCCCTGATGACGCTGCCCTTCCCGTTTCCCGTGGTGTCGTACGCCGAGGGTCGTGTCCGCCTGCTCGATCAGACCCTGTTGCCGGGCAGCGTCCGGTTCCGCGACTGCCGTACCATCGCCGCGGTCTGCCGGGCGATCAAGGAACTCGCGGTGCGCGGGGCGCCGGCCATCGGCATCGCCGCGGCCTACGGCCTGGTGCTGTCCTGGCACACCGGTGTCGCCGCGGGGGAGGACCTGCCGGCCCTGCGGGCGCGCCTGCGCCGCGACCACGATCGACTCGCCGCGACCCGGCCCACCGCCGTCAATCTCTTCTGGGCCCTGCGCCGCGCCCTCGCCGTCGCCGAGCGACACCTCGCGGCCGGCGACGACCCGGCCGTGGTGCTCGGCGCTCTGCACACCGCCGCGCGCGCGATCCACGACGAGGACATCGCCATGGGCCGCGCCATGGGCGAGGCCGGCGCCGCGCTCCTGCCCGACGTCTGCACGGTGCTCACCCACTGCAACGCCGGCGGCCTCGCCACCGGCGGCTACGGCACTGCGCTCGGGGTCATCTACGCGGCGGTGGCAGCGGGCAAACGGGTCCGGGTCTTCGCCGACGAGACCCGACCCCTGCTGCAGGGCGCGCGGCTCACCGCCTTCGAGCTGCAGTCCCGGGGCGTCGACGTCACCGTGATTCCCGACAGCGCGGCGGCCACGGTGCTGCGCCAGGGCAAGATCGACGCCGTGATCACCGGCGCGGACCGCATCGCCGCCAACGGCGACGCCGCCAACAAGATCGGCACCTACCCGCTGGCCGTCCTCGCCCACCGCCACGGCGTGCCCTTCTATGTTGCCGCCCCCGCCTCGACCTTCGACCCGGCGACGGAGACCGGCGAGACCATCGTCATCGAGGAGCGCGACCCGGCCGAGGTCCACATCATCGGCGGCGTCCGCGTCACGCCCGAGGGCGTGGCCGCCTACAACCCCGCCTTCGACGTCGTGCCCCACGATCTCGTCATGGCCATCATCACCGAGCACGGGGTCTTCCGACCTCCGTATGCCGACTCCCTGCGCCCCGTCCTCGCCGCCGCCGCCAGATACTGAGCGGTGTTCCGGTCAAGGCGGTATCACCGGTCCCAACCCCACCACCCACCTTGACAGAATACCAACCATTTGTTAGATTCCGCGGTCCGGATCCAACATCCGGCCGGGCGTGGGCCGCGCGAGCGGCTTTTTTGCTTGCCGGGAAAGAAGTTACGGGTTTTTTGGACTGTCGCGGAGTGTCGGCGTTGCGCCACGGTGCGCACCGCCCGCGCTGCCGGTGTGCTTGCGTAGGACCCGCGAATCGCCAGATTCGGAGTCCATTCGGGAAAGGCCGAACCGTGAAGACCTACAGCATGAAGTTGGATGAGATCGCCAAGGATTGGCTGGTCCTCGACGCGGCGGGGGTGCCTCTGGGCCGTCTGGCGACCCGGGTGGCGACTTTCCTGCGGGGCAAGCACAAGCCCACCTTCACGCCTCATCTGGACATGGGCGACAACGTCATCGTGATCAACGCGAAGGACGTGAAGCTCACCGGTACCAAGCTGGAGACGAAGGTCTACTTGCACCACACCGGCTGGATGGGCGGCCAGAAGCAGACCCCGCTCAAGACCCTCATGGCCAAGCGCCCCCAGCGCGTCATCGAGATGGCGGTCAAGGGCATGATGCCGAAGACGCGGCTGGGGCGGCGTCAGCTGACCCATCTGCGCGTCTATGCGGGGACCGCGCACCCGCACCAGGCGCAGCAGCCGCAAGTCGTCGAACTCTAGACGTCAGATAGGGGCGCCGCGGGCGCCGCTGCCCCGCCACGGCGGGCAACCGGAGGTAGGAGTTGGAGGAGAGGTATTACGCGACCGGACGGCGGAAGACCGCGGTGGCCCGGGTCTGGCTGACCCAGGGGTCCGGCAAGATCATGGTCAACAAGCAGCCCGCCGAGAACTACTTCAGCGCCATGCTGCAGATGCATGCCCTGGCGCCGTTGAAGACGGTCAGTGCCGCGAGTGACTTCGATATCTGGTGCACCGTGCGCGGGGGCGGGATTTCCGGTCAGGCCGGCGCCATGCGGCACGGTCTGGCGCGGGCGCTGGTCGTGGCCAACGAGGAGTACCGCAAGCTGCTGCGCAAGGGCGGCTTCCTGACGCGCGACTCCCGCATGGTCGAGCGCAAGAAGTACGGCCAGCCGGGCGCCCGCAAGCGTTTCCAGTTCTCCAAGCGCTAAGCGAGCGCCTGGGAACCCAGGGGCCGCGGCCGGCAGCCGCGGCCTCCATCACGCACCCGGCCGGAGGCGGGGACCGGTGGCGCCTTGGGCGTTCGTCCCGCGCCGTCGAGGACCGGGGTGGTTCAAACCGAGGAAAGAGAGAGCGACATGGCCAAGGTTGGACTCAGGGATCTGCTGGAGGCCGGCGTCCACTTCGGACACCAGACCCGCAAGTGGAATCCGAAGATGAAGCCGTACATCTTCATCGCGCGCGGCGGCATCTACATCATCGACCTGCAGAAGACCCTCAAGCTGCTGAACAACGCCAGCACGTTCCTGACGAGCGTCGCGGCGAAGGGCG
>JBDRJH010000134.1:0-25099 GCA_043815125.1 Verrucomicrobiota bacterium
GTAGTTTCCGGCGGAGTCGCGGTCCACGCCGAGGATGCCCATTCGCCAGGAAGTGGGCATGGATTTCGCACCGGGTAGCACCTCCGGGATCGCCCACGAAATCCGGGCAATGTCCCAGCTGATCTGACCGCGCCGGTCGAAGCCCTTGGCGGGCACCTTGAGAACACGGTTCTGATGCGTGACGAAAAAGAGATCGCCGTTGGGCTCCATGCGCATCGAGCCGACCATCTCGGCAAACGAACCCAGCGCGGAGCCGTCGGGCATCTTGGTTAAGATGGATTTCTCATTGGGCTGGACCAACCCGTCGGCATTGGCATCGACCCACACGTCGAGACCGGGACCCTTGCCGGATGCGTCGGGATTGTTTGCGGATATCGGCAGCCAAGTCGCGACGGGACGGACGACGTCGTTTTCAAACAAGAAGATCGCGTGACGACCGATATCGCCGACGAGGTAGAGTTTGCCATTGTCGGCGCGGAGGGTCGTCGGCGTGGGAAAGTTTTTTTCGATATTGCCGACCTGAGGGAAGCCCGCGCGGGCGGGATCCCAGTAGGCGTCGGGGATGCCGGGCGTTTCCGGGCCCGAGATGCGGGCGCGACCGATGGCCTCGTTTAGCAGATAGAAAACGTGCGTGGGATCCTCGGGCATCGGCCACGTGGAGTTCCAATAAACGCCCGGGCCAAACCAACGATCCATGAGCTTGTCGCCGGAAGCCGAGAAGCGCGAAAACACCTTCGGCGGCGACGACTCGGCCACGATCAAGGCGCCGTCCTTGTCCAGGGTCAGACCGGCGGGATTGAGAAACGCGTCGGGATCGTAACGCCCCTGCCAGGGACGACCGCCCTTGGTCCCGATAGCCTTCTGCGGCTTACCGTCGGCGGAGAAGAGTTTGATTTGTTGGGAGGCGCCCGTGTCCGAAACATAGATCCGGCCATCTGCGGCGACCGCGATGCCGTAGGGGGCTTCCAAGCCACGCGAAATCATGACGGTCGGTTGAGCCGACTTCGGATCAAAACGCATCACCTGCGCGGCGACGTCCGGTTTGTAGGATGCGGCGTAAAGCAGACCGTTATGATCAACGGCCAGACCACGCGGACCGGGACAGGAAAGCTCGCCAAGCTGTTTCCCGGTGGCGGCGTCGACCACCAGGATTTTGTCCTGCGAGTAGTGGGAAACATAAATCCGGCCCTCGTGCACGGCCATGCCAACCGGATCCGGATGGATGACGTGACCTGGATCGAGCTGCATGTGGATGCGACTGTCATGCACCTCCACCGGCGCCACCGCGGACGGGAGCGATTTGAGGTTGGATTTATACAGGGGAAACTCGGACGGACCGCCTTCGCCCCACGTGAGCAAGGCGCCGGTTTCCGCATCGAGGCGCACGAGGAAAACCTCGGTCGTGCCACGGGTCAGGTAAACATGGCGGCCATCGGTGGCGACCGAGAAGAAGGGACCGAAGCCGCCGCCGACGAAGGGATTTTGCCGCCAGACAACCCGGCCGTCTTGGTCGATCTTCACGAGGGCCTTGCCCGCCTCGGACACCGGCCACAGCAGATAAATGCCGCTCGCGTCCGCGGCGCACGCGACGGGGTTGCTGTGATCGCCGCCCCAGCCACCGCGACCGTCGGCCGTCGGGAACGGCGGCGTGCCCGCGGTGCCGACCGAGCCGACGAATTCGGCCTTGAGCCCGCGGTGGAGGTAGGCGCCCCACGTGTAGTTGCCGGGAGGCAACGAGCGGCCCCACGCGTCACGGCCGTCCCACTTCACCGTCTGGCGGCCCTTGGCGAACGTCTCGCCGCCGACCAGTTCGCGCAGCACTTCGCCGTTGGCACCGAGGATGTTGACGGACGCCTTGAGGTCGTCTTCGGGAACGTCGAAGCTGATCGGAACGCCCACCGACGAGCCGGGTTCGCGACGCTTCGATTGCTCCAGTCCGGCCAGAATGCTTTTGAGCGTGGGCCTGATGCGTTTGCCCGGAGACTTCTCCGCAAACTGGAGTTGGCCCCACGTGTGAGGATTGAGAAAGGCGAACGATCCCGGGTCCTGGCGAAACCCGGCGGCCACGCGCGAGCTGTCGCCGCCGATCCACAAGGTTTCGATCACGGCGGCGGTTTTGTCGCCGGGCTTGAACGGATTTTTCCCGCCGGGGACGTTGAGGGCGGACCACGGTATCTTCGCCTCGATGACGGTGAAGCCCGCGGTGGTGTCGTGACCGAAGGCGACCTCGGAGCCCGGCGGATTGAGGACCTTGCCCAAGTTCAGTTTGGTGCCGCGGGTGATCTGCAGGTAGCTGCCGCCGGTGTCGCTGTTTTGCCAAAAACTCAGGTGGGCCACGCGATCATTTTGGGCGTCGCGCTGGGCGTTCAGCGGATAAGCCTGCGCGGGGTCCGCGACCAGGCGCATCTGGATCAAGTCATGCGACCAAAAGGCATCCTGCGGGCCGCTCGGATTGCGGTAGGGCCGCATGGGCATGGCGACGCGGGCCGAAACATAAAACGCGTCGTCGTCATACATGAACGCCCATTCGGCGTTCATGTGGGCGGCGGTCTGCGCGGAGATGTAAACGGGCTCCTGCGCCGACAAATCCCAATCGCCCAAGGCTCCATCGATCGCCGGCGGCTTCCCGTCACGCACCGGCAGCGCCGTGAGCACTCCTTCGGTGAAGTCGATTCCGCTCAATCGCGTGCAAGCCAGCAACAGCAGGACTGGAACGCTGAATCGTGGCTGGCGAAAAGAGTTCAGGAAGCGGGCGCGGGGAAGATTCGGGGACATGAAATCGGGGAGGAGTGCGAAGAGGGGGAGGTCAGGCGCCGCGGTGGCACGGGCATCCAAGGGGAAGGCGGCATTAAGCCAATGGCTTGATCCCGCTTCAACGCTCGTGATTTTGGACAGTTAAAGAACACTATCGACCTCGCCCCCTGGATGATCCGCGGGAGCCAGTCCGTTCCTGCGGCGTGTTGAAATGAGATCAAAGACGGATGACGGGGAGGAGCCCCGCGACCGGTCACCCCGCGCGTTTTTTGCGCACGCGTTTTTTTCGAACCGGTGCCTTGACCGTCTCCGCCTCCGGCGGCTGGTAGAAGTCCGCATCCAGCAGATCGCCGCCAATGCAGCGCTGCTCATAATACCTGGCCTTGAACTCATGCCTCACTCCGTCCGGCAGCATGGTCAGCCGGCCCACGTCGGCGGCAAACTGCGAAGCCACTTCAACGGGGGACAACGTCACCACGTCCGCCCGGACACCGCGTGCAAAAAGATAGGGCACGCGAATCATTCCCATGCAGAAACCAAGGCGCGCAAAGTGCGACATCTCCTCGATCACCTGAGGGTCGCGGTTACAGATCTGCTCGCTGTTCGTCGTATCCAGAAACGCCACGCCCTGCCCGCCCTTTTCCTTTCGCTCCTTGATCTTCGCCAAGAGATCCGCCGGGGCGTCCCAAGTCATTTCCACGCTCAGCCCCCGCGCCGACATCAACCCGCAGAACACATCCACCTCGAACTGGCCGTGGAGATGGGCCAGTGTGCCCCATAGCCAGACCTTGCGGATACCGGCCTTTCGCCAGGCACGCGCCATTTCACGGTAGGCGGTTTGGAAATCCTGCGGATACAATACCGCCGGAAAGTTGTTTTCGAGCTCGCTGCGCTGGGTCAGCAGCACCCGGACGCCACGCTCCCGCAAGGAAAGGATGTTCTGCTTCGTGCCACTGCTCGGAGATTGCCAGATCACCACGTCCAGACGGTGCCGCAGAAGTTTCAGGGCAAACTCCGGGTCGTTCTCCTCCACTTTGGTCCGGTGAAAGATGAAGTCGGCGACATAACCCTTTTGGCGAAGCTGCTCCTCGATCACCATCGTGAAGGTGCGCGTGTAAGGCAGCACCATGATGGATTGGAGCCAGATAGGCAGCCCCACCACGCCTCTGATTGTGGTCCGCGAACGGGTGACCTTCCCCATCAACATCGTCTGCGAACCACGCAGCCGGTTGAGCAGGCCTTCCCGTTCGAGGGTCTGATAAACCACGCTCATCGCACCCAACGGCGCCTGGAAAAAAGCGGCCACTTCACGCATCGAATAAAACGGCGTCGGTTTTGGACGGCGCAACCGCTTCGCCAGGTCCCTCAGCTCATCGATCATGATTTGCTGACGTATCCCGCCCTCCGGAAAGCCGCCAAAATGAGCCATCGCTTTGTCAAAAGGAGGCAGAGTGCGGTGAACGACCTTACGGGGCATGGTAATGGGGGACTGGCAGGCAGCCACGCTTCCCGAGTCCGGGTTTAAGGCAATTCCAAAGGAGCGCCGCACGCCGCGATCCGCCGCGGATCACCCCATCCGGATCCGGTGGTTTCGTCACGCGAACGCCTCGAAATCTGTCCGCTATCTGTTCAACACTCACGAAACTTGAAGAGTCGACCGCCGCCGTGCACGCTTTTTTCCGCCCCACCGCCGCCGCCCCGAATACCGTCGGTATAACGCCTTCGCACCACCCCTTTCCGCAAGCCCGCGTCCGGGCTCGTTTCTTCGCCATCACCCCTTTCATCATGAGGTCCCGTTTTTCATCTTCCGTCGGCATCCCGCGCGTTCGGAAGCAAGCAGGCTTCGCATTACTTATTACGATAACCCTGGTGGCGTTTTTGGTGTTGTTGATTGTTTCGTTCGCCTCGTTGACTCGCGTCGAGACTCAGGTCGCCGGCAACAGTCAGAAGCTGTCCACCGCCCGCCAGAACGCCCTGCTCGCCCTCAACGTCGCCCTCGGCCAGCTCCAAAAATATGCCGGTCCCGATCAGCGAGTCACGACATCGGCGGACATGCTCGCGATGCAGGACGAGACCGGCGCGGCCGCTCCCGCATCCATTCAAGCCGGGCTGCCCCGTCTCGCGGTCAGCAACGGCGCGCGCCACTGGACCGGTGTTTGGGGAAACAGTCAGGCGGCCATCAGTTATGAGCTGACTCCGGCTGCGATCAACGGTCGCGGAGTCTCGCCCACGCTGCTCAACTGGCTCGTCAGCGGCAACGAGTCGGTCGATTACATCTTCAACGGCACCGCTGGCGGCGTCACCGCCGGCACCGGGGCCGCGAGCCCCGCCTTCGCTCCCGACGGAGCGGTCGCCCAACTCACCGGAGCCTCCGCGACGTCGGACGACATCACCATTCAGGATGTCAACGGTCAGGCCCGGCCGGCCGTGCTGCTGGTCGGACAAAACACCGTGGGAGCCGCCCCCTCCGCGCAGGCCGGCCACGTCGTCGCGCCGCTCGTGGACATCACCGCCGCGCCCGGCAGCATCCCGGGACAGGGCTCCGCCGCCACTCCCACCATCGGGCGCTACGCATGGTGGGTCGGCGACGAGGGAATAAAGGCGCGGGTCAATCTTCAGAACGGCTATCAGGCCACCGGCGATCCCGTCGACCACATCGACAGCTTCCTCACCAGCCAGCGGGCCGCGGTTGAGTTCGTGGATCGCGATCATTCCGGCAATGCCGTCGGCGACGACTTCGATTTCACGGCCCCAGAGGTGCGCCGGATACTCAGCCCGGCTCAACTCACCTTGGCCGCCACGGGCGCCGACGCCCAGGACCATCTCAAGACCGCCTCGCAAACCCGCTTTCACGACCTCACCACGCAAAGCCGCGGCGTGCTCTCCGATGCCTATGCCGGCGGGTTGAAGAAAGATCTCAGCGCGGACATCGCCAATCCCTCCGCGGCGGCGACCGCGTCGCCTTCCGCCACAAACTACCGGCCCGCCGACGACACCCCGATCTTTGTCCCGCAGGGTGGCGACGCCTTGCTGCCCACGTGGGGCCATCTGCGTTCCTGGGCGCGCACCTCGGGCAACAGCGTCGCCGCCACCGTCCCGACGGATACCGACGCAGGCATCAGCCCGATGATTCTCTACGCGTCCCTCGGCTTCGACGTTTACGTCGATGAAAACGACGCCGTGCGCTTCACCTTTTTCCCCGTCGTCGCCCTCAGCAACCCTTACCCGGTCACGTTGACCGGCAACTACGACCTCGGCTTCAAATTCCCCCAACGCTCCCGCTTTGAGATCAACGTCCGGCAGACGCCTGCGTCCGGGCCTCCGACCACGACCACCACCCTCGGCCGGTTTTGGCTGGGCGATCTCAACTTCACGTTTGGCACCGCCACCATCCCGCCGACCACCGCGTCCTACATCCCGTTTTCAATTGATACCGGCGGCGGCATCCCGCCGGGCGAGTCGCGGGTTTATCGCCTCGATCCTGCCTTGAGTGGCACCGATTACACCTTGGGCACCGCGATGAGGCTGACGCTCGCCAATGCCGCCCCACCCATCGGGCTGACCAACCATCTGCGGCACCCCACCGCCGTTCCCATTCCCCTGACCATCGACCCCAATCCGGAGCTCATGTGTTACCCGCAGCTCATCGGTCCCAGCGTGCCCGCGCTCGCGATCGATCCCACGACGGTCACGCTCGCCCCGCCCGGTGGATTGAATACCCCCGGGGTTGGTCACTACCAGTCCTACTCCATGCAGTTGGACACGAACCAACTCAGCTCAACCGCCACGCCCGACGGCCACATGCCGATCGGTCTCTACCGATACCGCATCAACGATCTCAAATGGAGAACCGACGGACTCGAGGCGCGCGCCGCGTTTCGCATGATTGTCCCGATGGAGGCCAACGGCCGGTTTTCCTCCAGTTATCTGCTGGGCACCCCGCCCCGTGACGTCGCCTGGCTCCGGCAGGGAAATCCCCGCGCCCCCGAAGGCAGGATGACGTCCGATGATCGAAAGGCGGACGGCACTCCCAATCCCGGCACGCCCATCTCGGGCGCCCTGCTGCTGGTTGAACAGGCGCTGATCGACGCCGACGCCTTCGCCCCCTCCGACATCGCGCTGATGCCCTTCACCAATGGCTACGCCGTCAATGCATCCGGCGACATGAGCGCCAGTGCGACCAACACCAATTACGCGACGCTCTTCGACGTGCTGCCCTCTCCGGACAGCCTGCTCTCCCTCGGTCAGTTTCAACACGTCCCGTTTTCGCGTTACGTCTTTTACCCGGCGTATCCCTTCGCCAACGCGATGGCCGATGTGCGCATCGACCGGACCGACACCTACACCGCCGGCATCGGGCCCGGCGCCTCTCCCGTTTACGACCTCTCCTGGCATCTGAACCGGGCGCTTTGGGATCGCTATTTCATCTCATCGGTCCCGGCCGGTCTCACCCAGGCGGATATCGATGAAGACCGTCCGCTCCCCAATGCGCGCATGACCTATCATCGGCGGGACAACGACCCCATCCCGCTCGACAGCGTGAGCCACGGCGGCGGCACGGGTCAGGCCTACGATCAGGCCGCGTCGAGGCTCATGGTAAAGGGAGCCTTCAACATCAACTCCACCTCCGAGCAAGCGTGGCGCGCGATCCTCGGCGGCACGGCGGGCATCCCCGACGACACCGCGTATTCGGATTCCAGTGACAACGTGGACGAGATCGTCCCGTTCGCCCGCTTCAGTCGCAACCTCGCGCGCACCGCGTCCGGCCCTTACCCCGCCCTGGCCACCACGATGCTGTCCGACACGACCAACGGCACCTTCCTCAAAACCCTTTATCACGGAAATCGCGGCCTGTGGCTGGGCGATTCGCGCACCGGCACGGCGAACCCGTCCGCCTCGGCGGTCATCAACGAACTCGCGTCGCGCATCGTCCGGGAAATCCGCCGCAGCGGTCCCTTTCTCTCGGTCGCCGACTTTGTGAACCGCCCCGTGGTTGCGGACGCCGCCGGCATCAAGGGACCGCTGCAGGCGGCGCTGGATTCCATGCGGCTCACGGAGGCCCAGGCCAATCCATCGACCACCTGGTTTCAGCACGCCCGCGCCGTCCGTCTCAACACGCCGCACCTGACCAACACCGAATACACGTCCCGCTACCCCTCGGCGTGGCACGCGCTGGAGCGCCGCGAACACTATGCCGGCGGCGCGTCCGACGAGTGGGGATCATCCGCGCAACCACCGCCCCCCTTTCTGCTGCCCTACGCCTTCGCGCCCAAATACCTCTCCCAGGCCGACCTGCTTTCAACGCTTGGGCCGGTGCTCAGCGCCCGCTCCGACACCTTCACGATCCGTTCCTATGGCGAAGCCCTCAACCCGGCGACCGGTGACGTCGAGGGCAAGGCCTGGTGCGAGGCCGTCGTGCAGCGCGTTCCCGACTACGTCGACCCGGACCTCAATCAACCCGAAGCCAGCCCGACCGGGGACAACATCACCTTTGGGCGTCGCATCAAAATCATCTCTTTCCGCTGGCTCGCCCCCTCAGACATATGAACCGTCCCCTGCTCGTTTTATTTTCACTGTGCCTCGCCCTGACCGGCTTCGCACAACCGGACGCTCCCGAACGCACGTTTCGAATCTTTAGCGTCGGAGGCACGTTTGACGACCTGCGGTTTGATCCCGCTCCCGGTCGCAACGCGCTCAAGCTGCTGGTCGCTCCGAGCCCGTCGGAGTCCCATCCCGCGCCCGCATCCGGCAAGCTGGTGCTCTACCGTGAACTGCCCATGCCGGCGGATGCCCCGCCCGGCGCAAAGCCCAAACAGGAGGAAGCCGTCCGCGTGGACATCCCCTCCGGGTGGAACCGTTCGCTCATCATCATCGCCGCCGCCCCCGAACGCCGGTTCACGGCCAAAGTCATCAACGACGATTTCGAAAAACATCCGGCGGGCGTGCTGCGGGCGCTTAATTTCTCCTCGTTCCAAGCCGGCCTTCGTCTCAACCAGGACACCCATCTGATCGACATGGGTGACGAAGCCCTGCTGCCGTTTTCCTCCGGAGCGGTGCTCGTGCAAGTCGCCGTGGGCAAGGAGGGCAAATGGGAACTCATCCTCAGCCGTGAACGCGCCACCGCGCCGCGCCGCCACTCCTATCTCTTCATCTTCGACAACACCCCGCCGCCTCCCGGCGCCGGCGGCGAAGCCGCGGCCCAGACGTCGTCGCGTCCCGCGTTCGTCAATTATTTCACCGAGCCCGTGCCGGTTCCGGACGAGTCCACGCGCTAAATTTTCCGCCCAACATTCCTCAACTCCCATGAAACTCCAGCTCTCCACGCTCAGCATCCTGACGGTCATCGCCGTCGCCACGCCGGCATTTGCCGCGCCGGTCTTTGATATCACCTTCGAAAAACCCGCTTACTCGGCGGGTGACGCCTACGACGCCAAGACCGATTCGGGCAAACTCACGGGAGCTTCTCCCGCCCACCTCACGACATTTGAAATCAAGGCGGGTGCCCCCGAAAACGAATGGACCGCCACCGTCGCCAAAGCCTCGCCCTCCTCCGCCAATCATTGGCTGCGCTTCGACATCCCCGCCGGCTCGTCGTTTTCCGGCAGGGTCCAAGGCTGGGCGCCGGACCGCATCGTCGGTGACGAAAAGGGCACCTGGGTGCTGCAATTCGATTACACCCCGCTGATCGGTGAAGGCGGATTTCTCGGCGGATGGACCCTCGTGAGCCGCGATGGAAGCCAGCTCTCCACGCATTCCAATAATCACCCGCTTTTCCTCAATGGATTCGGCGGCGGCGAACCCTTCATCGTGGGGGAAACGTATAGGCTCAAAGTCGAGGTTGATTTGAACAGCACGCTCCCGATCGCCTTCAGGGCGTATGTGAACGGAACGCAGATCTTCGCAGGCCCAGCCATTAATAATACCAACGGCGTGGGCGGGTTTGCCTTCCATATTTCCGGACAAATCAACCAGACCTTCACCGAGGCCAAGTCCTTCGCGTTGGACAACATCAAGTTTGGTCCGCTGGGCTCCTTCCAATAGACCCCGCTCGCTCCTCCCCATCCATGAACTGCACCGGGCCTCGCTAAAGAATCGACAGCAGGCTCGCACAAAGGCGCATGCCCCGGCCCGACCACTGGCACCAGGGCCGTGCCGAAAGTTTGATTTTAACCAAGCAGTGAGGCGTCCGCTCGCGTTCCCCTCAGATGCGCCTCCACGCAGCCCCGGCACACGCAGACCTTGCCCCGCGCATGGGTCGGGACCCGCGCCAATAGCTCCGCCGGCACCTTGACATCGAAGCACCAACAGCGCCCTCCCCCACCGCCGGCGGCCTCGCCGCAACGGTTGGCGCGGCCGCACAACGGACAACGCCGTGGGTCGACCGCGCCCGTCGCCCGCGCCGCCACGCGCAACACCGTGTCCGCGTGAATGCGCGCGGTGTGCACGCGGTCCTGGTTGTAACCTCCGCCATAGAGCACCACCGCCGGCAACGGCCGCGCGGTCAGCAGATCGAGCACATGGTTGTCGCGCGCGGCAATGTCGGCGTCGGTCAACCGCATCTGCCCGAAGCGGTCATCCTCATGCACATCGGCGCCCGCGATCCAAAACACGAGGTCCGGGGAAAACTCCTCCAAGGCCGGCCCCAGCGTCGCCTCCAGTTGCTCCAGGTAGTCCGCCCCGTGCACAAAACGCGGCAGCTCGACGTCGAGCCGGCCCGGCGTCTTCTGCGCCGGATAGTTTTTGCCCACATGGATCGAGTAGGTGAACACCCGCGGATCATCAGCGAAGATGCCGTGGGTGCCGTTGCCCTGATGCGCATCCGTATCCACCACGGCAATACGCGCCTCGGGCCAAGCCGCGTGGTGCGCGCGGATGGCGATGGCGACGTCGTTGAGCACGCAATACCCCAGCCCGCGGTCGGCGAAGGCGTGGTGGGTGCCGCCGGCTAGATTGCACGCAAGCCCGCCGTCCGCGATCACCGCCTCCAACGCCGCTAACGTCCCCGCCACCTCCAGTCGCGAACGCGTCAGCAGCGCCTCGCCCGCCGGCAACCCCAGCCGCACCAGCTCGGCCGGCGACAGCGCCCCCGCGCGAATCCTGCACAAATAAGCCTCGCTATGCGCCCCCAGCAGCACGGCTTCCGACGCCGGCCCGCCCACCTCCACCAGTTCCACCGCCGCGTGGTCCGCCGCCCGCAGCATCTCCACCGACCGCCAGAACTTGTCCATCGGGAACGGATGCCCCTCCGGCAGCGGAAACGTGTAATCAGGATGAAAAAAACAACGCACGCCCCGCCACCTTGCCCACCCTCCCCCACGAATCAACCCCGCAGACTACCCGGTAAAAGTGTCACTCATTAAGTGACACTCTGCCTTCATGTAATTAATAACTTTCAGTTCATGAACATCTTAATTTTATACAGAAACCAAAGTGTCACTTAATGAGTGACACTTTTATCTGCGCTGACAGAGGTGGGGCATGAACGAATTTGCGCCGTATGGGGTGGCGAGGCTGGCGGAGTTGATGGCCGTGCTCGGCGACGCGGGAGTCGCCGCGAATCGACGGCAGGCCGGACGTCCCCGCACCCCGGCCACCGGGTCGCGCGGACGCACCCTGCGCCCGGGCAACGACACCGAGCTGTGGAACGCCCTCGCCGACCACATCGAACCCATGCTCGCCGACTACGGCGCCAAGGCCAACCTCGCGCGCGTCCTCGACGTGCCCCGGCAACGCATCCACGACTACTTCGTCGGCCGCACCCAGATGCCCGACGCCGAACGCCTGCTGCACCTGCTCGGCTGGCTGGTCACGCGCACCGACTCGCGGACCACCGGTGTATTCCCCAAACCGGTGGCCTGAGTTCACCCTCCCGAAGCGCACGTCATCAACGACCGCGACCGCCGCGCGTGCGCCCCGGATGCCGGCGGTGCGCAAAACCCGCCCCGCGCCCACCGGCTACGCCGTTGACAGCCCGCGGGGCGCTGCTCTTTTCTCTCACCTTTACGCAACCCTGATCAGCCTGCGTTTTTTCATCCACAACCCATACCATGGCCGCTAAATCCACCGCCAAGAAATCCGCCGCGAAGGCCCCCGCCTCCGCCAAAAAGTCCGCCTCCAAAGGCACCAAATACGTCTACACCTGGGGCGCCGGCAAAGCCGACGGCAACGGCTCCATGAAGGCCCTCCTCGGAGGCAAGGGCGCCAATCTCGCCGAGATGACCCGCATCGGTCTGCCCGTGCCCCCCGGCTTCACCATCACCACCGAGGTCTGCACCTACTACTACGCCAACAAGAAGACCTACCCCGCCGTTCTCCAGGGCCAGATGGAAGCCGCCGTGAAGAACATGGAGAAGATCATGGGCACCAAGTTCGGCGCCAAGACCGGCATGCCCCTGCTCGTGGCCGTGCGCTCCGGCGCCCGCGACTCCATGCCCGGCATGATGGACACCATCCTCAACCTCGGCCTCAACGACGAGACCGTCGTCGCCCTCGAGAAGGCCACCAACAACCCCCGCTTCGCCTACGACTGCTACCGCCGCTTCATCCAGATGTATGGCGACGTCGTCATGGGTGTGCAGAAGCGCGAAGGCGAAGACCACGACCCCTTCGAGCACACCATCCACACCTTCAAACACGAGAAATACCACGGCGACATCATCGACTCCGAGCTCACCGCCGAGGACCAGCAGGAGCTCATCAAGCGCTTCAAGGCCCTCGTCAAAGAGCGCACCGGCAAAGCCTTCCCGAACGACGCCTGGGCCCAGCTCCGCGGAGCCGCCGGCGCCGTCTTCGGCTCCTGGATGAATGACCGCGCCTGCGTCTATCGTCGCAAATACAACATCCCCTCCGAGTGGGGCACCGCCGTCAACGTGCAGGCCATGGTCTTCGGCAACACCGGTGACACCTCCGGCTCCGGTGTGGCCTTCACCCGCAACCCCGCCAACGGCGTCAACGAATTCTACGGCGAGTTCCTCGTCAACGCCCAGGGCGAAGACGTCGTCGCCGGCGTCCGCACCCCCGAGCCCGTCATCAAGCTCAAGGACGTCATGCCCAAGAGCTACGCCGAGCTGCTCAAGGTCCGCAAGACCCTCGAGTCCCACTTCAAGGACGTGCAGGACGTCGAGTTCACCATCCAGGAAGGCAAGCTGTTCATGCTGCAGACCCGCAACGGCAAGCGCACCGCCGCCGCCGCGCTCAAGTTCGCCGCCGACATGGTCAAGGAGAAGCTCATCTCCTGGGAGACCGCCGTGCTCCGCAACCCGGCCGACCAGCTCGAGCAGTTGCTCGCCCCGATCTTCGACCTCGCCGACGTTAAGAAGGCCAAGGTCATCGCCACCGGCCTGCCCGCCGGCCCCGGCGCCGCCACCGGCAAGATCTACTTCAACGCCGACCGCGCCGTCACCGCCGCCGAGAAGGGTGAAAAAGTCCTCCTCGTCCGCGTCGAGACCTCCCCTGAAGACCTCCGCGGCATGATCGCCGCCGACGGCATCCTCACCGCCCGCGGTGGCGTCTCCTCGCACGCCGCCCTCGTTGCCCGCCAGATGGGCAAGGTCTGCGTCTGTGGCGCCGCCGCCGTCTCGATCGACTACGAGACCCGCACCGCCACCATCGACGGCCAGAACTTCGCCGAAGGCGACTTCCTCTCCATCGACGGCACCTCCGGCCTCGTTTACGCCGGTCAAATCAAGACCGCGCCCTCCGAGATCATCTCCGGCCTCATCAGCAATGACAAAGCCGCGCAGAAAACCGAGAAGTTCAAAAACTACGTGCAGCTCATGAAGTGGTGCGCCCAGGCCACCCGCCTCCAGGTCCGCACCAACGCAGACACCCCCGAGCAGACCCGCCAGGCCATCGCCTTTGGCGCCGTCGGCATCGGCCTGACCCGCACCGAGCACATGTTCTTCGAAGGCGACCGCATCGACGCCATGCGCGAGATGATCCTCGCCGACAACCTCGCCGACCGCGAGACCGCCCTCGCCAAGCTCCTCCCCTACCAGCGCGCCGACTTCTTCGGCATCTTCAAAGCGCTGAAGGGCTTCCCCGCCACCATCCGCCTGCTCGATCCGCCCCTCCACGAGTTCCTCCCGAATTCCAAGGAGCAGCAGATGGATCTCTCCCGGAAGCTCGGCATGCCGGTCGAGAAGATCATGGCCCGCGTCCATGAGCTCCACGAGTTCAACCCCATGCTCGGCTTCCGCGGTTGCCGTCTCGGTATCAAGTATCCCGAGATCACCCGCATGCAGGCCCGCGCCATCCTCGAGGCCGCCGCCGACGCCACCAAGAAGGGTTTCAAGGCCAAGCCCGAAATCATGATCCCGCTGGTCGGTTTCAAGCGCGAGCTCGACCTCCAGACCGAGATCGTTCACCAGGTCGCCGCCGAGGTGCAGAAGGAAAAGAAGGTCAAGATCGCCTACTCCGTGGGCACCATGATCGAGGTTCCCCGCGGCGCCCTCACCGCCGACGAGATCGCCCAGACCGCCGAGTTCTTCAGCTTCGGCACCAACGACCTCACCCAAACCTGCCTCGGCATGTCGCGTGACGACTCCGGCTCCTTCCTCGGCGCCTACGCCGAGAACGAAATCCTCAAGAAGAACCCCTTCGCCTCGATCGACCAGACTGGCGTTGGCCAGCTCGTGAAGATCGCCGCCGAGAAGGGTCGCGCGACCCGTCCCGGCATGAAGCTCGGCATTTGCGGCGAGCACGGCGGTGATCCGGACTCCGTGAAGTTCTGCCATCAGGTCGGCCTCACCTACGTGTCCTGCTCGCCCTACCGCGTGCCGGTCGCCCGCCTCGCCGCCGCCCAAGCCGCGATCGAGGAAGCCAAGGCCGCCAAGCCCGCCACCGCCCCCAAGGCCGCGAAGAAGGCCCCGGCCAAAGCCAAGAAGGCCGTCGCCAAGAAAAAGTAACGTAGGCCGCCTGCTTGCAGGCGCTCCGACTCCCGAGCCCCGCGCCCTCACCGGCGCGGGGCTTTTTTTGCGCCGCCGCGTGGAGACACAGGGCCCGTCTCCAATTTGAAAATCATCCGATAATTCAGCCGAGAACCACCGCTAGTTACGCTTGACGTTACCAACGCTCCGCGTAACCTCAAAGCCAATGATTCTCTCGTTCGCCGACGATGAAACCAAAGCGGTCTTCGACGATCTCGCTTGTCCCGCCTTTCCGCCCTCCATTCTCAACACCGCCCGGCGAAAATTGATTCAGCTCAATGCCTCCCGCCTCCTGAGCGATCTTCGAATCCCGCCCGGCAACCGACTTGAAGCCCTCAAGGGCAACCGCAAAGGCCAACACTCCATCCGGATCAACAACCAGTGGCGCATTTGCTTCATCTGGACCGGCACCGACGCCACCGATGCCGAGATCACCGACTACCACTAAAATCATGAAAAAGCTCCCTTCCATCACCTCCGGCGAAATCCTCCGCGAAGATTTTCTCAAGCCCATGAATATCTCCGCCTACCGTCTGGCGAAGGACATCCATGTGCCGCTCACGCGCATCACGGCCATCCTCCAGGGCCAGCGCGGCATCACCGCCGACACCGGCCTTCGCCTCGACCGCTATTTCGGCCTGTCCGAAGGCTACTGGATGCGCATCCAGCTCGAATGCGAACTCCGTGACGCCAAGCGCCGACTCGGCAAACAAATCGCCGAGATCACCCCGCGCGAACTCACCGCCGCGTAGCGTAACCACCAGCCGCACCCATCGCTCGTGGAACTCAGTCCCATCGACCTCTCGATCATCATTCCCGCCTTCAATGAGGAAAAACTTCTCGCCGCATCCCTCGCGGCGGTGAAGGCGGCGGCGGCGAGCGCCTTCAGTGACGACGGCCTCATTTGGGAACTCATCGTCTGCGACAACAACTCCACCGACCGCACCGCCGAGATCGCACGGGCCGCAGGCGCGACGGTCGTGGTCGAGCCCTTCAACCAAATCGGACGTGCCCGCAATACCGGCGCCTCCGTTGCTTCGGGCGCATGGCTGCTCTTCATCGACGCCGACTCGCGGCCGTCCAGAGAACTCTTGGCCGATGTGGCCACACTCATCTCGCGGCGCTCCGATGTCCTGCTGGCGGGCTCGACGATCACCTTCGACGAGGCGTCGCTGGCTGTTCGACTCGCCTGCGGTCTCTGGAATACCGTCAGCCGCCTGCGGCGCTTGGTCGCGGGTTCGTTTATCCTCGTGCGCGCGGGGGCGTTTCGCGAAGTGGGCGGGTTTGACCTGCGGTTCTTCGCGGGCGAAGAGATCGACCTCGCCCTGCGACTCCAAAAACAAATCGCACGCCGCGACCGGCAACGCACCGTCATCCTGCATCGACACCCGCTGGTCACGTCCGCCCGCAAGCTCCGCCTCTACAACAAGGGCGAATTGGGCCGGTTTTTCGTCAAATCACTCTTCCGTCCCATAAAAACCACCGCCAACCGCGAGGCCTGCACGTTATGGTATGACGGGCGACGCTGAGATCGGTTCCCGGTATGCACAATCCCGGCGCGACGACGATGCCGGCCTCTGGGACCCGTTGAGCGCCCGAGTGCTATAAGGACTATCGCTCAGATTAACTAATTTCATTGAAAGACCCCCTTTGGTTGATCGGAGTGCCGGCCCATGACTTTGCACAAATCGACTTTCACCTGGCTGCGCGGCGCGGGCCTTTCGTCCGCCTTGACCTTGATCGGAGCCTCGTTCGCGCCGGTGCCGTTGGCGGCCGCGCTCTTCCTTGATCCCGCCGGCGGCGTGGCCGTGGTGCCCGACAGTGCGGACGACGGCACCGCCGTGGCGCTGTTCTGGAGCGACAGCTTCTTCGGCTCGATGGCGTCCGACATCACGACCATCAGCACGAACGGCTTCATCCGCTTCGGCAACGGCGATGGCGACGGGGACTACTTTTTGCAGCCGCTCGGCACCAACGGCGTCAACCGCATCGCGCCGATGTGGATGGACTTCAACCTCGGCGAGTCCGGCCAGATTCTCACGCAGTTCGGCGCGGACGATGCCTACCTGGCCGTGACCTGGCAGAACATGGAGAATGTCGATAACCCCGGGGCCTACGCGACCTTCCAGGCGATCCTGTTCAATGCCGCCACCGTGCTCAACGGGGTGAGCTTCGGCGTGGGCGACATCGTGTTCAGCTACGGCGATCTCGGCCTCTACTACGCCGATCTGGAGACCATCATCGGCTTGGAAACCGCCGCGGGCGCGACCGCCCCCTTCACCAACCCGGACTTTGTGGGCGCGCCGGAAGGCTGGCACATGTATTCAGCCCTGGGCGACTTTCCCGTCGGGGAAAACGAATACGTGCTCTTCCAAGCCGACGGCAACGACTACAACGTGAGCATCCAGAGCGCGATTCCCGAACCCGCCTCGGCCGCTGCCATGCTGGGCGGACTCGCCCTGGCCGCGGTCGCGCTGCGCCGCCGTCGCTGACGCCCACGGGCCTCCCGCCCCACACACCACATCAACCGGAGCGAGCACGCTCCGGTTTTTTTGCGCCCCGGACCGACCGGCGACATGACCGCGCGCGACAAGCGGCGCCGCCTCTTCAGCGAGGGCCCGCAACTAACGCCGGGGCAAATCGAGGCCGAGGCCGCCCCCTTCTGCACCATTGCATCCGACGACTTGACCGCGTCGCATGTGCCCATGACCGCGCCGCGCATTCGCATCTTCTCCGATCTGCACTTCGGCGACCCGTGCAGCACCCTGCGAAGCCTGGAGGCGCTCACGCCCCTTTTTGGCGATGCCGACGAACTCATCTTCAACGGCGACACGCTCGACACCGTGGTGACCGGCGAAAACCGCCCCCTGCAAACCGCCCGCGCCTTTTTCGCCGCGCTCGACCGCCCGGTCACCCTGCTCAGCGGCAACCACGATCCCGACATCTCCGGGCACGCCGAACTCTCGGTGCGCGACGACCGCGTCTGGATCACCCACGGCGACGTGCTTTTCCCCAACGTCGCCCCCTGGAGCCACTACGCGGCCCAAATCCCCCGTCGCCTGGCCGAACTCGCCACCGGCATCCCGCCCGCCGATCTCGTCCTCATCGAGACCCGCCTGCGGCTGAACCGCATCGCCAGCGGCGAGATCATCGAACCGCCGGCGTTCTTTGATCCGAGTCCCCTCGCCCGCCTTCGCCGGCTCGCCCACGTGTTGTTTCCACCGACGCGCCCGCTCGCCATGCTGCGCGCCTGGCGCGAGACCCCGCGCCTCGCCGCCGGACTCGCCCGCGAGCAACGTCCGCGCGCCCGCGTGGTCGTGCTCGGCCACACCCATCATCCGGGAGTCTGGTCCGTGTCCGGATCGCCACGCATCACCGTTATCAACACCGGCTCGTTTACCCGCCCCTTTGGCGCCGCCTTTGTCGACATCCATGAAGAACGCGTTCGCGTAACCCGTATCAAACACCACGGCGCAACCCTCCGGCCCGGTCGTGTGCTGGCGGATTTCACGCTCAGGGAGCTGTCTTCAGAATAAAGCGGTGCTTCGTAAAAAGGGATCCATGCTCGGCCAAGTCCTTCAACCCAACAGGCTGAGCAACTCGCCGGGATGTTCGGCTTCGCGCTCGGATTGCAGGTATTTTTGCTCGCGGTGACGGAGCACCACCAGCTTCACCTTGCCGGCTTCGGTCGGGATAAAAAACTCGTCGGTGCCCGCCTCGATCGCCGAAATCGCGGCGGCCTGCGTGAGGGTCCAGCGAGTGCGGTCGGAGTTGACGCCGCTGATCGAATCGACGCGCTCGAGCGGATCGTGGCTGTAGGCCCGGGTAATGGAGGAGATTGCGCGTCGGCGATAAGGTCGTGCCATGGTGTGGTGTGATGTCGGAGGTGATTGAGCTGCGTGACCCGCCAACCTAATCGCCACCTCAACCAATAGCGACTGCTTATAGCAGCGACAAAGGCATCAATATCATCTGGCGACATGCAGCTACATCGTGCTGACCCAAATGCTAAGTCAACAATGTGGTCTAAATGACCATCTTGGAGTTTAAAAGCAGTCCAATCGGCTCCACAGCGGATCGAACTCCGTGATCTCTGTGTCCGAGCTCCGGCTGGGCTCTGTGACAAAAAATCCGGGGACTGGGGGAAGTTCGTATATTCGGGGTTTGGAATGCGCTACCTGGCTCTGTGTCCCTTGGCCGCTTGGCGACTTTGCGTTAAAATTCTGTATCCATAGGAACATGACACCAAACGGGCTTCGCAAGCGAAGCCCCTACGTCGGAACCGGAACACTGGTGAACTGGACGAAACGGCTCCGCCGTTCCGCTACGGGGAGACGGCGCGCCGGCGGGAGCGGCTTAATCCACTTCGACGCCTTCGACGATGAGGCGGAGGCTGTCGAGGCGGAGGCGGGCTTGCTCGATCGCGGTGCGGGTTTGGCGGACTTTTTTCTTCGCCAAATCAATCTCCTCAGGGCGCACGTTGTCGTTGAGTTTGCCCAGCTCGACCAGGCGTTGCAGGTCGGCCGTCAACGTCTCGGCGGCGCGCTCGCGGGCGGATTGTTTGATGGGCTCGGCCAGGGCTTTTGCACGGTCGGTCGCGCCTTCGACGAGGTTTTTTAACAGCGTGCCGTTGAAGCCGGGCTTCGCGAGGAAGCGCGGCAAGGGGGCGTCCTCGACGTCGTCGTCGAGGTCTTCGTAGTCGGGCGATTCGGTGAGGTCGGAGCCGTGGATGTCCACCAGCACGCGCACGGGCGTCGGCGCGAGGAATTGGTCCACGTGCCACTTCGCGTCGGCGACGGTTTCGAGCACAAACACGGCCTCCAGGAGGAGGTTGGGTTTGTCGGCTTCGAGCACGCAGAAGGCGGTCGTGCCGGCGGGCGAGTCGATGAGCAGGTCGATGCTGTCGCGCACCAGCGGGTGGTCGGCGGAGAGGAAGCGCACGTCTTCGCGCACGATGGCCTTGGCGCGGTCGTAGGTGGCGAGCATGCCGTCGCGGGGGATCGACGGGAAACCTTCGACGTAGGCGTGCTCGGCATCGAGGTGGAGTTCGCCGTCTTCGAGATCCTTGACGCGCACGCCGTAGTGGTCGAGCAGGTCGGCCAAGGTGCGGCGCACGAGCGGATCGGCGTCGGCGGCGCGCACGCGCTCGATGACCTGGGCGGCGACGGTCGGGTTGAAGGAGTTGAGTTCGAGCAGGCGGTCACGGCCTTTTTTGAGTTTGGTCTGAAGGGTGTCGCGGAACTTGGCGGTCTCGGAGACGAAGGCTTCGAGTTGGGTGGCGGCCTTGGCCTTGAGTTTGCCTTCGCCGGTGGCGACGGCGAGGTCGAGCAGGCGGTCGCGGAAGGCGGCGGCGTAGTCGTTGCCGCCGTGCAGGGGGGCTTCGAAGGCGTCGAGTCCGCGGTGATACCACTCGGCGACGACGGCGTCGGCTCCGCCGGCCATGACGGGCACGTGGATTTTTATCGTATCCGTTTGTCCGATACGGTCGAGGCGGCCGATGCGTTGTTCGACCAGGCCGGGGTTGAGCGGCAGATCGAAGAGCACGAGGTGGTGGGCGAACTGGAAGTTGCGGCCTTCGCTGCCGATCTCGGAGCAGAGCAGGATTTGCGCGCCGGCGGGCTCGGCAAACCAGGCGGCCTGGCGGTCGCGTTGCACGAGGGGCAGACCTTCGTGGAAGAGGCCGATGTTGAGGTTGAGCCGGTCTTTGATGGCGGCCTCGATGGCGAGGACTTTGCGTTCGCTGCGGCAGATGAGCAGGACTTTGGCGGGCGCGGTTTTTTGCAGGAAGGCGACGAGCCAGTCGATGCGCGGATCGTCTTTGTAGGCGTAGCGGATGGACGCGGTCTCGCCGGTTTCCTCGGCGTGGAGTTCGCGGGCGATGCGGGCGTGCAGGGTGGGCGTGGCGTCGGGCAGGGCGACGGGTTGATACTTGCGCTTGGGGAAGCCGCTCATGGCGGCGCGGGTGTTGCGGAAGACGACGCGGCCGGTGCCGTGTTGGTCGAGCAGGGTGCGCAGGAGGGCGTCGCGGGCGCCGGGCTTGCCGGCGTCTCGGGCGGCGAGGCGGGTGGCGAGGGTCTCGGGGTCGCGGTCAAAGATGCGGCGGAGCTCGGCGTGGTCCTTGGGCGCGAGGGGTTTTTGTTCGACGATTTTCTCGGCGATGCCGGCGACGGCGCCGTAGTCGGCGGACTCGTTGACGAAGGTTTCGTAGTCGGCGTAGCGGTTGGGGTCGAGCAGGCGGAGGCGGGCGAAGTGGCCGGCGAGGCCGAGCTGGGTGGGCGTGGCGGTGAGCAGGAGCAGGCCGGGGGACTTTTTGGCGAGTTGCTCGACGAGTTGGTAGTCGGGGCTGGCGGCCTCGGGGGTCCAGCCGAGGTGGTGGGCTTCGTCGACGATGACGAGATCCCAGCCGGCGGCGACGGCCTGGTCGCGGCGGGTTTCGTTGCCGGCGAGGAAGGAGACGGCGGCGAGGCCGAGTTGGGCGGAGAGGAAGGGGTTTTTGCCGGGCTCGGCGGCTTCGGTGTCGAGGCAGCGGGGTTCGTCGAAGAGGGTGAACCAGAGGTTGAAGCGGCGGAGGAGTTCCACGAACCACTGGTGCACGAGGGACTCGGGCACGAGGATGAGGGCGCGGGAGGCGCGGCCGGTGGCGAGCAGGCGTTGGAGGATGAGGCAGGCTTCGATGGTTTTGCCGAGGCCGACTTCGTCGGAGAGGAGCACGCGCGGTAGTTGCCGATTGGATACCTCGTGAAGGATGTAGAATTGGTGCGGGATGAGGTCGATGCGGCCGCCGAGGAAGCCGCGCACGTCGGACTGGAGGAAGCGGGTGCGGGCGCGCAGGGTGCGTTGGCGCAGGTCGAAGACTTCGGAGGGTTCGGCCTGGCCGGCCATGAGGCGCTCGGCGGGCGAGCTGACGCTGGTGAGGTCGGAGATGTTGTCCTCGCGGGCGCGTTGGCCGCCGCCGATGTAGACGAGCAGGCCGGCCTCTTCGGCAACTTCCTCGATGGTGAAGGTGACGCCGGCGCGGGTGGCGACGGTCTCGCCGGGGGCGAATTGCACGCGCTTGAGGACGGGCGTGCCGCGGGCGTAGATGCGGCGTTCGCGGGTGGCGGGGAATTCGATGGTGATACGAGCGTGTTCCAGCTCCGCGACTTGGCCGAGACCGAGCTCGGGTTCGCGTTCACTCAGGCAACGTTGACCGACAAAACCTAGGGACATAGCGGGTCAGTGGATGACCCGAGGGCGGGGTTTTTCAACCGTGATTTGGAGAAACCTTGCGGGTGGGCGCGCCGCGCAGGCCGAGGGCGTGCAGGAGGATGGCGCCGGCGACGGAGACGTTGAGCGACTCGACGCCGCCATGACCCTGAATGGTAACGAGTTTGGTGCAGGCTTTGGTCACCGGGGGCGACAGGCCGGACTCTTCGTTGCCGAGGACGAGCGCGAGGGGTTTGCGGGTGGCGGCGAGGCTGGCGGCGGTGGTCTCGGGGTCGCCGCCGCGGGTGGCCGCGCCGACGACGTCGTAGCCGGCGGCGGCGAGCGCGCGGAGCAGCGCGGGCAGGTCGGAAGTGCGCCAGACGCGCACGAGCTCCATGCCGCCCTCGGCCACGCGGTGGGCGGCGTCGTTGGGCAGGGCGGCGTCGGGGTGCGCGGGGATAATGATGTCGGCGATGCCGAAGAAGGCGGCGGTGCGCACGATGGCGCCGAGATTGTGGGGGTTGCCGATGCGATCGAGCACGACGAGCGGGGTGCGGCGGGCGGCCCAGCCGGCGATGTCGCGCGGGGCGGGCGCGGCGAGGCGCGCGGGCTCGACGATGGCGACGACGCCGCCGTGGTGGAGCGAGCCGGCGATTTTGGCGAGCTCCTCGGGCGGGACGCAGCGGTAGACTTTGCGCGCGGCGGCGAGGGCTTTGCAGAGCGGGCCGAGGCGGCGGCCGTTGGCTTCGTCAAAGAAGAGCCGGATGAACGACGCGGGGTCGCTCTCGAAGCGGGCTTTGACCGCGCCGATGCCGCAGAGGGTGAGCTCGGGTTTCTTCATGGCGCTCAGGCGGCGGAGGTCGGCGACGGGGCGAGTTCGCCGACGATGGTGAACTCTTCGCGGTCGTGGTAGAGGTGGCGCACGCGGAAGCCGGGGGCGTGGCGCGAGAAGACCGAGTCGCTTGCCTTCACCTGGCGCAGGAGCGCGAGGGCGTCGACGCGGCCGAACTTGAGGATGACGACGAAGCGGCGGCACCAGCCGCGCTCGATCCACGGTTGTATCAGGTTTTCCATGACGTGGTGCGGTTCCTCGACGAGGTCGCAGAACATCCAGTCGACGGGTTGGCCGCCGGGCGGTTCGAAGCGGAAGGCGTCTTCGAGGCGGTGTTCGATGAGGGGGTTGTCGAGCGCGCCGAGTTTGAGCGGGCCGTTGTCCACGGCGATGACGCGCGCGCCGCGTTTGGCCGCGCTGAAGCTCCAGCCGCCGGGGGCGGCGCCGAGGTCGACCACGGTCTCGCCTTCGGTGGGTTCGCGGCCGAGCACGAGGTAGGCTTCCTCGACCTTCAGGTAGCTGCGGGAGGGCGCGCGGGCGTCGTCGGCCATGCGGCGTTGGCCGTTGGACCAGATTTCGCGGGAGACATAGGCGCGCTTGAAGTCGACGAAGAAGACGAAGAGGCCGCGCACGGCGCACACGCCGCGGGGTTTGTCGTCGATGGCGAGACGGGCGACGCGGCCGAGGCGTTTTTTGAGGTTTTCAAAAAACACCTTGGAGACGCCGGCCTGGCGGCGGCCGAGTCCGTCGAGCCCCGCGGCGGCTTCGAACAGGCACGGCCATTCGGTCTCGAAGCGTTCGTCTTTGGCGGAGGCGAGGAACGTCTCCATGATGCGGGCTGAGAGGGCGTTGACCGAGTCGCCGGTGATCTCGACGGCGTCGGGCATGACGACTTGGGCGAAACACAGGTTTTGCCAGGCGGCCGGCGACGCGGCGGGGGCGGTCCGCACCCAGCCGGAGCCTTGCTCAACGGCGACAAGCCCGGCCGCGCGCAATTCCTTTTCGAGGAACGTTTCAAAACCGGGTTGGCAGCGGCAAATCATGCGCCGGAGCGTGCGCGCCGGACGGGCCTCGGCGAGATTTTTCAACAAAAGGCCGATGCCGCGCAACGACCTCCGTCCGCCATTGCATGGCCCGCCGGCCCCGCCCATACTCCGGTCAACCCCCATCGCTTATGAAACGCATTCTTGTTCCCGTAGACTTCTCTCCGGCCACGAAGGCCGTTGTCAAAACCGCCCTTGACCTCGCCTCTCCCGGCGCACGCATCATCATCCTGCACGGATTGATTCCCCCGCTGGTCACCACCGATTACGGCATGGGCCTCGGGGCCATGCAGGAGACCATCGCCCTCTCCGAGCGCAACGCCCGCAATCAACTCGAGCACCTCGCCGCCTCGCTCGCCAAGAAAGACCTCGTCGTCACCACCGAGCTCACCCACGGCGGCGCCCCCGGCGCCATTCTCGACGCCGCCCGCCGGCACAAGGTCGACGCCATCGTGCTCGGCTCGCACGGACACACCTCGTTCTACGATCTGGTGGTCGGCAGCACCACGCACGCCGTCATCAAAAAAGCCCCCTGCCCCGTCGTCGTCGTGCCCCCGTCGAAAACCCAGCCCAAACCCGCCCGTAAAAAACGCTGACAAGCCGCGCGCCCCTCCCCTTGCTCGTCGACCGTGCTTTCCTGCCACGCCCTCGACGTCCGCCCCAAACCCGGCTCCCCGCCGCTCGTCCGCCAAGCCACCGCCACCTTTCCGGCCGGCGGACTGCACGCGCTCATCGGCCCCTCCGGCTGTGGCAAGACCACCCTGCTCAAGGGCATCCTCGGCATCCTGCCCGCCTCCGGCGACATCCGCCTGCGCGACCGCCCCGTCTCCGGACCCGCCGAGCTGCTGCGCACCGTCGCCTTCGCCCCGCAGTTCTCCATCGCCCACGGCAAGCTCACCGTCGGCGAGACCATCGACACCGCCCTGCGGCTGTATTTAAAAAACCATGACGCCGCCCGCCGGGACGACATTCTCCGACTCGTCGGCCTGGAGGAGCGCGCCGGCACCCTCGTCGAAAAACTCTCCGGCGGACAACTCCGCCGCCTTGGCCTCGCGCTGGAGCTGACCACCGACCCGGCCTGCCTGCTCTGCGACGAGGTCACCAGCGGCCTCGACCCCCGCTCCGAGGACCAGATCCTCGCCGTGCTGCGCACCCTCGTGACCGCGCACGACCGCACCATCGTCTGCGTCATCCACAACCTCGCCAAGCTCACCCAGTTCGACACCGTCACGGTCGTCTACGAGGGCCGCGTGGTTTTTCAGGGCTCCCACCCCGCCCTCCTGGCGCACTTCAACATCGCCGACGCGCTGACCCTCTACGACCGGCTCGCCGAGCACCCCGTCGAGCACTGGCTCGCG
>JBDRJH010000135.1:0-4203 GCA_043815125.1 Verrucomicrobiota bacterium
CTCGAGCGCGGCGGCCAGCACCGGCCGCACCCAGCCGTCCGCGCACCACCGGCACAGTCCCCGCAGGCCACCACGCGGGTGCGTCTGCTCTTTCGCCGCCGCGCTCCAGGCCACGTCGTCGCCGCAGCGGACGCAGACGAAGCCGGTGGTGTGCGGGTCTCGCGCCAGCAGACGGGCGGCGTCGTCCTGTTCGCGCTTGATCATTCGGTCGCCGGCTCTCGCGGTTTGAAGCCGTCGTGACAGCGCTCCGTTGGCCCTGTTTCCGGGCGGGTCGTCACGCCTGCGTATCCGCCCTCGACAATCAGCACGGGCGGCTTCGCGTAACAGAACCCAAGGCGGCCATGCGCGACCGAGTTGACGTGCTGCGTCCAGTGCTGGCAATTCTCGCAGTTGCGCTCGCTGCTCATCTCAGTGCCTCTCCTCTCGCCTCGTCTCGAGGTCAGCGAATCGTTGATACCGCGGCTCGCACCACGCAGCCGCCCTGCCGGTCCGCCCCTCGCGAGCCTTGTCGATGATGAATTCAACGGTCTCGCCAGCGGTCGGCGGCGGCAACTCCCCATCCTCGTCGGCGTGCTCCATCCGCTTCCACAGCTCCGGCCGGTGTAGGTAGATGAGCGCCGACGACTCGTGCTCCATGGCCGACGACTCGCGCAGGTCCGAGCGGCGTGGGCGCTTGTTCTGGCGATTGAAGACCTCGCGGTTCAACTGCGCCATCACCACCACCGGAACCCGATACTGGCAGGCCAGGGCCTTGAGTCCGCGGCTTATCTCGGCGACCTCGGCCTCGCGTGAATGGAACCGCTTATCTGACGGCTCGAGCCGCTGAATGTAGTCGACGAAGACGGCGCCGAGCGGCTTGACGTGCTCGGGATCGGCGACCTGGCGGTTGAGGTAGCGGCGCACCTCGCGGTGGATGGTCGCCACCGTCGGTCGCGGCACGTTGACCACGGACATGAGCCCGCGCCGGCGCTTGATTGCATCGGCCGCCGACTCGATCACGGTCAACTGATCGCGGAGCCCGAAGCCAGTCTTGATGCGTTCGCCGTCTACTCGGGCAGTGCCGGCCAAGATGCGCCGAGCGATGCGCGGAGCCGCCACCTCGACCGACAGGTAGATGCCGTGGGTCCGGGTCGCCCGAGCGCCATCCCAGCAGAACTGGACGCCGGCCATGGTCTTCCCAAAGCCGCTGGGCGCGGCGATCGTGACGAGGTCGGTCGCCTCGAACCCGCGGACAATCCGGTCGACGCCGACGAGCCCGGTCGGCCAGCCAATAACGTCCCGAGGGGCTTCGATGCGGCGCCGCAGGTCGACCATCTCGACCTCGACGGCGTCGGCCATGTCCATCGTCTCGCCGGATTCGTCCTCGACGTGCTCGAGCAGGCGGCCGATAGCCCGCTCCTGGACGAGCGAGAGCGCTTCCCATCGCGACGACTTGGCCTCGTCGAGCACGGCTGCGAGATCAGCTACGAGCCGGCGCTTGCACGCGAATCCCCGCACAATCTCGGCATAGTGGGCGACGCTCCGCGACTCGCCCCTCGCCCCAACAGCGTCGACCACGTAGCCGAGGCCGCCCGCCTCGCCGAGCTTGCCCGTCGCGTCGAGCCCGTTCGCTATGATGACCTCGTCCGGCCGCTTGCCGCTGGCGAGCGCCATCGCAATCTGCGCCCACATGAGCCGGTGGCGAGGGTCCGCGAAGTCCTCGACCGCCAGCCCGGCCTCGTCGAAGGCGGCAGGTCGCAGACGCGCCGACGCGATGCAAGCACGCTCGGCTTCCGGGCTGTGGAGCTGGTCGGTCACGAGGCCGCCTCGGCTTCCGCCTTCGCCCGCTGCTCGGCTTCATACTCCTCGCGGGCGCGGACAAGTTCGGGGTCTTCGGGTGTGCTGTAGACTTTGTAGTTCGGGCCGTAGCCTCGGGCCTGGTCGCCGTTGTGCTTCCAGTCTGCCGGCTTCGCGCTGACGGCGATCGCGCGCAGATAGGGCAGTTTTTCCCGCGGTCGCCCGTTCGGCGCCTCTTCGACCGCCTTCGCGTGCGCGGCGCGGACCGCGTGGAGAACCGCCTCGACCGGACGCCCCTCGAGCAGGTCTCGCAGCGTGTTCCCTGCGCCAGCGCTCGGGCTGCATCCGAACAGCATGGCCCAGAGCGTCTTCGCGCCGTCGACCTTGCGCTCGAGGTCGTCCGAGTCCTTGAGGTCCTGCGGTCGGACGTGCGGGCGCAGGTTCTTGAACTCGTCGCCAGAAACAGCACCACCACCTGCGGCGGGCGCATGGTCGGGCGGTTCGTTGCGTGCCTCGCGCGCGCGCGGGGGCTGGTGATGGGCCTATACAAGGGGCGGAACAAGGGGCAAGGGGCGTCGCCGAGGCGCATGGTTCAACGGGTTGTGGCCCATCAACCCCGCAGTTTTTGAGGGGTTGACCCTGCAATTTCTGAGGGGTTACCCCCGCAGTTTTTGAGGGGTTACCCCTGCAATTCCTGAGGGGTTCGATCGGGTGCTCAACCCCCAAGAAATTGAGGGGTTCATCGGCCGCGAGTCTCCGGACATCGACCGCTGCCAGCGCTGCTGCGTCGACCACGATAATGGAACAGCGTCCGCTTTCCGTGAGCCTCTTGACGAACCCGCCGGACATGAGCGCCGCGAGCGCCTTCCTCGCCGTGTTCTCCGAGACGCTGGCCTGCGCAGCGACGGCCTCGACGCCTACCGTCGCGGCAGCATCCACGGCGAACCCCGCTGCAATGAGAGCGGCAGTCGTCCGCTTGGACAACTTGGCGCTCGGCTCAGAGCGCTCTATGAGCACGCCAAGCACGGCCCGCTCGGTTGGCCGAAGCGGCGACCGTTGAAGCTGGAAAAGCAATCTACCCGGCGACCAGCCCATCAGTCCGCATCCTCATCGCCAAAGTCGCACTCGACGCTCGACACGCCCTACCCCACCCGCTTCCAGCCGTTGAAGATGTCCGGGTACAGTTCGGCGGCCTGAACCACGCCGTGCGTCACTTCCTGGATCTTGCTGGCCTGGGCCGGCGAAGGCTTGTGCGTCCCACGGCGCCAGTTGCGGACCGTCGAAGCCGAAACGCCAAGGGCCGCCGCGAACGCGCCCATGTCCTCGACGGTCTTGATGTACTCCATGAACATCATGGGCACCTCCTTCGCAACGACGTTACGGGCCGCGGCGCGCGGCGTCAATCGAAAAGCCCGCGAGGGCAAGCGCGGCGAGCGCAAAGCCCGCTACCCCACGCCCAGCCCGGCCCATCGCGCGACCGCCGGGCTACCACTCGCCCCACGCGCCACTGCCCGTCTGCTGCCCATCTGCTGCCGGAATCCTGCCGGAATCCTGCCGGAATCCTGCCGGAATCCCGCCCGCGAAAGCCTGGGCATCGGCCGGGACTCCCGTCGGAGATCAGCGGGCGCCTTGCAGCCCCTCCAGCCAGTCCTTCCCGAAGATGAGCCGCAGCACGCGCACCTCGAATATCTCCGCGCGAGCAATGCGCAGCATCGCCTCCCGGTCGATGGGCTCGCCGCGCTCCTCTGCACGCCTGGCTTCGTATTCTGCGACGCGGGCGGCGGCGTAGGCGTCCGCCTTGTACTGGTCGTCGGGGAACAGAATCGAGTGCATGTGGCGTATGGCCCGCCGCATCTCTTCCGCATCTCGGTCGCGCATCGTCTTCTCCTCCCGGCGGCTCCCGTGCCGCTCTACTAGGGAAGGCAGGCCATCGGCGAAACGGGCACGGCGAAGCGAAAAAGTTTGGCAATTCGTCGGACACCTCCGGGCGCGGCGCTGTACCTACTAGTAGAGGGCGGCGCTCTGGCGGGCGCTCGTCAGGGCAGCCGAGGGCGGCCAAGAACTGCCGAGAGCGGCCGTGGGCAAGTGGCTGCTCGGCGACCGGGCGATACCGGACGCCATGCTGGCCAGGTCCGCCGAGGTCCTGCGCCTCGAGCCATCGGACCTGCGCGACGGCGAGTGGCGGCGGCTGGTGGTCGACCCGGACGAACGGCGAGGACGGTCGAGGAAGGGGTAGGCGTGGCCAGCGGCGGCGGCGTGGACTCTAGGTCTCGACCGGGCCTCGAGGGCCTCAGCCGCCGCTGGGGCGTCAAGCGCCTCACCACGCCGACAGCCTATCTCGCGACGAGCTCGGCGGCAAGGTCGTCTAACAGCCCCTCGAGTTCCACGTTCCGCCGCTCGACCCGCTCGCGTATCGCCTGCGCCCGA
>JBDRJH010000136.1:0-2841 GCA_043815125.1 Verrucomicrobiota bacterium
GCCCGCTGGCGGCGTAATCCTCCCAGCGGCTCCAGAAACCGGCGTCTCCGCCTGCGGAACCGACGTATTGTTTTCCGGTGGTCGGGCAAACGAGGAGGTAGACTCCACGGACGGAGGATAACATCTGGCGCCACAATTGGGGCAGGGTAGCGAGAGCACTCAACCGGTCGCAAAAATCGAGAAAGCCGGGGAACGGCGGATCACCCGCACTTCGACGTAGCTCAATGATGGGCTTGGGCTGCTTGTGCGCGCGCTGCACCCAGGAGCGTTTCCCGGCTCCCCATTCGATGATGAGTCTCGCACGGTATTCGTCCATCTCCGGGGCCAGTTGCAGATCGTAGAGATAACGTCCGGCTTCGTCGCCCCCCGAGAGCGGGTCTATGGTTCCTGCCGGTGCGGTGCCTACTGCCGCCACACAGTAAAGGCCGACGAAGAGGGTTTCGTTCAGCGGGGTGGCGACAAACGAAGCCACATAGTCGGCCCTGAGAAAGCGGGGTTTGGACTGGATGCGTTGGTAACATTCAAAACTTCCATCGCCTGCTCGCCAGAGTTGATAAGGCGAACCCTCGAAACGCCCGTCTTGATGGCGGACCAATTTCACACGGGAGGGATCGATTTTTGCCGCAGTCAGCAGTTCGTTGAAGGAGATGGGCATGAGGAATATCTAGATCGGTGTCAGGCGGTAAAAGCCTCGCGGTGTTGCGCGAGGTAGCCGCGCGTTTTTGGGCTCAATACCCGTCCTCTGAATCTAGTGTCGATATGCAGCGTTTCGGCGATATCGAGAGTTAGTTTTGAGGATATCAGTATCCGTCCATCATCTTGAAAAGAGATGAACAGGCCGTCGAAGAGATGGTCGTAAAGCGGAGTCAGTAAGAGGCCGTTATGTGGGTCCATGCGCTCCGCGTTTGTGGAGTCGCGCCAAGGTTTGATGTGCGATGCGCGCAATAGCCTCGGATTATTAACTCCGGTCACGTAACACTCGCCCTGTAACTCTAGAAGGCTTTCGCGGAATTTGCCCTGACCGAGCCTACACTTGATCATTTCCGACCGCTCCGTTTCTGGTGATAACGCAAGGTCTACTACATCCGCCGCGACCGTATCGGTTGCTCGGGCGGAGGAGCCTTGCAGGATGGTGGTTACCATACTGACAAAATACGAATTGCACCAAAGATCCTTGGGGTAGTCTGACGGCTTGAGCGAACGACTCTGGTTGTAGGTCGAAACGTAACTTTCTAAATCGGGGTAAAATGGGGTGCGGCTCTCGGGATAAAAGATCACCTGTTCTCCATCCCATGAAATCGTAAACGGCCGACGCTGTTTTAAGGTTTCCAGTTGTCCCCCGTTGTTTGCTTTGGCGAAGCGAATGATCTCTGGGACAGACACCTTGCGTTGCTTAGACACCGAGTGGTGGTGTGTTTTTCGGGATAGAGTCGTCATGGCAGGAAATTAGCGTTCCGATTTGATGTTGAAGGGAGGGGCCAAACGGGCGCAGAGGGACAGTTCTAAAATATCGCGGTTGGCACAGTGATCGCGGCCAGGGAGTGATGTGTATATTACTCGGCCCTTTTCGCGCATCGCGCACAACGCGGTGTCAGTATTACCTTCGAATAGACCGCAGTTAATTAGGCCGAACTTTACTTGTCCGCCGTCTTTGGGTTTCCCACGGCTCAAATGGAGTCGGATACGTCTTTTCAGATTGGTGGTTCGACCCACATACACTACGCCCAAACCATCTAATCCAGACACGGGCGGCACAGTGAACTCAAAAGGGATTTTTTCGGTATGGGTGTGCGGCGCGTGCAGTTGAATGGTGCGGGTTTCTTGAAACCACTGGGAAGGCAGAGCGAAGGCATAAACGCCGCCGTCGTTGCCGAGGGTATCTACAGGGGCCCAATGAGCTGCCAATGCGGTTGATGCACCGCGGATGACTTCGGCGCACGTCCAAGTCTGCCAACTTTGGCCGAGAGGGAAGGAGCTCGCGAGGTGATCAATAAGAGGCCGGTCGAGTTTGGCGGGCATATGCTTGGCGGGCACTAGAGTAGGCATCAGACTTGGGGAGCACGGCAGGTTTTTGAAGTCCACAACTGCCTATGGCAACGCTGGCTTCGTTATAATCCGGGGTTATGTTTCCGTGGCGGAAAAGTCGAACCGCGAGGGGGCGGGGCAGACGGGTTCGAGAAACAAATCGGGGTCGCGTCTGCGGTGTCATACGAACAGCACAAAGCATTCAGGCTTTAACCACGGATGGCTCGGATGGGCACGGATTGATCGGTTCCCATCCGTGATGATCCGAGATATCCGTGGTCAAAAACTCCTCCCCAAAGTCCAATACGATTCAGCCGCCGGTATCATGCGTTGGTTGCGATTCAGTTGTTTTGGAGGAAGGCGGTGATCAGGCCGGGGCGGGTGGGGACGCAAAAAAAGGCCCGCCGGTGAGGGCGGGCCTTGGGTGAACGTGAATCGGGGCTTGATCAGGCGAGGCTGACACCGGCGCGCTCGGCGGCGCGGAGGAGGGCGTCGGCCATGTCGGACGGGGTCTCGGCGACTTCGATACCGCACTCTTTGAAGACGGCGATCTTGGCCTCGGCGGTGTCTTCGTGTCCACCGACGACGGCGCCGGCGTGACCCATGCGGCGGCCGGCGGGCGCGGTGGCTCCGGCGATGAAACCGGCGACGGGCTTTTTGCAGTTGGCCTTGATCCAACGGGCGGCCTCGACCTCGGCGTTGCCGCCGATTTCACCGATGAGGATGATACCCTTGGTGTCGGGGTCTTCGTTGAAGAGCTTGATGACGTCGAGGTGGCTGGTGCCGTTGACCGGGTCGCCGCCGATGCCGACGGAG
>JBDRJH010000137.1:0-4043 GCA_043815125.1 Verrucomicrobiota bacterium
GCAAAAATCAGCCACGTCATTATTAAAAATACTCCAGCCCTCCGACAAGTGGGCGGAGTAATTTGCCCATCAATCACCGCGAGGTTAAACGTTCCATCCCTTCCGGTGCCTGATTGCGATTGAAGTCATTTTGGAGCGCACCAGAATGCCGCCATAAAATTCCCCCGCCTGCTGGTGCTCATGGTGTTAAGTCTTCTTGGGTCTCAGGCGATGAACGCCCAGACGATCACCGGATTCAGCTCGCTTGGAACCGGTGCCGACCAGTGGACATTCAACAAGAACGGCGGCACGGATCCGGCGATCAACTCGGGGACGCTCAGCCTCCTTCCGGCCCAGACGACGGTGGCCCGTAGTATTTTTTTCAATACAGCCCAGTCGGTTACCCGCTTCAATGTGAGTTTTCGTTTTGATAACGGGTCAGACGGGTCCGGCTCGGACGGGTTTACGTTTGTGCTTCAGAATGGTGCGAACACCGCACTCGGCAACGCCGGCGGCAACCTGGGCTATGGTGCGGCCGGTGGTGATTTCGCCAACTCCGCCGCGGTCTCCTTCAATATCGTCAACAACGACTCGCTGGCCTTTGGTCAGGCGGGCAACACGTCGGGCCTGGAGGGCTTTGCCGATCTGGTTCCCTCCAACGGGCCCAACACCGCGCTCTTGGACTTGGCGGATATCGCGATCAACTATGATGGCTCCGTTCTGTCGATCACGGTGACCAACGTGAACAATCCCACACAGTCGGCCACCCGCGAAGTAAGCGTCGATATCCCTACGCTGATTGGCTCCGATACCGCTTTGTTGGGCTTCACTGCGGGTAACTTCACCGCCACCGCAATGACGCTTTCAAACTTCAGCTACGCCGCCGTCCCCGAGCCCACGACGTATGCAGCGCTGATGGGCGCGATGGCCATCGGTTTCTGCCTGATCCGTCGCCGTCGCTAGTTTGGGACGGGCAGGTTGGTGAAAGCGGTCGAACCGACGTGACCACTGAGGGTTGATTTTGGACGAGCCGAAGGGACGAAACATTTAACCTCGTAGTGATCGGCGGGCGTATGATGCCGACAGGAGAGTGACTGCAAGGTTCGAAGTTTGACCCCTTCTGCCGCTGCGATCCCTTCTGGCCGCTGGACTCCATGGGTCGGCCGGCCAGCGCAGTCTCGTAGCAGCTGCGGTGACGTAGCTGTCCCCTTGTTCGCCGCGACCGATCTCGCGGATGGGGAAATGCATCAGCCTGTCCCCTTTTTCTCATCAACCGAGGCGGGAAATCAACCAACAACGACCTGGCTCTCAAACAAGATGATCGATTACCCGTCTATAGAATAACCCGTTATTATACGGTATTTTGCATGGTCCTATGCAAGGGCCTTGCGCAGGACGTCTTTCACGAAATCTGGAATCGTTAGTCCTGCCTTGGCCGCGTCTGTCTTTAACCGCTCATAATGCTGTGTTTCTTCTTCCTGCCAGAGCAGGTCGACTCGTCTCAGCTGCTTCATGGCAATATGCGAATGGTTCTCCGGGTGAGCCCAATAGCAGCTGAGGCAGACCTCCCGTTTTTTGAGATTGGTCCAGTTTTCGCAATGCTCGCACGACCAACTCTTGGCGCGGTTCGCGGAGCCGCACAACAGCATGAAATCGTCCGGCGACATCGTTGCCGATTCGCCCGCCACCTCAAACGGCACCCGGTGGTCTATCTGTAAAGTGGCCTCGGGCATTTCCTCCAAATAGATGAAACAGCGGCAGCCATACTTCGCGATAAGAGTGTCCTTGATTTGTTTGGACAGGCCGGTGCGTCCGCTTAGGCGACGGACCTTGGCCTTCTCCGGATCCCCAAAGCGGTAAGCTGCGATTTTCCGCCCATCACCACCGGTAACCGTAATGCGTTCAATGGGTATTCCATGTTCCTTCACATCGCGGGCCGCCCTTGGTGGATGGTTGTAGCCGTAGAGGTTTTTGAGTTCCTCGGTGGTTATTTGCCCATGCTCAAGAATATGGGTGATCACCGTTTTCGGGCGCTTGGCGGTCACCGATTTGCACAGCGCCAGGAAATCTTTCGAATATCGTTTGGTGGGCATGGGGCGATCTGATCAAAAAAGTTCGACTTGCGTCACTGATCGGCGGCTTGCCTTGCGGGGAACCGCCCCGATTTCGGAGGCCAAGGCGGGGGAAATATAAAGCGACTCGACCGTTTGTTCCTCGCGGCCAAGCAGCGTCGATTGGGTCGAACGTCCTGCCTCCAGCTCGACATGCATAAGATCCAGATATGACGGCAGGGGGTCGCCGTAGGATTTAGTGCCGGTTCTGCCGTCGTAGCTGATCACATAGCGCAACCCCCTCGTGTTCAGGCCGTCGAGCGCCAGCACAAAATCATCGAACGAAAGTCCGGCCAGATAGCGGCCATCCCTTTCGCCCGAGGTGCCTTGATAGGGTGGATCCATGTAAACCACATCGTCGGTATCCGCCGCGGCCAGCACGTCGCGAAAATCATGCGAGGTAACGATAGCCTTACCGCGCAGCAATCCGGAGACCGTCATGATGTTATGTCTCATCGTCTCGGGTCGCGTGCCGAGCCGCCGTTTGTCGGGACTTTGGTTGAACATGCCCTCACTGTTGTAACGGACTGCTCCCTTGATGCATCTGGCCAGCAAATACAGAAAGAGGCGCGGTTCTTGGGTTCGGTTGAACATTTCCCGCACCGAATAATAGTGTTCCAAGGCATCCCCGGCTTCGCCTTTCCAAAGCTCGGCATAGGCATCCGCCAATTCTTCCGGACGGTGAATCATCAGGTTCAGCAATTCGGCCAGCGGCTTGTTGAGGTCGTTGATCCAATAGCATTCGGCGCGCCTCCGTGCGGCACAAGCCAATGTCATCGCGGCGGACCCCGCAAACGGATCCACAAACCGACGAAATCCGCGGGGCAGGTAATTCAGGATCACTGGCGCAAGACTACGCTTGCTGCCTTGGTATTGGAACGGTTGGGGGACGATCATGGGGGGGGTTGTCAGGAGCTTTTGTCTCGTCGGTAAAATAAATGATGCACGTGCTCAGGTGGTTGTCGCGCGATTACGTTCAACCAAATCCTCATACCGCACGCCTTTCCCGCCAAAAATATCCAATGCGCTGCCGACAGTGACGTCCACGTGGCCGTGGCTTAACGTGTCGACGAGGTCGACGTCGGCCATGGTGGCGACGCCGCCAGCGTAGGTCATGGGGCGGCCGGCCCACCCACCGAGCAGTTTTACTAGGTCTTGGTCGATCCCTCCGCAGAGGCCTTCGACGTCGGCGGCGTGGATGAGGAACTCGGCGCAGCTGTCGGCGAGGCGATCCAGCGTGGCGGGGGTGACGTCGAGGTCGGTGAGGGTTTGCCAGCGGTTCATCGCAACCATCCAACCGGTGGCGGTGCGGCGGCAGCTGAGGTCGATCACCAGGCGGTCGGCACCAATGCGGTCAACGAGCGTGGCGAGGCGGTCGGGCAGAAACTTGCCCTCGGGCGAAAAGAGCCAGGAGGTGACGATCACGTGGCTGGCGCCGGCGTCGAGCCAAGCCTGGGCGTTGTCGGCGTTGATGCCGCCGCCGAGCTGCATGCCGCCGGGCCAGGCGGCGAGGGCCTCGCGAGCGGCCTCGTCGTTGCCGTTGCCGAGCTTGATGATGTGACCGCCGGTGAGGTTGTCGGCACGGTAGCGGGCGGCGAAGGATGCCGGGGATTCGTCGCTGACGAAGTTTTCGCGCGGGCCCGGTCCGTCGTCGCGCAAGGTGCCGCCGACGATCTGTTTTACTTTGCCATCGTGCAGGTCGATGCAGGGCCGAAACTTGGTCATGTGTCGTGGTTAAACGCCGGCGAGGGGGAGGCAATTTTTTAACCGCGAATGCACGCGAAGGGACGCGAATATTTCGGGAACGGCAGTCCGGAGGTTTTTTAACCGCAGATGAACGCGCATGGGACGGAAGATTGGAACCACGGAGCGCACGGAGAAAACGGAGTGAAAGAGCCGGAGTTTGGAATCCTTGTTTTAGAAGAGATAACGAAGGGAGCACAGCGCTGGTCG
>JBDRJH010000138.1:0-2673 GCA_043815125.1 Verrucomicrobiota bacterium
TGGGGGTGAGTCTCGTTCGGCGATGAAAACGGTGGCATACTGCCGTCACACAATCACGTCTCCAATAAACGCATACAACGGCAGGTAGCAGTAGCTGTCGTAGTAGCCGTGGAAGAACCGGCCTTCCTGTTTGCCGTGCAAGGGGTCGTCGGTCGCGTCCAGATCGATCATCACTTCGCGTTGCCCGCGCCGGAGGCTTTGCACCCCGAAGCGCAACAAGAGTGACTCCGCTTTGGCCGCATCCAGATGCACCTTGTGGTAACGTCCGGCGCGGTGGCTGGACAGTTCCATGCGGTTGAGCGTGGGCGCCGAAGCCAGCGCCTCGCCCTCGAGCTTGTCGGCGGCCGCCGAGAGGAGCGGATCGTGCCGCAGGGCGTCGTGGTCGTTGAGATCTTCGTAGCCCAAGGGCAGGGCGAGCACGCGCTGGCCGACCAAAGTCTGCACCGAGTGCTCGATGCGCTCTTGATCGCGCCGGTCGGTGAAGCACGCCGCCAAGCTGCGCGTCAGCCCCAACGAGCGATCCAAGTCGCGCAAGAGCAGCACCCCAGCGTCGGAACTGAGCTGACCGCCATCGAAACTGGCGACCACTTTGCGCGAACCCAAGGCTTGAAACCCAAACTCAGTCTGCTCACGATTAATTTGAAGCGAATCGGCCGATAATTGCTCGTTATCTTGTTTCACACCAAATAATTAGCATGTCGTCCGGTTCGTTTCAACCTTCGGTTTGGTGAAATATGCGGGCTAAATCCGGCGATAGAGACGTGCGAAAAACTTCTCAGGTGATTGTGTGACGGCAGTATGCCACCGTTTTCATCGCCGAACGAGACTCACCCCCAGGGTGAGTCGGCCAGTCCCGAACCGACGCCTGCGCCGGGCGAAGACGAGCCGCTGATAGTGGACACACCGGGAGGGCGCTTTCGCGCCCGGTTTACCCCGGAGTTGCCCGTCAGCGCTCTTGGAGCGCTGGTGTTTTTCACGCAGTATCTGGCCGCGACCGGAGCGTTCGACGCGCTCATCGCGGACACTCCGTTGCGCTACGCAAGCAACCGGGCGCACACTCCGCGCGATGTTTTGGGCACCCTGCTTCTCGGCATGCTTTCGGGGCATTACCGCTACGCCCACCTGGCGGCCCTGCGCGGCGACGACATCGCCCCGCGCCTGCTCGGGCTGGACGCGATCGTCAGCGAGGATTGCGTGCGCCGCGCCCTGCGGCGCATCGACGCGAACGAAGGCCGGGACTGGCTGCGCCGCCATCTCGACCAATCCTGTCATGCATTTTTGGATGCCAAGTGGGTGCTCGACATCGACGCCACCATCAAGCCCGTCTATGGCCGGCAGGAAGGCGCGACCCACGGCTACAATCCTCATAAACCCGGCCGCCCCAGCCACGCCTACCACACCTACTGGATCGCCTCCTTGCGCCTGTGTCTGGACGTTGAGGTTCACCCGGGAGACAAGTCCGCCGCCGGCCACGGTTTTGACGGCCTGTGGTCTTTGATCGACCGACTGCCCGCCGCGCGCCGGCCCCACTTGTTGCGCGGCGACTGCGCCTACGGCCAGGAGGCACTCCTGTGCGAAGCCGAGCGGCGCGGCCTCAACTACCTTTGCAAGCTGCGCCGCACCGCCAAGGCCCGCGGACTGGTGGCCGATCTCGAACGGGCCACGACCACCGGATGGACCGACGCCGGCCAAGGCTGGCAAGGCGCCGAAGGCCACCTGCGTCTGCATGGCTGGAGCCGGACCCGCCGTGTGTTGGTCCTGCGTCGCCGCCTCAACGATCAAAAGCACCCCCGCGCCCGCCGACGCCTCGCACGAGAACAAGCCCGTCACGGCTTGTTTTTGAGCGTTCCCGATGCGGCTGCCTGCGAGCCGGTCATCTACGAACACCAGATCCTCGTGACGAACCTGCCCTACGAGATCCTCACCCTGGCCGCCCTGTATCGGGAACGCGGTGACGCGGAAAACCCCTTCGACGAACTCAAGAACCAGTGGAGCTGGTCGGGCTTCACCACGCATGACCTGCGATCCTGCCAGCACGCCGCGAGGCTGGCCGCCTTGGCCTACAACTGGTGGACGCTCTACCACCGCCTGCTCCAACCCGGCCAGCACCACGAAGCGGTGAGCACGCGTCCCCGTCTGCTCTTTGGGGCGGCCCGGCAGAGCGAACACGCCGGCCAACGCCGGCTCGACGTGCGCCTGAGCCACGCCGAGGCTCCCCGACTCCAAGAGATCATCAAACAGCTGGCCAAGTGGTTGCAGACGCTCTTGCGCAGTGCGGAGCAGTGGACCGCGCCGCAACGCTGGAGCCAAATCGCCAAGCGCATATTGCAGGACAACTTCCCTGCCAGCGGCCCGGAGCCACCACCTACGCCCGTGCTGTGCTGATACCCCGGCCAGATCTCACCTCAATTCACGCTTCACCGACCCAATCACCCCGTCGGCCCGAACTCCTATCGCCGGATTTAGGTTGAAGGCTTTGCGGACCATCCGCGAAAAAGAAGGGTGTTCAGCGAGAAGTCATACTGTTACCGCCTTTGAAGCCCCACGTTGGATCCACTTCCGTATAGCTGCTGCCCGGCCGGGTTTCTTCAGGCGGCAAAAAGTAACGGTCGAGAAAGGACGTCAGGTTTTGGCGGAGCAGCAAAATCGCCGTGTCGCAGATCAGCGGATCGC
>JBDRJH010000139.1:0-2581 GCA_043815125.1 Verrucomicrobiota bacterium
ATCAAGGCGATCACGTTCGAAGGCTACGCCGCCGACCACGCCGGCATAACTGTGGCGATGCGGCACCTCGACGGCCCGGTGCTCTGGTACCCCGCAGTTCTCAGCGGCTATACGGAGGTGCGCCTGCGACAAGTGGACCTGTGCCGGGCCGCCGGTCAGGCATTCTCCGGGCGGGTCTACTGGGTGGACCTCGCGTTCAACCGCCCCAGCGACGTGGACAACCGGTGGGCCCCAGCCATCCGGGCCTGGCAGGATGCGCTGACGATCGAGTTTTCCCCGCCGCCCGCCCCCGCGCCGCGTGTTTACAAGCTGTATTTCTGGCCGAGCGGCGACAAGCCATACTGGCAGTACACTGAGGCCGCCACGGCGGTCAAGCTGCTGGCACCGTCGGACATCGCCATGCCGTACCCGCATTCGATCAACTGGGTGGCCGGGTCGCGGGCGATCGTCGACGCCCTGCTGGCCGCCGGCTATCCCCGGCGCGGCGAGCAGCGGTTCCCCGCGCTCGAGCGCCTGCTGAAGGAGGAAAACAGATGAAGACCGTAGGGTGCGTCACCGACGCACCAATCCGAGCCGAAGAGCCACGTAGGGTGGGTGATTCACCCACCGCGATGGTCTTCTCCCCGCTGCTCGACATCATCCGTCAGCGATGGGCCGTCGACACCTTCCGTCCGCTCCAGGCCGAGGCGATCGACGCCGCCCTGGCCGGGCTCGATTCACTCGTCGTCATGCCGACCGGCAGCGGCAAGAGCCTGTGTTATCAAGCGCCCGCCGACATCGTCCACGGCTATCACCAGCAGGTCACCGTCGTGATCTCGCCGTTGATCTCGCTGATGAAGGATCAGGTCGACGCGCTCGGCCGCCGCCGGATCCCCGCCGCCTTCTTAAACTCGACCCAGCACCATCGCGACCAGGTCGCGATCCAAAAGCGGGGCAAAGACGGCGAGCTCGCCCTGCTCTACATGGCCCCCGAGCGTGCGATGACACCCGGCTGTCTCAAGTTTTTCTCCGAATGCCGCATCAACGCCTTCATCATCGACGAGGCACACTGCATCGCTCACTGGGGCCATGACTTCCGCGCAGACTACGCCCGGCTCGGACGCCTGCGCTCGCTGTTCCCGCACGTGCCGATCCGCGCCTTCACCGCCACCGCCACGCCAAAGGTTCGCGGCGAGATCATCGAGCAGCTCGCCCTTCGCAACCCGGTCGTCCTGGTCGGCGACTTCGACCGTCCCAACCTGTTCCTCCGCGTCGAGCAGAGCCGCGACCGTGAGGGAGCGATCCTCGACTTCATCCGCGCCCGCTCCGACCAGCCCGGCATCGTCTACGCCATCACCCGCCTTGAGACCGAGCGGCTCGCCGACCTGCTCGAGCGCTCGAGCATCCACGCCGTCGCCTACCACGCCGGCCTCGACGACGCCGAGCGAGACCGCGTACAGAATCTGTTCATGGCCGGCCGGGTCGACGTCATCGTCGCGACGATCGCCTTTGGCATGGGGATCGACAAGCCCGACGTCCGCTGGATCGTCCACGCCGCCATGCCGTCATCCATCGAGCAATACCACCAGGAGATCGGCCGTGCTGGCCGCGACGGCAAGCCCGCCGAGTGCGTGCTCTTTTTCGACGACGCCGACTTCGACACGTGGTGTCGCGTGATGTGCATCGACGAAGACCGCGCCTTGATGAATCTGCAAGACGATATCCAGGGCCCCGACGAGGTCCGCTTCCTCAAGCTCGACGAGGTCCGCTTCCTCAAGCTCGACGTGGTCATGGACTATTGCGTCCTGTTCGACAACTGCTGCCGCCACCGCACACTGACCGGCTATTTCGCCGGCGGCTGCGCGCCCGACCAGGGCGAGACGCCGCCCGCCGGTTTCGAGCCCGAGCCGAGCTGCAACGCCTGCGATGTCTGCGCGCCCGCCGGAAGGATGAAGGAGGAGGGTTGAAGGATGAAATGTGAACTCTGCGGCGGCCCGATCCACCGGGACAATGTTTACGGCGTCTGTTGGCAAACGCCTGCGTGCAAACGCGAACAGAAACGCCGCTACCACGCCGCCAATACGCAGAAGGTCAGAGAAGCCAACCGCCGCTACCACGCCGCCAACAAGGAGAAGATCAGCGAACGCAAACGCCGGTACTACGCCGCCAAGAAGAACGGAGCGCGTACGGTCGGTGATCCACCCACCGATCCGACCCGCGACCGTGAGGAAGTGATATGCGCCGAGTGTCACAGCGACGAGGCGGCGAACCGATGAAGCCCGCTCCAGCCTCCAGAACATGCGAACTCTGCGGCGGCCCGATTCGGTCGGACAATGTTTACGGCGTCTGCCACCGAAGGGAGGAGTGTACTTTAGAGTACAACCGGCGATGGTATGCAGCCCATCGAGACGAGGAGGCCGACCGCAAATCGCGATACCTCGCGGCTAATCGGGAAAAAGTCAGGGCACACCAGCGGGCCCGATTGGCATCCAATCGAGAGAAGATCAACGCACAACGTCGGGCGAGGTGGGCAGCCAATCCGGACAAGAGGAGAGAGTCGAACAAGAACTGGCGCGCGGCCAGCCGAGAGAGATACAATGAG
>JBDRJH010000140.1:0-26505 GCA_043815125.1 Verrucomicrobiota bacterium
CGCCAACCCCTTCCCCGCCGTGTCGACCGAGGCCCAGACCGCGTTGGTGAAGCCCTACGCGCTCAGCGCGCTGCTGCACGCCGCCCGCCGTCTGCTCGACCGGGGCGGCACCTGAACGCCGCCCGGGCCTGCCGGCGTCACCGCCGGTCCGACTCGACCGCGTGCAACTCGGCCGCCCGGTCGCCCGACAAATCGAGCGCGCCGAAACCGGCCTCGACCGGCAGACGCATCGCGAAGTCCGGCGTCAGGTCCAGCTCCACACGCACGCCCTCGCCGGTGACCAGACCGAGCACATGCCCGCCGCCGTCGCGCGCGTCGGTCAGGAAGTGGTAATGGTGCCCCGGCACATTGAGCCCGCCCGCCCACGACGGGCAGACAAACCCGACCAGCAGGCCGCGCGTGTCGGCAAAATTGAACAGGCTCTGCGTCTTCACCACGTCGGCCAGCGGCGGGTAGGGCTTTTGCTGACGCGGCACGCTGCGGGTCTTCACCGACGCGAAGGCACCGGTGACGCGCACGGCGTAGACGTAGTTGGCCGAATCGCGCGCCGCGTCGACCCGGGCCTGCAACCCCGCCAGGTCCAGCCCCGCCGGCACGTCGAACACGACGTCGGCCTCGAAACGCGTGACCGCCACGAAAGGCAGCGGCGTCGAGTCCGCCGGCTCATGCACCGCGCCCCGCGCGTCGATCTGCCAGGCGCGTCCCTCGTGGATCAACAGCTCGCCATCGAGCGCCTCCAGCGTGCCGAGGCCAAAGTCGCCCGCGCGCAGCACCTCGCCGAGCGTGACCACGCCGTCGTAGTGACCCCGGAGCAAGGCGCCGATGGTCGACCATTGCCGCAGTTCTTCGTCGCCGGCGCGGAGGGTCGACGCGTTCGCCGCCAGGGTCGCGAGGCCGGCCGCCAGGATCATGCGGATTCGCAATTGCATCATGCGACGCAGAACAGCGCACGAGCGCGCGCGAGGCAACGCCGCAGGCAGCCTGCCGGCGGCGTTCACAGCCGCACGGGACGCCAGCGCGGCTGCTCGCCCTCGGCGAGTTCCAGCCAGGCAAAACCGCAACCGGCGCCGCGCGGCGCGGTGATGCAGCCGGGGTTGAGCCAGCGCACGCCGAACGGGTCGGTCTCGTCGCGGGGCACGTGGGTGTGGCCATGCAGGACAAAACGGGCGCCGGGCGGCGCGTGGCGGGGCGGGATGTGCTCGAGGTGAAAGACGTGGCCGGCGCGTTCGAGCCGGCGGCGCAGCGGCCAGCGTTCGTCCCAGTCGCAGTTGCCCTGGACGACGGTCAACGGCATGCCCAACGCGAGGAAGTCGTCGAGCGTGGCCGGGTTGCAGACGTCGCCCAGATGCCAGAGTTCGTCGGCGCCGCGCATCAGGCCGGGCAGACCGGCGGGAAAGTGGTCGTGGGTGTCGGAGAAGACGGCGATGCGGGGCACGGTGACGGAGAGTTTGCAAACCGGTCGGGACGCGGCCAACGCGAAAACCAAGAAGGCCGGCGCGAGGCCGGCCTTCGGGGCGGGAGGTGGGCGAGTGCGCCCGGGTGGCCGGGCCGGCCGCGTCGGAGGCCTTACTGCCAGTTCAGGATCAGGCGGGTGTAGTAGGTGGTGTCGAGTTTCTCGACGCCGGGGCCGGGCTGGCTGATGTAGTCGTTGGAGATGCCGACGCGCAGCTTCCAGTAGCCGGCGCCGATGGGCATCTCGTAGAAGGAGTCGTGTTTGGCCTGGTAGTTGGCGAAGTCGTCGAAGGCGGGGATGAGGTTGAGCTCGTTGTGCAGGCGGCCGTTTTCGAAGGTGTAGTCGTGGATCAGCCCGAGATCGAGACCGGCGGAGTTCACGTCCGAGGTGGCGGGGTTGCCGTAGTTCTCAAAGCGGTGCGACAAACCGAAGCGACCGGTCAGCTTTTGCACGGGACGCTGGATGAAGTCGTAGCCCAGACCGGCCGCGGCGACGTTGTAGTAGTCGATGTCCTTCACACGGTCGAAACCGCCCTCGTCGCGCAGATACCAAGAGGTGCGCTCGGAGAACAGGCGGGAGAAATCGAAGCCGACTTCAAACTGGTCGGCGGACTTGGTGCCGTTGGTCTCCTGACGGTTGTAGGCGGTGTAGAGTTTGAGGGTTTCCTTGGAGGTCGTGCGGGTGGCGGTGAAGCCGACGCGGGTGCCGAGTTCCTCGCTGTTGCCGGTCTTGCCGCTGATGTCGACGCCGGCCTGATAGGCCCACTTCGGCTGGAGCGCGGCCACGGCCGGGTCGGTGGTGCCCGGCTCCCAGGTGGTCGCGATCTTCTCGACCGTGGTGGTGATGGTGCCGTCCTCGCCCTGGATGGACACGTCGCCCTCGGGCGTGGTGCTCAGGGTGCCGGCCATGGTCGTGCCGCCGGCCAGACGCACCACCATCGGCTCGGAAGTCTCGAGACTGACGATCTCGGACTGCTTGATGGTGAGCTTGCCCGCGTAGGCCGTGTCGAGCGTGACGCTGCCGGCGCCGATCTTGGTCACGGTGCCGACGAGCTTGGAGCCGTCCTTGATCGTGACGGTGTCCGCCAACAGCGCGGAGGCGGCGCCAAGGGCGGCCAGGGAGGCGATGAATTTGAGGGAGGTTTGCAAACGCATGGTTGCCGCCACGATTCGACTCGTCGCGCCCGAGTCAACCCTGCGAGGCCCGCCGTCCGTTCGGCGCTGGACACGGTCCGGCCGGCGGCGTTGCTTGGACAGCCACATGTCGACCGCCGAAATCCAACGCTCCGCCCTCATCACCGCCGACGGCTGGCGGGACTACCGCCTGCTCGACTGCGGCCGCGGCATGAAGCAGGAACGCTGGGGCGAGTTCACCCTCGTGCGCCCCGACCCGCAGATCATCTGGCCCCGCCACGGCGGCCAGGACTGGCGCGACTGGGACGGCTTTTACCACCGCAGCGACAAGGGCGGCGGCCGCTGGGAATTCCGCCGCCAGATGCCCGACCACTGGACCATCCAATACCAGCCGCTCGGCCTGAAGCTCCGCATCTCCCCCACCAGCTTCAAGCACACCGGCCTCTTCCCCGAGCAAGCCGTCAACTGGGAATGGTGCTCCGCGCGCATCAAAGCCGCCCGCGCCGCCGGCCGCGAAGTCAACGTGCTCAACCTCTTCGGCTACACCGGCGCCGCCACCTGCGCCGCCGCCAAGGCCGGCGCGTCCGTCACCCACGTCGACGCCGCCGAGGGCATGGTCAAGTGGTGCAAGGAAAACGCCGCCCTCTCCGGCCTCAAGGACGCCCCCGTGCGCTACATCGTCGACGACTGCCTCAAGTTCGTGCGCCGCGAGATCAAGCGCGGCCGCCAATACGACGGCATCATCATGGATCCGCCCACCTACGGCCGCGGCGCCGGCGGCGAGATGTGGAAGCTCGAGGAACACCTCTGGGAACTCCTGCGCGAGTGCCGCGAACTGCTCACCCCCAAGCCCGTCTTCTTCCTCATCAACGCCTATACCGCCCGCCTCTCGCCCACCGTCGTTGTCAACCTCCTCACCGAACTCATGACCGACCACCCCGGCACCATCACCGGCGGCGAAGTCGGCATCCCTGTCGAGGCCGACGGCAAGGTCCTCCCCTGCGGCATCTACGGCCGCTGGCAATCCGCCCAATGAACACCACTCTCACCCGCCTCAGTCTGCTCGCCATTCTCGGGGCGCTCCCCCTCGCCGCGTCCGCCGAGCCCACCCCCGCCGACGACGACCGCCTCCACTTCGGCTCGCTCTCGATCTACACCGAGAACGACAAATTCTTCGCCGGCACCGACCGCAACTACACCAACGGCTTTAAACTCACCGCGCTCACCACCGACCTGCGCGACTTCGAGGCCGACGAAGTCCCCGCCCCCCTGCGCGCCATCGCCAACCGCCTCGAACCCCTTCTCCCCAAGGACGCCGCGCCCAAAATCGGCCTCTCCATCGGACAAAACATCTACACGCCGGAAAACACCCAACTCACCACCGCGCAACCCGCCGACCGGCCCTACGCCGCCTGGCTCTACGGATCGGTCATGTTCCAATCCTACCGCCCCGCCGGCGAAGACCGCGCCCTCGCCACCCTCGACACCTGGGAACTCCAGCTCGGCGTCGTCGGCCCCTGGGCCCTCGGCGAACAGGTGCAGAACGGCTTCCATCGTATCATCAACGTGGATACCGCCAAGGGCTGGGACCACCAGATCGACAACGAACCCGGCCTCAACCTCGTCTACGAACGCAAGTGGCGCCTCGAGACCGCCGGCGCGCGCACCGGCTGGGGCGCGGACCTGATCCCCCACGCCGGCTTCTCGCTCGGCAACGTCTTCACCTACGCCAACGCCGGCGGCGCGGTGCGCTTCGGCTACAAATTGCCCGCCGACTTCGGCACCAGCCTCATCCGCCCCACCGGCGACTCCAACGCCGGCCGACGCGAACGCTTCGGCGTGTGGCTCTTCGGCTCGGTCGACGGCCGCGCCGTGGCCCGCGACCTCACGCTCGACGGCAACACCTTCGAGGACAGCCCCTCCATCGACAAAAACCCCTTCGTCGCCGACCTCGTCGGCGGCATCGCCCTCGGCACCCGCCGCTGGCAACTCACCTACGCCCAGGCCCTCCGCACCAAGGAATTCGACGGCCAGCGCGACAACCAGGTCTTCGGCTCCCTCAGCCTCAGCTACTTTTACTGATCGGGCCCGTTAACATTGCAGCCGTAATGGTGGAGCGCGTTGACCCCAACGCGCTGGTTTGGGAGCCCTCACCGCCGAACGCATTGAGGTCAATGCATTCCACCAAAGTAACCCATTAGGTTACAAAATGCCTCCCCCGTAGCGGAACGTCGGAGCCGTTTCGTCCGACGCGATTTTCATCTGGGGCGGCGGTTTATTTTCAAACGGACCGTGCCCGTGGGCCAAACACCTTGCCCCGCGCATCCCGCTGGACCACAACACCTCCAAGCCGTCCGCCCATGCCGCTCCCTGCTCTACCGAACGGTAGGAGTGCGAAATGGAAGTTTAAGGCCCGACACCTTCTAGTCCGACGTCGTGCCGATCGTGGTTGTTTTTTAACCCAACCAATCGCCTTTGCAAAGCCCCATCCCCCTCCAACCGCTCGATCACCGGTCGCAGCCGGCCGCGCAGGCGCTTGGTCTCCGCAGCGCACCATGCGCGCAGCATCGGCAACCACGTTGCGTCGGCCTCACGCTCCACCCGGTCCACCAGCAGGAGCACCGTGTCGTTGTTCCTCTGCTGACCGTTCGTCATCAAAAACGACAGCTTCAGCGCTCGTCCCGCCGCCACCGGCCCGACCTGACCGCGCACCTCCTCCAGCCACAAGTCCGCCGTATAACCCTTGGCAACCTCCAGACCGGCGGCGGTGTAGCCCAGTAACGGCAATCCTTCCCGCGTGCGCTCGATGCGCAACAGGCCTTCATGTATGAGCGTGTCGATCCGCGCGAGCACGTCGTCCTCGCTCATCCCCGCAAAGTGTCCGTGGCCTTCGTTGTCGACCAAGCCCAGCCGCTGGATCTTTTGCGCACGGCTCCCGCGCAACGCCATCATCACCGACGTGCGACCCGCCGCATAAACCGCGCCGTCGCACACCGCAAAAATCGCCCGCCGGTCCTCCTCAGACAAGGCAACGGGCGGATGCAAGTCCACCACTGGTCCGGGCGAATGATTCCGTTTGGGCCGGAAGCTCATGGGCAAAAAACCAAAACCCGTCAGCCGCGGCGTTCAACATTTTCGCGTTGGCCAATGAACACTTCACCTATTGACGAACCGAAACCAAGCGCGTTGCGGACAACGCGCCCCACCTCGGCGCAAATACGGCGGCTTCCACGATCAACACCACGGATTTCCCAGATATGCACGGATCAGACCCTTGGCATCCGTATTAATACGTGTTTCGGGCGCAGCGACAGTCGGCCAATTCGTGGTTAAAAATTCCGGCTCCGTGAACTCTGTGTCATCGCTCCGGCTTGGCTCTGTGTCCCAACTTCTGTCCTTTCTTACTTCAAACTTCCCGCTTCATACTTTCCCGCCATGCCCTCCTCCGCCGACCGCTACTTTGACGCCGCCAACGACATGCTCGCGCGTGCCCGCGAGATCAACGCCCCCGTCATCGCCGCGGCCGCGCCGAAGATCGCCGAGGCCATCGCCGGCGGCGGCGTGCTGCACACCTTCGGCTCCGGCCACTCCGAGATGATCGCCCGCGAGATCATCGGCCGCGCCGGCGGACTCATGCCCGTCACCGGCCTCTTCGATCCCGGCTACGGGTTTTCGGAAAACGTCGTCGGCTACGGCACCCGCCTCGCCCAGCGCCACGACCACCATTACGGCATGAAGGCCGGCGAAACCATCATCGTGATCTCCAACTCCGGCAAGAACGCCTCCCCCATCGAGGTCGCGCTCTACGCCAAGCAGAAGGGCATGACCGTCATCGGCCTCACCTCCGTGGCCATGAGCTCCACCGCCAAGACCGTGCACCCCGGCGGGCAAAACCTCCACGCCATCGCCGACCACACGCTCGACAACCTCGGCGTCACCGGCGACGCCATCGTCGAGGTCGCCCCCGGCATGATGGCCGGCCCCACCTCCACCTTCATCGGTTGCACGCTGCTCAACCTGCTCATGCTCGAGGTCGTCGACCTGCTTGTCGCCCGCGGCAATGCGTTGCCCGTCGTCACCAGCCAAAACATCCCCGGCGGCATGGAGGCCAACATCGCCCTCTCCCAAAAATACCGCACCCGGTTGAGCAAACTCATCGGCTGATAAAACCGAGGACGGACATTCTTGTCCGTCACAGTGGGGTTATCTCGTATGCGGGGCTCGAACCGAAACGGCTCCGCCGTTCCGCTACGGCTGAGCGCCTTCCCCCTGGGCGTCAGCGAGCCGGTGCAGCAGATCGCTTAAGTTTTTCATCACGATCACGTCGGGCGGTTTCCAGCTTCACGACAAGGCCAGGTTGGCATCGAGCAAATCCAAATCGATCCCGGCACGCCGGGCCTCCCCAAGGGCTGTGGATTCAGTGGTCACGGTATCACCGTGTGCTTCCGGTTTCCGGCGGCAAAGCTCAATTGTGCGCCGCCGCTACGTGATGGACAGGCCGCGGGGATTCGGCTCACGCTCGGCGTTTTCCCATCCGCATATCGCCATGTCCACCATCGCCACCCAGTTCACCAACGTCACCGCGCTGACCAAGGCCAACATCTATTTCGACGGCAAAGTCGTCAGCCACACCCTGCTCTCCGCGGACGGCTCGAAGACGACCCTCGGCCTCATCTACCCGGGCTCCTACCACTTCGGCACCGGCGCCCCCGAGCGCATGGAGATCGTCGCGGGCAGCTGCCGCGTGACCCTCGACGGCCAGACCTCCTCCACCGCCTACTCCGCCGGCACGTTGTTCGAGGTCGCCGGCAACGCGGGCTTCACCATCGAAGTCGCCGACGGCATCTGCGAATACATCTGCAGCTTCCTGCCGACCGTCTGAGACGAATCCGTTCAGTCTGATTTTAACGCAGAGACGCAAAGGCGCGGAGATCGCAAAGGTCCGAGCCGCCTCCGCCACCCTTCTTTTCTCCGCGCTCTTTGCGCCTCAGCGACTCTGCGTTAAAATTCCGAACACCCATACCATGCGCAGCTTTTTTTATCTGATCCTGCTCGGCGTCATTTTGGCGACCATCGCCATCGTGGTGCGCTCGGGCATGTTAGCCCGCAAGAATCCCGGCGAGCCGATCAACGCCGCCATGCGCATCGCCCTGGCCGACCAGGCCCGTCCGTGGCCGGAGCGCGACCAGATGATCATTGCGCAACGCTGGCCGGGCGCGGCGGAAACCGAGGACGGCCTGCGCTACGTCGTCACCCGGCCCGGCACCGGCGAGGCCACGCCCAAGCGCGGCCAGCTGGCGACCGTGCACTACGCCGGCACCTTTATCGACGGCACCAAGTTCGACGCCTCCGCGGACCACGGCGCGCCCTTCACCTTCGTGGTGGGAGAGAGCAAGGTCATCCCCGGTTGGGACCTCGCGGTGATGGACATGAAAGCGGGCGAAAAACGCACGCTGATCATCCCCTACTGGCTGGCCTACGGTCCCAAGGGCATCCGCGGCAAAATCCCCCCGCAGGCCACGCTGGTCTTCGAGATCGAGCTGCTGGAGTTCCAGTGATGTCCGACACCCCCGGCCGGCGCTTGGCTTCCAACCGCGGATGCCGCTGATGATCGCGGATTCTAAAAATCGGATAGAGCATTTTAAGTAAAACTGTAGCCGACTCGTAGGGGCTTTGCTTGCAAAGCCCGTTGAGCGTGGATTCGCCGGAGGAGTCGCTTTACCCATGACGACAAACGGGCCGAGCTCGCTCGGCCCCTACGTTCATCACCAGAAACAGCGCGGTAGTTTTATTTTAAATGCCATAGAGGGGGAGTCTGATTTCAACGGGTGGTTGGTATAAGGTCAGGCTGATGGCTTGACCTCTATTTTACGTTTGATTCAGAAGTTACGCATGTTGGTGCGCCTGTTCATGCTCGTCTGCGGATTGTTTCTCCTCGCCGGTTGCGACCGGTCGGAGAAACCCGACTTTCATTACAAGGTGCTGACCAAGACCTACACCCAGGGCGAGCTGGTGAACACGGGCGAATGCGATCGCTTCGGGCATCCGATCAAGAAGCGCATCGATCCGAAGTATGAGGTGTTGTTCAAGGGCGTGGAGTCGGGCCGCGAATACCCGCCGATGGTGGTCAGGGAGAGCGCCTACAAGGGTTTTGTGGAGGGAGCGGTCTACGACCGAGCGGCGCTCAACGCGGCGCGGCAGTAGGCGGGGGGTTGTGGGATCTCGCAGGGGTCTCGCTGGCGAGATCCGTTGCGCGAACGGTGACCCCGGCAACCCGAAAAGAACGCCGGTCGCGAACGCATGGCCCGAACGGGCCTCGCGAGCGAGGCCCCTACGTGACCCGCCCGCACCGTCATTCCAAACCGAATACGGCGCGGGTGTAGTTGGCGATTTCGAAGGGTTGCAGGTCCTCGGGCTGCTCGCCGAGGCCGACGTAGGCGATGGGGAGCTTGAGTTCGCGCCAGATGCCGACGAGCGCGCCGCCGCGGCTGGTGCCGTCGAGCTTGGTGACGACCAGGCCGGTGAGGCCGAAGTTTTTGTGAAACACGCGGGCCTGCTCGATGGAGTTGCTGCCGAGCGAACCGTCGACCACCAGCCACGAGTGGTGCGGGGCGGAGGGCATTTGCTTTTGCAACACGCGGCGGATCTTCGCGAGCTCCTCCATGAGGTTCGCCTTGGTGTGTAGGCGGCCGGCGGTGTCGATGATGAGGTAGTCGTGCCCGCGGCTCTTGGCGGCCTTGAGCGCGTCGAAGGCGAGCGCGGCGGAGTCGGCGCCGGTGTGGCTGGCGACGATCTCGATGTCGAGGCGGGTGGCCCAGCTCCTGAGCTGCTCGACGGCGGCGGCGCGGAAGGTGTCGGCGGCGGCGACGAGCACGGACTTGCCGCGCTGCTTGAGCAGCCAGGCGAGCTTGGCGGTGGTGGTGGTCTTGCCGGAGCCGTTGACGCCGATCATGATGATCACGGTCGGGCCGGTCTCGCCGGCGGGCGGCTGCGCGGGGATGGGAATGCCGTCGATCAGCTCGGCCTCGCTGCCGGCGAGGGCGCGGGTGAGCACGGCGGAGCCGATCTCGGCGGCGCGCTGGCCCTTGAGCTCGGGGTCTTTTTTGTAGGCGGTCTTGATCTCGGCGAGAATTTCCTCGGTGGTCTGCACGCCGAAGTCGGCGGTGTAGAGGGCCTCCTCAAGCTGGTCGAGCGAGGCGGCGTCGATCTTGCGGCCGCCGAAGAGTCCGCGGGTTTTTTCGCCGATGGCGGTGAAGGTCTTCGAGAAGCCGTCTTTGAACTTTTTAAACAGGCCGAACATGAAGACCTAGTGGTGGCTCAGGATTTCCAGAGTTTCAACGCAGAGACGCGGAGAGGGAGAGGACGCGGAGCCGACCGGCGGATTCGAGCATGTTTCTTTGCGATCTCCGCGCCTTTGCGACTCTACGTTAAAAGCTCCGATCAAATCACGCCTCGGTCTTGCGCGCGTCGCGGCCGAGCTGGCCTTTCATGCGATCAAGAATGCCGTTGATGAAACGCTTGGAGTCGGGGTTGGAGAACTGTTTGGACAGGTCGATGGCCTCGTTGATGGAGACGACCGGGGGAATGTCCTTGCGGTGGACCATCTCGAAGATGGCGAGGCGGAGGATGGCGAGGTCGATCTTGGCGATGCGGTCGAACTCCCAGTTCTGGGCGAGGGAGCGGATGCGCGCGTCGATCTCGGACTGGTTGAGGACCACGCCCTGGATGAGCTCCTCGGCGAAGCCGTAGTAGTCGCGGGGCTGCTCGCAGTTTTCCTCAAAGAAGACGCGCAGGTCCTCGGAGAGGTTGGCCGGATCGTTGATGCTCCAGGCGTAGATATACTGGAGGGCGGCGACGCGGCACTCGCGGCGTTGGGCGAAAAGGGCTTTGCTCATCGGGAAAGTAAACGTTTGAGGGCGGCCATCTCGAGGGCGGCCCGGGCGAACTCGGCGCCGCGGTTGATGGGGCCGGTGCAGCGGTCCTCGGCCTGTTGGCGGTTCTCGACCGCGACGACGCCGGCGATGACGGGCACGCGCGTGTCGAGCGCGACGCGCAGCAGGCCGTTGGTGGCCGCCTCGGAGACGAGTTCGTAGTGAATGGTGTCGCCGCGAATGACCACGCCGAGGGCGACGATGGCGTCGAAGGGGCGCGACTCGATGAGGAGCTGCGCGGCGGTGGGCAGCTCGTGCGAACCGGGCACGCGGTGGATGGCGATGTCGGCGGCGCCGGCGGCACGGAAGGCGTCGGCGACCTGCGCGACGAGGGCGTCGACGAGCTCGGGATTGTAGCGCGCGGCCACGATGCCGAGGGAGAATCCGGTCGCGTTGATGTCTGCGGGCTTGGGCGCGTCGAGGCTCATGACAAAGAAGAACCGCAAGGTGTGCAGCCCGAGGCGGACGGCGGCAACTTTATTTCCGCGGTGCAGGTGGACCGCCAAGACGGAGAACGGACATTCCTATCCGTTCCGTTTCGGCATGAACGGACAGGAATGTCCGTTCTCCGTTTACAGGCTGACTTGGTCGACGATTTCCAGGCCATAGCCGTCGAGACCGACGACCTTGCGGGGCTTGTTGGTCAACAGGCGGATGCGCGACAGGCCGAGCGCCACGAGGATCTGCGCGCCGGTGCCATAGTCGCGGAACGACATGCGTTGGCCGGCGTGGTCGTCGAGGGCTTTGATGACGTTGGCCCCGCCCTGGGCGTGCTCCATGTAGAGCACCACGCCGCGGCCTTCGGCGGCGATGGCCTGCATGGCGGAGGGCAGTTGCAGGTGGCCGCTCTGGCCGGTCTGGCGAAAGACGTCGCTGAGGAGGTTCTCGCTGTGCACGCGCACGAGGGTGGGCTCGGGGCCGAGCTCGCCGAGGGTGAAGGCGAGGTGGTGGCGGTGGTCGACCTTGCTGCGGAAAACATGCAGCTGAAAGTCGCCGAACTCGCTGGCAAAGGGCCGCGTGCAGACGCACTCGACGAGGCGCTCGCGGCGGTGGCGGTATTCGATCAGCGAGGCGATCGAGATCATCTTGAGGCCGAACTGCTCCTTGAATTTCACCAACTCCGGCAGGCGGGCCATGGTGCCGTCGTCGTTGAGGATCTCGCAGATGACGGCGCTGGGGTGTTGCCCCGCCAGCAGGGCGAGGTCGACCGCCGCCTCGGTGTGGCCGGCGCGCTCGAGCACGCCGCCGTCGCGGGCGCGCAGGGGGAAGATGTGGCCGGGTTGCACGAGTTCCTCGGGACGCGCGTCGGGGTTGGCGAGGATGGAGATGGTGCGGGCGCGATCGTAGGCGCTGATGCCGGTGGTGATGCCGTCGGTGGCGTCGACCGAGACGGTGAAGGCGGTGCGGTGCGACTCGCGGTTTTCCTGCACCATGGGGTTGATGCCGAGGCGCTTGAGCTGGGCGCCGGTGGTGGGCACGCAGATGAGGCCGCGGGCGTGGCGGATCATCGCGTTGACGTTCTCGGCGGTGGCCGTGGAGGCGGCCATGACGAGGTCGCCCTCGTTTCACGGCCCTCGTCGTCGGTGACGATCACGAGGCGGCCGGCGGCGATTTCCTGGATGGCTTCATCGACCGGGTCGAAGGGATTGGGAGAGTCGGTGCCCATGGCGGTCGGGCAGCGTCGCCGAGCGGACCCGGGGTGTCAAACCAGCGCGCGAGGCACGCGACTTGCATAAGGCCGCGACGATGCGTTTCCCCGATTGCCAGCCAACCCCGCGCCGCTCAGCGTGCCCCTTTATGCGCGCCTGTTCATCCCGCCCCGATTACCTCGTCCGTCACCCGCGTGCCGGCGCCGGGCGGGCTTGAAACCGCGGTCGCCGAGGGAACCATGCGCTTTCAGATCAGGCATCGCACGCTCTACGCCTACGCCGGCACCGCCTCGGAGTCGTTCATGGAGGCGCGCCTGACGCCGGTCACCGACAACCACCAGCGGTTGATCTCGCGCGAGCTGGTATCGCGGCCCGACGGCAAGATCCACGCGTATACCGACTACTTCGGCAACACCGTGGAGGCCCTCTCCATCGTGCACCGCCACCGTTCGTTGCTGCTGGAAAGCGTGTCCGAGGTGGAGACCTTCGACGTGCCCCCGCCGGCGGCCGCGCTCGACATCAGCATCTCGGAGGCCCGGCAAATCTACCGCAGCGAACGCCTGAAGCTCTTCGAATACCTGATGCCGTCGCCGGCCATCCCCATGTCGGAGCCCGTGCACCGGCTGGCCAACAAGCTCTTCAAGCCCGCCCAACCGCTCGGCGAATCGCTCCTGCGGCTCAACCACTGGATCAAGACCACCTTCACCTACAAAACCGGCTCGACCAAGATCGACACGCCCGTGACCACCGTGCTCCAGCAAAAGGCCGGCGTGTGTCAGGACTTCGCGCAGGTGATGATCGCGGTGCTGCGCTCGGCGGAGATCCCCTGCCGCTACGTCGCCGGTTACATCGAGACCGAGAGCCAGCGCCTGGCCTCCGAGGCGGCCCGCGCGCCCAGACTCATCGGCGCCAGCGAGAGCCACGCGTGGGTCGAGGTGTTTTTGCCCGGCGGTTTCTGGTGGCCGCTCGACCCGACCAACGACTGCGTCGCCGGCGAACGCCACGTCCGCGTGGCCTCGGGCCGCGACTACCTCGACAGCACCCCCACCCGCGGTGTTTTCAAGGGCACCCACACCGAGAAGCTCTCGGTCGCGGTGCACATGCAGCGGGTGTGAACAGGGTGGCGCCGGCATCCTGCCGGCCATCCATGTTCAATGCAGGCAGGATGCCAACACTACACCCGATTCGCCCGTTCCCACGCGAACAGGAACTGCTGCGCCAAACCCGCCGACGCGCCGAAGTGCGCGCGACCGAAATGCGCCACCTGCGCCGGGCTCCAGCCATCGAGGCCGTAGTGGCGGCTCATGACCTTGATGATCCACGTATCGACCGGAAACGCCTCCAGTTTGCCCGCGCCAAAAAGCAGCACGCAGTCCGCCACCTTCTCCCCCACCCCGGGCAACGCGCACAGGCGCGCCTTCGCCTCGGCGTAGGGCAACGCCTCGGTCAACTCCAGCCAGCCGGGGCGCTCCGCCAAAAACTCGGCGGTGCGCTTGATGTAGCCGGCGCGAAACCCCAGCTGACAACCGCGCAACACCGCGTCGTCGGCCGTCGCCAACCGCTCCCACGTCGGCAGCGCGCCACCCTCGCCGAGGCACTCGGCGAGCAGCGCCATCATCTGCTTGATCTGCACGATCTGCTTGGTCGCGCTGCACAAAAAACCCAGCAACGTCTCGCCAAACGGCTGGCGCAAAATCCGCAGGCCCGGGTAAGCCGCGAGACAGCGCGCCAGGTGCGGGTCACTGCGCCACGGCAAATCGTCGATCAACGTCGCCCAGTCGCGGTCGGCCGCGAAGTAGCGGTGCACGGCGGCCGCGTCGGCCTCGCCGGTCCAGACCAGACGACCGCCGCTGGACTGATCGGCTTGGATGGTGATCGCGTGGGTCGACCAACGCCCCATCCACACGCCCGGTTTACACCCGGCCTGCCTCCACCGAAACGCCTGCCCGCCATCGAGCAGCTCTGCCAACACCGTCGCATTGGCGGGCGCGGGATCGAGGGGCAGCGGTTGGCGGGGCATCGGCGAATGGATCGGGTGTAGGGGCCGCGCTCGCGCGGCCCGTTGGGCTGAATGATGACGGCAAACGCTATGATGACGGTGAACGGGCCTCGCGAGCGAGGCCCCTACGAAACGAACCAAAATTCAACCACGGATTTCACGGATAAACACGGATTACTCGGCTGCGAATCCGTGCTCATCCGAGCAATCCGTGGTTAAAAAACCGCGTCGCCCGGATTACTTCAAAAACGCGGGGATCTGCTCGTTGGCGATGTGCTGTTCGAAGGTCTCGCGGGCGTTGATCAGGTCGAAGTTGCCGCCGTGCACCAGCACCTCGGCGGCGAGATTGCGGGTGTTGTAGCGGCTGGCCATGGTGAAGCCGTAGGCGCCGCCACTGAGGAAGGCCAGGTATTCGCCCTCGCCGACCTCCTGCATCTGGCGCTGCTTGGCGAAACAGTCGCCGCTCTCGCAAATCGGGCCGACCACGTCGGCGAGAAAGGCCGGGCGGGCGGTGTCGCGGCGCAACGGCACGATCTCGTGGTAGCTGTCATACATGGCCGGACGCGCCAGGTCGTTCATGGCAGCGTCCACCACCAGGAAGTTGCGCCCCTCGCCACGCTTCAGGTATTCGACCCGGGTGAGCAGCACGCCGGCGTTGCCGACCATGTAGCGGCCGGGTTCCATGACGATCTTCAAGCCGAGCGGCTCCAGCAACGGGGTGAGCGCCGCGCCGTAGGCCTCGGGCGTGAGCGGACGCTCGGCCTCGGGCTTGGACGACCACCACTCGGGCGAGCCGCTGGCGAGGGCGTCCTGGTAGATGATGCCGATGCCGCCGCCGATGGAGAAGTAGGTGATGCCATACTTCTCCTTCAGCTCGGCGACGAAGCCGACGACCTTGGTGACGGCCTCGACAAACGGGGCCAGCGTGGTGAGCTGCGAGCCGATGTGCATCTGCACGCCCTTGATGTGGATGTGGGGATACTTGGCGGCGGCGGCGTAGGCGGCTCCGGCGTATTTGAAGGGGATGCCGAACTTGTTCTCGGACTTGCCGGTGGTGATCTTGGCGTGGGTCTTGGCGTCGACGTCGGGATTGATGCGGATGGCGATGGGCGCCTTCACACCGAGCTTGCCGGCGACGTGGTTGATGCGGGCGATCTCGGGCTCGCTCTCGACGTGGAAGGAGAAGATGCCGTTTTCGAGCGCGAGTTTGATCTCGGCCTCGGTCTTGCCGACGCCGGCGAACACGCTGCCCTTGATGTCGGCGCCGGCCGCCAGCACGCGCTGGATCTCGCCGCCGCTGACCAGGTCGAAGCCGGCGCCGAGGTTCGCGAAGTGGCGCAGGAGGGCGATGTTGGAGTTGGCCTTCATCGCGTAACAGATCTGGGTGTCGAGTTTGCCCAGGCCGGACTTCAGACGGTTGTAGTTATCCGTCATGGTCGCCGCGCTGTAGACGTAGGTCGGGGTGCCGTAGAGGCGGGCGACGTCGGCGAGGTCGACGGATTCGCAATGAAGGCTGGAGCCGGTGTAGCGGAAGTGGTGCATGGCGTTCGGAGACGGTTGAACGGGTCGGACGTAAAACCTCCGAAGCTGCGGATTTTCCCGGCCAAAAACCATTCAAATTTTGCCGGCAACGTCCGGAGACGTCCGAAAACAACCAACCTGTCTGGTTGGTTTTTTCCCGGGGCCGGCGGCTCCGCTTCGTAAAGCCGGATTAAAAATCCAAATACCACCGGGTTTCCCCTTGTAAGCGTCTCCGGTTTTCCATGACGGTGAACGCCGTGCTTAACGTGTTGCTCAATTTGTTCCGCCGATCGCCCATTCGCATGGGTCGCGTGGACAATTCGCGCATCAACCGCACCCGTATTCGCAACGCCCAGTTCGTGAGTTTTATGTCCGAGGGTCGCTGCCTGTCCGGCCGCGATTCCGACCGCTACGACGCCCGGCTGCGCCGCCAGAAACTGATGCGTTCGCTGGCCACCCTCGCCGCCGCGGCGGGCCTGGCCTGGATCGTGGTCGAGAGCGCCAGGGCGATCTCGATGTTCTGAGGCGGCGGCACCGTCCACCAAGTCCCGGGAAACAAGGGCGGCCGTCTCAAAAAAAAGCCGCCGGACCGGAACGGTCGGGCGGCTTGGCCGGAAAACAGCTGTGTCCGAGGGGACGCGCGGCTCAGGCGCCGCCGGAGCCGCCGGCGGGCTTGGCCTTGAAGGCGGCGCGGAAGCTGGCGGCGATGTAATCGCGGTTCATGCGGGCGATGAAGTCGTGGCTGATGAGCTTGGGGCAGGCGGCGGAGCACTCGTATTGGTTGGTGCAGTTGCCGAAGCCGAGCTCATCCATCTTGGCGACCATGTTGAGCACGCGGCTGTCGCGCTCGGGCTGGCCCTGCGGGAGGAGCGCAAACTGCGAAACCTTGGCCGAGACGAAGAGCATGGCGGAGGCGTTTTTGCAGGCGGCCACGCAGGCGCCGCAGCCGATGCAGGCGGCCGCGTCCATGGCGAGATCGGCGTTCTCCTTCGGGATGGGGGTGGCGTTGGCGTCCTGGGCGGCGCCGGTGCGGATGCTGATGAAGCCGCCGGCCTGCTGGATGGCGTCAAAGGCGGAGCGGTCGGAGATCAGATCCTTGACGACCGGGAAGGGCTTGGCGCGGAAGGGCTCGACGGTGATGACCGCGCCGTCGGCGAAGCTGCGCATGTAGGTCTGGCAGGAGGCGATGCCTTGGTGCGGGCCGTGGGGCTTGCCGTCGATGACGAGCGAGCAGGTGCCGCAGATGCCTTCGCGGCAATCGTGCGCAAAGGCGATGGGGTCCTCGCCCTGGCGCTCGAGGCCGTCGTTGACGACGTCGAGCATCTCCAGGAAGGACATGTTGGGGTTGCAGTTTTTGGCCTGGTATTCGACGAAGCGGCCGGCCTGCGAGGGCCCGGCCTGACGCCAGACGCGCAGGGTGACGGAGATGTTTTTGGTGGAAGAGGTTTCGGCGACCATCGTGGTGTGCGTTGAGTGTTGTGGGCGTCGGGCGGGTTACTTGTAGGAGCGGGTGCTCATCTTCACGAATTCGTAGTTGAGCGGCTCGATGTTGCGGAGGGGTTCCTGGTCCTCGCCTTGGTATTCCCAGGCGGCGACGTGGCCGAATTGTTCGTCGTTGCGCAGGCACTCGCCGTCGGGGTGCTGGTATTCCTCACGGAAGTGGCCGCCGCAGCTTTCCTCGCGGGTGAGGGCGTCGCGGCACATGAGCTCGCCGAGCTCGATGTAGTCGACCAGGCGGTTGGCGCGTTCGAGGGCCTGGTTCATGTTGTCGGCGGAGCCGGGGACGTTGACGCCGGCCCAGAATTCCTGGCGCAGGGCTTGGATTTCCTTGATGCCTGCCTGAAGACCTTCCCTGGTGCGGGCCATGCCGCAACGTTTCCACATGATGAGGCCGAGCTTCTTGTGGTAATAATTGACGGGCTCCTTGCCCTTGATGGACATGAGGCGGTCGACCACGGACTTGGCGTCGGCCTCGGCGGCGGCGAACTGGGGCGCGTCGGTCGACGGGCGGGAGCCGGGTTTGATGCCGGCGAGGTAGCTGCCGATCGTGTAGGGGATGACGAAGTAGCCGTCGGAGAGGCCCTGCATGAGGGCGGACGCGCCGAGGCGGTTGGCGCCGTGGTCGGAGAAGTTGGCCTCGCCCAGCACGAAGAGGCCGGGGACGTTGCTCATGAGGTTATAGTCCACCCAGAGTCCGCCCATGGTGTAGTGCACGGCGGGGTAGATGCGCATGGGGGTTTTGTAGGCGCTCTCGTTGGTGATCTCGTGGTAGATGTCGAAGAGGTTGCCGTAGCGCTCCTTCACGGCGGCCTCGCCGAGTTCGCGGATCTTGGCTTCGGAGGGGTTGTGGAGGTTGGCGCGGGCGGCGGCCTGCTTGCCGTAGCGCTGGATGGCGTCGGCGTAGTCGAGGTAGACGCCGAGGCCGGAGTCGCCGACGCCGCGACCTTCGTCGCACATGCGCATGGCGGCACGGGAGGAGACGTCGCGGGGCGCGAGGTTGCCGAAGGAGGGGTAGATGCGCTCGAGGTAGTAGTCGCGGTCGGCCTCGGGGATCGTATTGGGATCTTTCTTACAGTCCTCGGCCTTCTTGGGCACCCAGATGCGTCCGTCGTTGCGAAGCGACTCGGACATGAGCGTCAGCTTGGACTGGTAGTCGCCGGAGACGGGGATGCAGGTCGGGTGGATCTGCGTGTAGCAGGGGTTGGCGAAGCAGGCGCCGCGCTTGTAGGCGCGCCAGATGGCGGTGGTATTGGACTGGCGGGCGTAGGTCGAGAGGTTGAAGACGTTGCCGTAGCCGCCGGTGGCGAGGATGACGGCGTCGCCGGCATGGCGGTGGAATTTGCCGGTGACGAGGTCGCGGGTGATGACGCCCTTGGCGACGCCGTCGATGACGACGAGGTCGACCATTTCATGCTGGGTGACGAGCTCGACCGCGCCGGCACCGACTTGCTTGGAGAGCGCGGAGTAGGCGCCGAGCAGGAGCTGCTGGCCGGTCTGGCCACGGGCGTAGAAGGTGCGGGAAACCTGGGCTCCGCCGAAGGAGCGGTTGGCGAGCAGGCCGCCGTATTCGCGGGCGAAGGGCACGCCCTGGCCGACGCACTGGTCGATGATGTTGACGGACACTTCGGCGAGGCGGTGGACGTTGGCCTCGCGGGCGCGGTAGTCGCCGCCCTTGATGGTGTCATAGAAGAGTCGATACACGCTGTCGCCGTCGTTCTGGTAGTTCTTGGCGGCGTTGATGCCGCCCTGGGCGGCGATGGAGTGGGCGCGGCGGGGCGAATCGTGGAAGACGATGCACTTCACCTTGTAGCCGAGCTCGGAGAGCGTGGCGGCGGCGGAGGATCCGGCGAGGCCGGCGCCGACGATGACGACCTCGTATTTCCGCTTATTGGCGGGGTTGACCAACTTCATGTTGGACTTGTAGGTGCGCCATTTGTCGGCGAGGGGGCCGGGGGGGACGTTGGAATTGAGGGTGGCCATGGCGGGTAAGGCTTAGTGGGTGGCGTTGTGATCGACGGCGGTGGCGGCAGGGATGTCTTCGCCGGCCATGACGAGCGCGGCGGTGGTGCCCTCGGCGGGCTTGGCGATGCCGGTGAGGATCGCGCCGGGAATGGCGAGGTTGCCCAGGAAATAGAGCAGGCTGAAGAGCAGGGCGGCCTTGCGCAGGCAGCAGGCCCAGGTGCCGTTGCGCCAGCCGATGGTCTGGAACAGCGAGTCGACGCCGTGCGCGAGGTGCAGCGAGAGCAGACCGACGGCGATGATGTAGAAGATGGAGACGACCGGGTTGGCAAACCCGAGGAAGATCATGCTGTAAACGTCGTGAACGACGGTGCCGGCGCTCGCCAGCGGGAAGCCGAACTCGCGCACGTCGTGGGCGAGGACGACCTCGGGCAGGCTGCCCTTGAAGGTGGAGGCCTGCGCGTAGCCGAGGGTGAAGTGGGCGAGGTGGTAAACAATAAACGCGAGCACCACCAGGCCGCTGAGCCGCATGGTGCGGGAGGCGACGGTGGCACGCAGCCACTTGTGAACGCCGTAGGCGTTGGGTCCGCGGGCGGCCTTGCTTTCAAGGGTCAGCGCGACGGCGGCCCAGATGTGCAGGCCGACACAGGCTAGGAGCACGAGGCGCACGAGCCAGAGCACGGGGCCGAGCGATTGCAGAAAATGCGCATAGCCGTTGATCTGGTCCGGCGCCGAAAAAATCTGCAGGTTGCCGAGCAGGTGGCCGGTCACAAAACCGATCAGGACCAGGCCGGTGACGGCCATGATGAATTTTCGTCCGATAGACGAACTGAAGAGGTTGCCGATGAGGCTCATCGTTGAAGAAAGGTCTGGGTCAACAGGATCACGCCGCGACAGGATGACGCGGTAGCGAACACGAGGCATACAGACCGCCGACCCGTCTTGTAAAGGGTCGGCTGACAGCGGCGCTTATACGCTCCCGAGTATTAGTGAACCTAACTCTTTGGAGAAGCGCGGGCTTTGCTGCGTCACAGTCTCAAACGACCTGCGGTGACCTCAAACCGCCAGCGGTTTGAGCAGCGCGAACTTGCCGCTGGCGGCCGGCGCGATGAGCCGGCGGCGGAAGGCAGTCACGCGCGTCCCGGGCCCGAGCGCGGCGGCAACGGCGGCTTCGAGGCCGGCCGGGGCGACATGGTCGGCGACATAATGAAAATCCCAGCGCGTGGCGGTGGCCTGCACCAGGCTGTAGTGCCAGCAGGCAAACTCCGCGGGCAGCACGGCGTCGACCTCGGTCGGCGACACCAGTTGCCCATCGGGGCGGAAATACAGCCCGCCCTCGCGGCCGAGCAGGCGGTAGCCGGTCGGGGTGCGCCGCACGACGTCGCCGGTGTGGTAACGCAGCAGCGGCATGGCCTCGCGGCCGCGGGTGGTCACGTGGATCTGGAAAATGTCGTCGTAGCCACGATAGGGGACGAGTTCGACGAAGGCGTTGTCATCGACGACCCGGGAGTCGTCCTTAAAGGCCTCGCCGACAAAGAGGTAGCCAGCCTCGGTCGAGCCGTAGAGATCGACCTGTGGGGCGGGGAACACCTCGGCGATGCGGCGGGCGTGCACCAGGCTGGCCTTGCCATAGGTGAGAATGACGACCTTGACGCCGGGGATCTGCACCTTGCGCTTCTGCACGGCTCGCGCGAGCAACGAGAGGTAGATGGGCTCGCCCTCGATGATGTCGGGGTTGACCGCCTGAAGCTCGAGCACGATGCGATCCCACTCGGACTCGGGGAACACGAAGGGATCGCTGGTGAGATTGAGATAAACGGTGCCGTCGAAGTAGCGGTGCGGGAACGGATGATCCTCGTAGGGACACAGGTTCGACGAGCACCCCACCGGAGCGAGGATGCACTTGCGATGCGGCTGGTCCGCATAGGGCGCGAGCAACGGATGCGCACGGTAGGCGCGGCGGGTCTGCTCGTTCCACCAACCGTCCTCCATGATGACGGTCATGGGCGACTGCGTGGTGCCGCCGGTGGACTCGTATTCGTAGCGGTTCTCCTGCAGGCCGCGCTCAATCACGGCGTAGTCCTCGAAGAAGGCCTGATGCCCGCGCTCCACGATTTCCTTTTTGGAAAGCGCGGGGATCTCGCGGTAGCACCCCCACTGCAACGGCTCGGCGTGCAGGGGAAACCGTTGTCCGTAGACCGGGCTCCGGGAATAGATGCGCCGGATCTCGCTCTCCAGCGGCGCGGGCAGGCGGTCGGTCTGATCACCCGGCAGGTGACCGGGGTCGTTGGCAAACTGGGGGGCGGTGGTGGCGGACATCGTCAAGGCTCGCACGGAAAACGCGCCCGGCCCGCAAGTCAAACGCCGCCCCCGCGACGTGCGCGCCAGACCGGCTCGAACGCGAAGAGCGCGCACAACACCAGACTGTGGCTGATGCCGCCGGCGCGCGCGTCGGCCAGCACCTCGTCGACAGGCCGGAGGGCGACCTCGATCTCCTCGTCGGGATCCCAGGCCGGCGACACGGTTCGCACGACGTCCTCCACGAGCACGAGGTGGCAACGGTTGCTCATGATGGCGGGATTGGGATGGATCGAGGCGAGCAAACGGGCGTCGCGTCCGCTGTATCCGGTTTCTTCCGACAACTCGCGCAGGCCCGCCTCGACGGGATCCTCGCCGGCGTCGATCACACCGCCGGGCACCTCCCACGAAAAGGCGTCGGCTCCGTAACGGAACTGGTTCACGAGCACCATGCGGCCGTCCGGGGTGACCGCGACGACATTGACCCAGTCCGGCGCGTCGATGACCACGAACTCGCGTCCGGTGCCGCGGACCGGATGGGTGTAGGCCTGGCCGCGCACGTCAAACACACGCGTGGAAGCCAGTGTGCGGGCGGCGCCCTTGGTCCAGCGCGAGGGCGGCGGCGTGGTGCCGCCGGGAGGAAAATCGGGTGCGGAGGAGTCCATGGTCGGGTTAAAAAAAAGCCTCCCAACGGCCAGGTTGGGAGGCGGAAAATGCGTGCCGTGGCTGCGCGCGACGGGCGATTACTTCTTGGGCAGCTTAAGCTTCTGGCCGACGGCGAGGCGGGACCAGTTGACGCCGGGGTTGACGGCGAGCAGGTCGGTGAGCGAGACGCCGTTGGCGGCGGCGATCTTGGTGCCGATGTCACCGCTCTTGACGATGTATTCGTCGGGACCGGCCACCGCGGGGGCCGAGGCGGTGGCGCCGCCGGTGCGGGCGGGAGCGGAGGCGGGCTTGGCCGCGAGTTCCTGGACCTTGGCCATGTCGTCGCGCATGGTGAGGAGCGCCTCCTGAACACGGGTGAAGGCCTCCTGGGTCGAGCGCTGCAACGAGGTCACGCTGCCCGAGGTGCGCTCGGCGGTGGTGGTGGCGGTGCGCACCTGATCCTCAAGGGCCGCAATGCGGTCGGCCTGGCCGGTCTGAGCGTCGGCGATCTTTTGGTCGACGCCGGAGCCCTTGGCGAGGGCGACGATCGAGAGCACAATGGCGATGAGGCCGACAATGATGGCGGCCACCGGGAGGTAGCTGCTGTTACTTTCGCGAGAAATAGAGTCCATGAAGGAAGTTGGTTGGAGATTCAAGCGGTAGGGGCACACGTGCGCGTATTCAAGCCGAGAAGTGACCGATCATGCGGCGGGTTGTCGCGGGGCGGTCGCGGTTTGCGTTGACACCGGCCGGCGGGGAGTGAGTTTTCAGCCCGTTGTTCGGGGCGTAGCTTAGCCTGGTAGAGCGCCTGGTTTGGGACCAGGAGGCCGGGGGTTCGAATCCCTCCGCCCCGACCATTTTCACACGCGGCTTACGCGTGAAACGCGGGCAAACAAAAGCCCGCCGTGGGGTAGCCGGCGGGCTCGGGTGTCTCCCAGAACCAAGGGAGAAAGTGAAAATTGGGAGTCCTTCAGGGAGCGGAAAAGGAAACCGTGGACTCGGCCTCGCCTTCGGCGGACCCGGCGGCCGGAGCGACGGCGGCGTCCCCGGTGGCGGTGGCGGCGGTCGCGAGCTGCTCGCGCAACATCAGGGCGCGTTGACCCCAGACGCCGGTTTCGCCGAGCGCGGCGATCTGTTCGACCCGGCGGCCGGCCTCGTCGATCTGGCCGGACTCGCGTGCCAGCGAAGCAAGGTGGTAGGCGGCCTCGGCCCGGGTGACCGCGGTGCGGGCCACATCGTCGGCGAGTTGGCGCAGAACGGCGACGCCCTCGGCGGTTTTGCCCGCCTGGATGACGCTGATGGCGGCCCCGAGCAGGGCGCGGCCCGCGAGGGGTTGGTCGCCGAGCGAGGCGGCGGCGTCGCGGTAGGCGGCACCGGCACCGGTAAAGTCGCCCGCGGCATAGAGTTCATCGGCCACCTGCAAAAGAGCGACGCCGGCCAGCGCGTGGGAAGGATGGGCGGCGGCGAAGGCGAGCAAGGCGTCCTTGCCCTCGACCGTGGCGAACTCGGCGCGAGTCGCGGCATCCTGACGCGCACTCATCCAGCCGACGAGCCCACGGCCGGAGATGGCGATCACCACCACCACGACACCGATGATGATGACCCGCGAGTAGCGCTCCCAAAAAAGTTGCAGACGGTCCTCAAGACCCGGTGCCACGTAGGAGTCGTCGACCTGCACCAGATTACGGTCGTCGCCCGAAGGCAGGGAAGTCGGCAGGGATGAGGAAGACATAGGGTTCGTCGAGTGGGAGAATCAAAAAAACACCCCCCGGCAAACCCGTAAAGCCACGAATTCACGACAGAACCCAAGCAGTTGGACTATAGCTATTTATAAATCAACAACCCCAGGCCCAAAGCCCGCCATTTCGCCCGGGCGACTCAATCGAAGACCACGGTCTTGTTGCCGTAGGCCAGCACGCGGCTCTCCAGATGCAGGCGGACGGCCTTGGCGAGCACGAGTTTTTCCAAGTCCCGGCCCATGCGAATCATGTCGTCGACCCCATGGCGGTGCGTCACGCGCGCGACATCCTGATAGATGATCGGGCCGTCATCCAGCACGGCCGTCGCGTAGTGCGCGGTCGCGCCGATCAGCTTCACTCCGCGCGCATGGGCCTGATGGTAGGGCTTTCCGCCCGCGAACGCCGGCAGGAACGAATGGTGGATGTTGATCACGGGTTTATCCCAGGCGGTCAAAAACTCCGCCGACAACACCTGCATGTAGCGCGCCATCACCGCGAGATCGGCGCCCCACTCGCGCAGCACCGCCAGTTGCTTCGCCTCGGCTTCGGCCTTGGTCGCCGCGCTCACCGGCACCAGCGCATAGGGCAATCCGTAATGCGCCGCCGCCTCCGCCAGATCGGGGTGATTCGACAGCACGCCAACCAACTCTCCGGAAAATTCGCCCGCCTGCCAACGCAACGCGAGATCGTGAAAACAATGGTCAAACTTCGAAACCAGCACCGCCACCCGCGGCCGCCGCGCACTCGTGGCCAGGCGCGCCTTCATGCCCAGCCCCGTCGCGAACTCCGCAAACGCCGCCACCTCCGCGTTGACCGCGTCCGCCTCCGGCCCGGCGGCGCTCACCCACTCCACGCGTTGAAAAAACACGCCCGCCTCCATGTCGCGGTGCTGGTCGGCGTGCAGGATGTTGCCCCCGCGCTCGAAAATCCAACCCGACACCCGCGCAACCAATCCCGGTTGATCGGGTCCATGCAACAAAGCGACCACTGTGGTTTGAGCCATAAGGCCCGAAGCACTACGCCGCGCCCGCGCCACCGGCAAGCCCCGCGTTGCGCGCTAAATCCTCCGCCACCGCCTGACAAACCCGCCGTTCGCGACCACCGTATAAACAACATGTCCGTCAATCCACGCCTCCGCCGCCACCTCCCGCTCGTGCTTTTGCTCGGGACCTTGGTCGCATGGCCCATGATTCACCAAGCCCCGCCGGCGACCTGCCCGCCCGGCACGATCATCTGCCCCCTCGACAAACTCGGCAAAGGCCCCGCCTCACAACTCGTCATCATCGACCGGCCGCAATAACGCCGCCTCCGGATCCACCCGCGCCCGCTCCAGCCAGTCCGCCAGCAACGGCTCCTTCGCCACCAACTCCGCCGGGAACGGCGCCGCCAGCAAATCGATCGCGCGCAACTCGCCATCGACCGCGCGCACCAGATTCTTCGAGTGCAAGTCAGCCACCAGCCACGGGCGGCCATCGACAAAATACAGCCGCGGATGATCACGCCGCGCCCGCAGGAAACGCGACGGGATCGGGATCAACGCCGCCGGCTGCACCCCAGACGTATCCGCGCCCTCGTCGAGCAGCGCCCCCAGCGTCTGTTTGGTCACCAGCACCCCCTCGTGCTTCGTCACGCCCACCACCTCGGTCGGCATACCGTCGAGCCGCACGATCAAATCGAACTTCTCCAACATCGCCCGGTAGCTCCCGTCGCACGCATCCGCCAGCAACGCGATGTCCCCGCCCCGGCGAAACGAAAACGTGCCCCCGATGCGACCGTTTTCGCGCGGCATAAAAAACTTGTAGATCGAGTGGTCCTCCGCCTCGAACGCCGTCGCCTCCACCCCGCTGCTGATCGGCCTGAGCCGCGGACTGCAATCCGCCAACAAATCCTCGACGCCCTCGGGAAAACCAAAGTCCTCCAGCGAGATGATCGGCAACAACGCCCGGAACGCCTGCGCCGCCGCGTCCAGCTCGTGCCACAGCGGATCGGCGTCCGCCAGCAGGCCTATTTCGTCGGATTCCCAGAGGACGAGGTCATCGTCCGGATCCGTTCCGATGCCGACTTTCTGCGCTGCCGCGCCGAAGCGAGCGAGCGCTTCCAATCGTCGCCCGTGATCGTGTTGAAGCGCGCGTCGCTCTTCGTCGGACGGGAGCCGTCCGCCTTGGATGCAGGTCGGTCGTCCGGTAAAGAGGTCGGTTTGCATGAGTCGGTCATGGCGGCGGGAAGTTCGTTCCGGCCGGGCGCGAACGCAACCGGAAGTTCCCCAAACTTGCCAACACGTTATTCGCAACCTCACCTCCTCCACCATGCTCGACGTCCTCTGCGCCGGATTCGCCTGCCTCGATCTCACCCTGCGGCTCCCGCACCACCCCGCGCCCGACGAAAAACTCGCCGCCACCGGCCTTGTGCACTCCGGCGGCGGACCCGCCGCCAACGCCGCCGTGCAAATCGCCCGCCTCGGTGGCCGCGCCGGCTTTCTCGGACGCCTTGGCAACGACCCCTTTGGCCAACACCTGCTGGCTCAGTTCGCCACCGAAGGCATCGACACCTCCGCTTGCGTCATCACTCCCGAGCCCACCCCGCTCGCCGTCATCCTCACCAAGCCCGACGGCACCCGCAACGCCCTCGGCAACCGTCCGCCCGCGCCCCCGCTCGCCGACCCCGCCGCCCTGCTCGCC
>JBDRJH010000141.1:0-17068 GCA_043815125.1 Verrucomicrobiota bacterium
GTGGTGCTGGTGCGTCGCGACGCCTGACGCGGTCCGGCCGGCAGGGCCGTTCCGATCCTCCGTCATCGCCCCTTGGGTGCCGGAGGCTGTCCGGCGAAGAAATCCGCCGTTAACACATTCGCGCACAACGCCCATGCGCCGATTGTAACTTATTAAGTGACAAATGGGTTTGGGCTGCGGTGCGTTTTGCAGGGCGAGGGCGGGAGTGGTTTTGCAGAATGCACCGGGCGGAGCGGGGGCGGCGGCGGGACGGTTTTTTTAAGGGGTTGCCGGCCGGAGGCTTGGGGGCTGGTCGCCGGGTCTGGCACAGGCAGGGCTGCATGAGGGGCGTAACCAAAACCGTAACCTCAACCCCCGTCCCGACCATGTCCCAACGCATTCACGCCTTTCTTAACAAATCACTCAAAAACCGCACCGGCGAGCTGGGCTCGGTGAAGGACTTTTTGTTCGACGACCATCACTGGGGCGTCCGCTACCTGGTGGTCCGCGCCGGCTCGTGGCTGACCGGCCGCGAGGTGCTGATTTCCCCCGACGCCCTGGAGGTTTCCGTGGCGGGCGAAGACGACAGCCTGCCGGTCAACCTGACCGAGGAGCAGGTGCGCGACGCGCCCGGCATCGACGCGAGCCGGCCGGTTTCGCGTCAGCAGGAAAACGACCTGCGGCTCCACTACGGCTGGCCGCTGTATTGGACCGATCCCTACTACATGACATTGGGCACGGGCGTGGGCAATCCGGTGCCGCCGGCCGCCATGATGGTGGAGGAACCCGTCGCCCGCGAGGACGAGCCCGACCTGCACCTGCGCAGCGTCAAGGAGGTCACGGGTTACACGATCCTGGCCCGCGACGGCGAACTCGGCCATGTCGAGGACTTCGTGGTCGACGGTGAACGCTGGCTGCTCACTCACCTTGTCGTCGACACGCGCAACTGGCTGCCGGGCCGCAAGGTCGTGCTGCCGGTGCGCGCGATCCTGGCCGTCAACTGGGCGGAGAGCCAGGTGGAGATCAACCTGACGCGCGAGGACATCGAGAAGGCGCCGGAATACGACGAGGAGGGCGGCGAACTCGCGCTTCACACGCGGGCGCTGGGCGACTATTACAAGGGTCTGCACTGATGAGCGACGGCCGGACCGGCGCTTCCGCGTGCCCCGCGTTCACCGCGTTCACCGACCGGCGCCCCGACCATGTTCAAACGACTCAAGCGTTCGCTGCACCCGTTGCGCGAGGGCGATCCCGGACACCGGTTTCGGGATCGTCATGAGCGCATGCGTCGCGAGGGCGGGCCGGGGCTATGGACGCGGCTGGCGCGGTTTGTGGTCGCGCTGGTGTGCATCGTGGTCGGGGTGGTGCTGGTGTTCATCCCCGGTCCGGCGGTTTTGTTTTTCTTCTTCGCGGGCGGGTTGCTCGCCGCGGAGTCGCGGGTGATCGCGGGGTGGATGGACAAGACCGAGCTGTTGGCGCGGTCGGCTTGGCGGCGGTTGCGCCGGCTCTGGAGCGGTTGACGCCGCCGGTGATCGGTCGTCTCCCGCGCCGGGGGCGCGGGGGCGGCGGGGTCAGCCCGGAGGCCAGGCGAGCTGGCGCCGGGCGAGCAGGTGGACGTGAAGGTGGGGGACGGTTTCGCAGGCGTCGGGGCCGTGGTTGATGACGAGGCGGAAACCACGTTCGAGTTGTAGTTTTTTGGCAACTACGCCGGCGGCGAGCAGCAGGTGGCCGAGGACGGCCTGGTCGGCGGGTGTGGCGTCGCCGACGCGGGGGATGACGTTCTTCGGGATGATGAGCAGGTGCACGGGGGCCTGCGGGTCGATGTCGTGGATGACGATGCAGTGTTCGTCCTCGTGTTCGATTTTCGCGGGGATCTCGCGGGCGATGATGCGTTCAAAGAGGGTGGGCATGGGCGCGGAGGGTGGTGGAACGTTGGCGGATTCAGAGAAACAGCAACCGCAGTTCGGCGCTGGGGGCGGTGCGAGCGGCGGCGAGGTCCTGGATGTAGGTGAGGGCGGCCTCGTAATCGCGGCGGCGGCGGGCGGTTTCGCGCCGGTCGGGCGGGAGCAGGGCGGGGCGGAGGTTGGTGACGAGGAGGGTCGACTCGCGGTAGGGGGCGAGTTTTTTCAAGCCGGACATGAGTTCGGCGCGCGCGAACAGCGGGGTGGCCGAGGTGGTGGTGCTGAGGGCGTCCCAGTGGAAGAAGCCGTGTCTGGGCTGCGCGGCGAAGAGGGTGCCGAGGAGGCGGGCGGCGGCGGCGTTGAAGGCGGCGTCGTATTTGGCGGCGAGTTCGGGACGGGCGCGGGTTTGCTCGGCGAGCTCGGCGAGGCTGAAGGCGATGGCCTCTTTGATCTGCTGCGCGAGGTAGAGGTTGTCGCCGGTGACGTCGGCGAAGAGCGCGTTGATGAAGTGCAGGCGTCGCAGTTCGTCGCGGGCGGGTGCGGGCATCGGGCGGGAATGGAGGCGCAAGGCGGCGGTCGGGCGGACACTTACTCCTGCGCGGGTTGGCCGAGGGTTTTGATTTCCTGCATGAACTCGGAGACGTCGCGGAATTCCTTGTAGACGCTGGCGAAGCGCACGTAGGCGACCTGGTCGATCTTGCGCAGGTGCTGCATGACGGCGTCGCCGATGGACTTGGTGGGGATCTCGGTGTCGTGCTGGGCTTCGAGGATGTCGATCACGTCCTCGACGAGCATGGTGACCTGCTCGCTGTCGACGGGACGTTTCTGGCAGGCGGCGCGCACGGAGCGACTGAGTTTCTCGCGGTCAAACTCCTCGCGGCGGCCGTCCTGCTTGATGACGTAGATGCCTTCGCGGACGAGCATCTCGGTGGTGGTGAAGCGGTGGCCGCACTCCAGGCACTCGCGACGGCGGCGGATGGTATTGCCCTCCTTGCTGATGCGGGAGTCGATGACCTTGTCTTCGATGGAGGTGCACTTGGGGCAGCGCATGGCGGGGGAGGGGGAGCCGGAGGGTGGGTTAGTCGAGCGAGAGGAAGTTTTCGAGAATGCGCATGCCGCCCTCGGTCGCGATGGACTCGGGGTGGAATTGCACGCCCCAGACGGGGAGTTCGCGATGGCGCAGGCCCATGATCTCGCCCTCGGCGGTCTCGGCGGTGATTTCGAGGCAGTCGGGCAGAGAGGCGCGCTCGACGAGCAGCGAGTGGTAGCGGGTGGCGGCGAAGCCCTGCGGCATGCCGCGGAAAACGTCGGTGTCCTTGTGCCTGATCGGCGAGGTCTTGCCGTGCATGAGGCGGTCGGCGCGGATGACTTTGCCGCCGAAGTAGTGGCCGATGGACTGGTGACCGAGGCAGACGCCGAGCAGGGGCTTTTTGCCCGCGAAGGCACCGATCATGTCGAGCGACACGCCGGCCTCGACGGGCGAGCAGGGACCGGGGGAGATGAGCACGCGGTCGGGGTTGAGCGCGAGGGCCTCGGCGGTGGTGATCTCGTCGTTGCGAAACACGCGCTGCTCCACGCCCAGTTGCCCGAAATACTGGACGAGGTTGTAGGTGAAGGAGTCGTAGTTGTCGATGACGAGGAGCACGGCGGGAGTGGTGACCGTCCAGACTGAGGCAAGGCGTCCCGCGGACGCAAGCCGTGGGTGCGGGCTCAGCCGAGACGGTCGGCCTGGGCCTTCAGGCTTTGCCGGAGGCCGCCGCAAACCAGGTTGCAAAGCTCAAAGATCGACGGGTCGGCCACGGAGTAGAAAACCTGCAGGCCTTCCTTGCGACGCTCGACCAGACCGGCGGCGGCGAGGGTCTGCAGGTGGCGCGAAATGTTGGTCTGGGTGCCTGCGGTGGCCTCGACGAGTGTGTTGACCGGCAGCTCGCCCGCCATCAACGCCTGCAGGATTCGCAAGCGCATGGGCTCGCCGAGCATGGCAAAGCGCCGGGCCACCAGCTGCAGGGCGGCTTCGTCGAGGGGGGCTTTGGCGGACTTGGGCATGGGGGCAGGGGAATGAAGCCTTGACATTTCGTCAAGCATATGCGCATATGCTCATATTATGTCATTAAATGCTGCTCGTGACGGACTCAGGTTGGTGATCATCGGCGGCGTGGCCGCCGGTGCCTCGGCGGCGGCGCGTGCGCGTCGTTTGAGCGAGACGGCGAGGATCTGCGTGGTGGAGCGCGGTCCCGATGTGTCGTTTGCCAACTGCGGTCTGCCCTATCATGTGGGCGGAGAGATCGCCGACCGCGCCAAGCTGGCCGTGCAGACTCCGGCCAGTCTCTCGGCGTTGCTCGACATCGAGGTGTTGGTGCGCACCGAGGCGGCGTCCATTGATCGCGAGCGCAAGATCGTGGTCGTGCGCGACCTGGCGAACGGCGGCGGGCGCGAGTTGCCCTATGACCGTCTGGTGCTCGCGCCGGGGGCCTCGCCGCTGCGTCCGCCGCTGCCGGGTATCGACGATCCGCGTGTGCTCACTTTGCGCAACTTGCAGGACATGGACCGGATCAAGGCCGCTGCGGGCGAGGCGGGGTCCGCGTTGGTGATCGGGGCGGGCTTCATCGGTCTGGAGATGGCCGAGCAGCTGCGGCGTATCGGGAAAACGGTGACGTTGGTCGAGGCTTTCGACCAAGTGTTGCCGCCGCTCGATCCCGAGATGGCCGCGCCGGTGGCCGAGGCGATGCGCGCGGGCGGCGTGGAGCTCGTGTTGGGCGATGCGATCGCGGAGTTCGCGGATGTGGACGGCGGGCTGGTCGCCACGCTCAGGTCCGGCCGGCGTCTGGCCGCCCATCTGGTGGTGCTGGCGATCGGCGTGCGTGCGGAGGGCGGGCTGGCGGAGGCGGTGGGTCTGGAAATGGGGGCGCGCGGCACGATCAAGGTCGACCCGTTCATGCGGACGTCCGATCCCGACATCTACGCGGCCGGAGACGTGGTGGAGAGCTTTGACCGGTTGACTGGCGCCCCGATGAACCTGCCGCTGGGCGGGCCGGCCAACCGTCAGGGCCGACTGATCGCCGACCATATTTTCCGCCCGGAGCAGGTCCGGCCCTATCCCGGCCATGTCGGCACCGCCATCGTGCGGGCCTTCGACGTGGCCGCCGGGTTGACGGGATGGACGGAAAAGCGCCTGCGGCAGGCGGGTGTGCCGCACCGGGTCTCCGTGGTGACGGATTACCAGCACGCGAGCTATTTCCCGGGCGCGGTGCCGTTGACGCTCAAGCTCCTTTGGTCGCCGGAGGACGGGCGTGTGCTCGGCGCGCAGGCGGTCGGGCCCGACGGCGTGGACAAGCGTCTTGACGTCATCGCCACGGCCTTGGCGGGCAAGCTCACCATCGACGACCTTGCCGAACTGGAGCTCGCCTATGCCCCGCCGTTTGGCAGCGCGCGCGATGTGGTGAACACCGCCGGTTTCGCCGCGCAAAACGCCCGTGACGGCCTGGTGCGTCCAGTCGACGCACTGCCGGAGGGGCGTCGGGTGCTCGATGTGCGTCCGACCGCGCTGGCCGGGCTTTCGCCGTTGCCCGGTGCACTGAACATTCCCTTACCCGAGCTGCGCAAGCGTCTCGATGAAGTCGACCGGGGACAGCCGTGGGTGACGGTCTGCGCGATGGGAAAGAACAGCTATTTCGCCGCGCGCATCCTCGCGCAGTCGGGTCACGACGTGGTCAGCCTGGCGGGTGGCGTGCGTCTGCGGTCCCTGCTCGCCCCCGCCGCCCAGCCCGCCCCGCCTCCGGACGCCGCCCGGGCGGTCGAGCCCGGCGGCGCCGCGGTTCTATTGTCCGCCCCGTCCGTGACGGACTCGTTGGACTGCACGGGCATGTCCTGTCCGGGACCGTTGCTGCGGGTGAAGGCTGCGTGCGAAAAACTGCCGGCCGGCGGCGAGCTGGTCGTGACGGCGTCCGATCCGGGTTTCGCGGCCGACGTGGCGGCGTTTGCCCGTTCGACCGGCCTGGAGTTGCTCGGGGTCGAGCGCGCCAAAGGCATCGTCACCGCCCGCCTGCGCCGCCCGGCCAACGCCGGCCAGGCGGCGCAGGAGGCGATCGCGTCGCCCGCCGGCGTTCGTCGCAAAGGCGCGACCGCGGTGGTGTTCTCCGGGGAGATGGACAAGGTCATGGCCGCCCTGGTGATCGCCAACGGGGCCGCCGCGATGGGCGGAAGGGTCACGCTTTTCTTCACCTTCTGGGGCATCAACGCCCTGCGTCGCGAGCAGCCCGTCGCCGTGCCGGGCAAGTCGGTCCTCGACCGCATGTTCGGCTTCATGTTGCCCCGCGGCCTCGGCGTGCTGCCGCTCTCCAAGCTCAACTTCATGGGGGCCGGCCGCCGCCTCATGAAATACAACATGGCCTCGAAAAACCTGCCCGACCTCGCCGGCTTGCTCGGCGCGGCGCGGCTGGCGGGCGTGCGGCTGGTGGTCTGCACCATGTCGATGGAGGCGATGGGCATCCGCGCCGAGGAGCTGATCGATGGCGTCGAGTTCGGCGGCGTGGCCGACTACCTCGAATCGGCCGAGCAGACCGGGGCCAACCTCTTCATCTGAGCCGGTTCCTCACGCCCGCGCTTTGTTGAGGCGAGGGCGCCCCGGTGGCGCGCGTTGCGGCCGTTGCGGCAAATTCAGGATTGGCGACCGGCACGTGCTCGGTGGATGGTCATGACCGCATGCCCGTCACCCACTTCGATCTGTTGAAAACCGACTCCGTCACCGCCGCCCGGCGCGGTCGCCTGCGCACACGCCACGGGGTGATCGAGACGCCCATCTTCATGCCGGTCGGCACCCAGGGCACGGTCAAGTCGCTCACGCCCGACCACCTGCGCGAGATCGGCGCACAAATCATTCTGGGCAACACCTACCACCTCAACCTCCGTCCCGGCAGCGACCTCGTGCGCGACCTGGGCGGCCTGCACGGCTTCATGGGCTGGGACGGCCCGATCCTCACGGATAGCGGCGGCTTTCAAGTCTTCTCGTTGGCCAAGCTCCGCACGATGCGCGACGACGGCGTCGAATTCCAATCCCACCTCGACGGCAAGCCCTGCTTCCTCGGTCCGCGCGAGGTCATGCGCATCCAGCAAAACCTCGGCAGCGACATCGCCATGGTCATCGACGAGTGCCCGCCCTGGCCCTGCGACCGCGAGGCCACCGCCTCGGCCTGTGCGCGCAGTCTGCGCTGGGCCGCTCAATGCAAGGACATCGCCACCGGCACCGGCTGGCTCGATGCCGGTCACCATCTCTTCGCCATCGTGCAAGGATCCACCTACGACGACCTCCGCCGCGAGGCCGCCGAGCAGCTGGGCGCGCTCGACTTTCCCGGCTACGCGGTCGGCGGGGTCAGCGTCGGCGAACCCGAACCCGAGATGCTCAAGCAGGTCGGCGCCACCACGCCCTTTCTCCCCGCCGACAAGCCCCGCTACACCATGGGCCTCGGCACCCCGCCCCAGCTCCTCAAGATGGTCGCCCTCGGCGTCGACATGTTCGACTGCGTGCTGCCCTCCCGCGTCGCCCGCAACGGCCTCGTCTTCACCCCCGACGGTCCCCTCAACCTCCGCAACGAACGCTTCCGCGCCGACCCCGGCCCCATCCACCCCGAGGTCGACAACTACGCCTCCCGCTTCTCCCGCGCCTACCTGCGCCACCTCACCGTCGCCGGCGAGATCCTCAGCTGCACGCTGCTCACCCTGCACAACCTCCACTTCTACCTCGACCTCATGGCGCAGGCCCGCGCCCACATCGAGGCCGGCGACTACGCCGCCTGGCACCGCGCCTGGATCGCCCGCTACGAGGCCGGCCTCAAAACCGCCTGACCCACCGGCCCGACAACTTGGGCTGGCGTTCAATCAGCCCGCCGCCTAACACCCTTCTCCCATGCGCATACTCGTCACCGGCGGAGCCGGCTTTCTCGGCTCCCACCTTTGCGACCGGTTGATCGAGGCGGACCACGAGGTCATCTGCCTCGACAACCTCTTCACCGGCCGCAAGCAGAACATCGCCCACCTCCTCGGCCACCCGAACTTCGAACTCGTCCGCCACGACGTCATCGACCCCTTCAAGTTCGAGGTCGACCAGATCTACAACCTCGCTTGCCCCGCCTCGCCGCCCCACTACCAGTTCAACCCCATCAAGACGGTGAAGACCTCCGTCATGGGCGCCATCAACTGCCTCGGCCTCGCCAAGCGCGTGCGCGCCCGCGTCTTCCAGGCCAGCACCTCCGAAGTCTACGGCGACCCCGCCGTGCACCCCCAGCCCGAGTCCTACTGGGGCAACGTCAACCCCATCGGCAAACGCTCCTGCTACGACGAGGGCAAACGCTGCGCCGAGACCCTCTTCTTCGACTACCACCGCGAGAACAAAGTCGATATCCGTGTCGTCCGCATCTTCAACACCTACGGCCCCCGCATGCACCCCAACGACGGCCGCGTCGTCTCCAACTTCATCGTGCAGGCCCTCAAGGGCGAGGACATCACCATCTACGGCGACGGCACCCAGACCCGCTCCTTCTGCTACGTCGACGACCTCATCGAAGGCTTCCTGCGCCTCATGGCCCAGACTGCCACCGTCGGCCCCGTCAACCTCGGCAACCCCGGCGAATTCACCATGCTCGAACTCGCCGAACTCACCCTGAAACTCGTCGGCGGCCCCTCCAAAATCGTCCATCACCCGCTCCCCTCCGACGACCCCCGTCAGCGCCGTCCCGACATCACCCTCGCGCAAAAACACCTCGGCAACTGGCAGCCCGCCGTCCCCCTCGAGGAAGGCCTCAAGCGCACCATCGCTTACTTCAAGACCCAGGTCTGAACCTCGCCCGCCGGCACATTTGTCACTTAATAAGTGACAAGCGGTTCGGGCCGTTCCTCCGCGAGGCTCGCAAACACGTCTATCCCCCCGCGCCACCCGGGTCACCCTGTCCCACCCGCGCGCCCGTCCGCCGCGCCGCCCCGGCGCATTCCCCCTGCGTTAAATCCCGGTGACGCCCGCCCTCGCGCTCGCCCGGACGCCCCATTTCCCTCTGAAACGGAACCCCGCGCCCCCTTATTTGTCGTTTGCCAACCCCGCGGCCCGTTCTACGCTCTCGCCCTTTCATGTTCTCCTTTTTCTTCAAGCGCCTTGCCGGCCGTCACTATCGCAAGTTTCTCGAAAAGGCCCGCCCCATCGTCGCCAAAGTCAACGAGCTGGAGGTCTCCTACCAGTCGCTGAGCGACGACCAACTGCGCGCGAAGACCGACGAGTTCCGCGCCCGCCTCAAGGCCGGCGAGGCCCTCGACGCCATTCTCCCCGAGGCCTTCGCCACCGTCAAAAACGCCGCCCGCCGCCTCGTCGGCACCCGCGCCCTCGTCTGCGGCCACGAACTCGAGTGGAACATGGTCCACTTCGACGTCCAGCTCATCGGCGGACTCGCCATCCACGAAGGCCGCATCGCCGAGATGGCCACCGGTGAAGGCAAGACCCTCGTCTCCACGCTCCCCCTCTACCTCAACGCCCTCACCGGCCGCAACACCCAGCTCGTCACCGTCAACGACTACCTCGCCCGCCGCGACTCCGAGTGGATGGGCCACCTCTTCGGCTTCCTCGGCCTCACCACCGGCTGCATCCAGCAACAGATGCCCTCCGACCTGCGCCGCGAGATGTATGGCCGCGACATCACCTACGGCACCGCCTCCGAATTCGGCTTCGACTACCTCCGCGACAACGGCATGGCCACCCGCAAGGAAGACCAGGTCCAGCGCGACCACTGGTTCTGCATCGTCGACGAAATCGACTCCATCCTCGTCGACGAGGCCCGCACCCCGCTCATCATCTCCGGCCCCGCCCCCATCGAGCGCGAGCAACCCTTCACCCGCATCAAGCCCAGCGTCGACCGCCTCGTCGCCGAGCAGCTCCGCCTCTGCAACACCCTGGCCTCCGACGCCAAGGCCATCCTGGAAAAACCCGACGCCACCCCCGACGAACGCGAGACCGCCCTGCGCCGCCTCCTCCAGGTCAAGATGGGCCACCCCAAGAACAAACTCCTCCTGCGCCTCATGGAGACCCCCGAGTGGCGCAAGCAACTCGACAAGGCCGAGACCGACTACAACTCCGACTTCCGCAAAACCGAGCTCTTCGCCCTCAAGGAGGAACTCTTCTACGTCATCGACGAGAAGCAGCACCAGGCCGACCTCAGCGAAAAAGGCCGCACCCACCTGCGCCCCGACAACCCCGACGCCTTCGTCCTCCCCGACCTCGCCACCGAGTTCTCCGACCTCGACCGCGTCCACGATCTCACCCCCGAGCAAAAGGAAGAGAAGAAACTCGCCGCCCAAAACCGCTTCTCCGAAATCTCCGAGGAGATCCACGCCATCTCCCAGCTCCTGCGCGCCTACTCTCTTTACGAAAAGGACGTCGAATACGTCGTCGCCGAAGGCAAGGTCATGATCGTCGACGAAAACACCGGCCGCGTCATGCCCGGCCGCCGCTGGTCCGACGGACTCCACCAGGCCGTCGAGGCCAAGGAAGGCGTCACCATCGAACGCGAAACCCGCACCTACGCCACCGTCACCATCCAGAACTACTTCCGCATGTATGACAAACTCGGCGGCATGACCGGCACCGCCGAGACCGAAGCCACCGAGTTCAACGACATCTACAAACTCAAGGTCCAGGTCATCCCCACCAACAAGCCCTGCATCCGCAAGGACAAGAACGACTCCATCTTCAAGACCCGCCGCGACAAGTTCAACGCCGTCGTCAAGGAGATCACCGACGCCAACAAGCGCGGCCAGCCCGTGCTCGTCGGCACCGTCTCCGTCGAGTCCTCCGAGCTCCTCTCCCGCATGTTGAAGCGCGCCGGCGTCATCCACACCGTGCTCAACGCCAAGATGCACGCGCAGGAAGCCGAGATCGTCGCCCGCGCCGGTCAGCGCGGCGCCGTCACCATCGCCACCAACATGGCCGGCCGCGGCACCGACATCAAACTCGGCGAAGGCGTGCGCGAGCTCGGCGGCCTCTACGTCATCGGCACCGAGCGCCACGAATCCCGCCGCGTCGACCGCCAGCTGCGCGGCCGCTGCTCCCGCCAGGGCGACCCCGGCCTCACCAAGTTCTTCCTCTCGCTTGAGGACAACCTCATGCGCCTGTTCCTCCAGGGCAATCTGGCCTCGCGCATGATGGAAGGCTCCATGAAGGAAGGTGAGGAGCTCGAGCACCCCTGGCTCAACCGCTCCATCGAGAGCGCGCAGAAAAAGGTCGAGCAGCAGAACTACTCCATCCGCAAGCGCCTCCTCCAATACGACGACGTGCTCAACCAGCAGCGCGAGGTCGTCTACGGCATCCGCAACGCCGCCATCCACGCCGACCGCGCCAAGGACATCATCTTCGAGCAGGTCGAGGAGGAGATCGTCGCTCGTCTCGAGGCCGCCGGCTACGACGAGAAGACCGGCCCCGCCGGGTCCGCCATCGAGGGCCTCGTCGGCTGGTGCAACACCCACTTCCCCATCAACCTCAAGGTCGCCGATCTCGCCCCCGCCGGTCCGGCCGGAGCCGACTTCGACGCCAAGGTCGCCTTCATCCTGGACCGCGTGAAAAAAGCCTACGAGGTCAAGGAGTCCGTCGAGATCCCGGAGGCCCTCGGTTCGCTTGAGCGCTACGTCGTCATCAACGCCGTCGACAAGCACTGGCAGGAGCACCTCACCGAGATGGAGGAGCTGCGCCGCTCCATCGGCCTGCGCAGCTACGGCCAGAAGGATCCGCTGGTCGAATACAAGGGCGAGGCCTACAAGTATTTTGAGGAACTCATGATCAATGTGCGCGGCCAGATCTGCACCGGCCTGTTCCGCAGCGCGTCGAACATCCAGGTCTTTGAGAACATGCTCGCGATGTTGTCGAAGACCGCGCGTGTCACCGGTCCCGAGACCGAGGCGACCGCGGCCCCGCAGCCCGCCCGCGCCGCGGTCACCGCCGGCGCGCCGGCCCAGTCCGCGCCCGAGCCCCAGCTGCCCACCGTCACCATGCGTCGCGAGATGCCCAAGGTCGGCCGCAACGACCCGTGCCCCTGCGGCAGCGGCAAGAAGTTCAAGAACTGCCACGGCGCCTGATGTAGCCGCCCCTGTCCCCAGGGGCGTTCGGTTTGTCGCCGGGGGCGCCGACCCCGGCGGTGCTCCCCAAGGTGGAGCGACTTGACCTCAAGGCGCTCGGTTTGTCGGCCGGTCGGAGTCACTCGAACGCGTTGAGGTCAACGCGTTCCACCTCGAGCCATCTTTGGTATCAGTGCGCTCCGTCGAGGTCGCCGGGTTTCATCGCGTGGGCGAAGAGGGCCTTGTTGGACGCCTTCATGTAGGCCTCCTTGGCGGTGATGCTGCCGTCGTTGACGCGGGCCTGCAGGCTCTGGTCCATGGTGATCATGCCGTCGGCGCCGCCGCTCTCGATCAGGCCGCGGATGTTGGCGATCTGGCCGCTGCGGATGGTGTTGGGCAACGCCTCGTGGCGGAGCAAAATTTCGTGCACGGCGCAGCGGCCCTTGGGCACGCGCTTGCAGAGCAGCTGCGCAACCACGCCGGCTAGGCAGCCGGAGAGCATCACGCGCACCTGGTTCTGCTCGTCGGCGGGGAAGGCGTTGATGATGCGATCAATGGTCTTCGGCGCGTTGTTGGTGTGCAGCGTGCCGAAGACGAGCATACCCATGCTGGCGCAGCTGAGCGCGAGCTTGATGGTTTCCAATTCGCGCATCTCGCCGAGCAGGAGGATGTCGGGGTCGTGCCGCATCGCGCCCTTCAGCGCGGCGGCGAAGGAGCGGGTGTGCTCGCCGACCTCGCGGTGCACGATCACGGACTTCTGGTCCTTGTGCACGAACTCGATCGGGTCCTCGATGGTGATGATGTGGCGCGCGGAGGTGGCGTTGATGTGGTCGATCATCGCGGCGAGCGTAGTGGATTTTCCACTACCGGTCGGGCCGGTGACGACCACGAGGCCCTCCTGGAGGTCGCAGAGTTTCTTGAGCGCGGGCGGGAGTTTGAGCTCCTCGAAGGTCATGATCTTCGAGGGGATCTGGCGGAAGACCGCGGCCATGCCCCAGTGGTTGTAGAGGTAGTTGCCGCGGAAGCGGGCGACTCCGGGGATTTCGTGGGCGAGGTCGAGGTCCTTTTTTTCGAGGAATTGTTCCCAGCGGGCGGGCGGGCAGATTTCCTGGAGGAGCACCGCCATTTTCTCCGAGGTGACGGGCGTGTCGGTGAGCGGCACGAGGTTGCCGGAGGTGCGGATCTTGGGCGGCAGGCCGACCGTGAGGTGCAGGTCGGAGCCGCCCTTTTCGAGCATCTGGGTGAGGAGGGTGTCGATGGCGGCCATGGTGCGAAGCGGGCGTGTTTGGGGATGTAGGGGCCTCGCTTGCGAGGCCCGTTTGGCGAATGAAATCGGTGGACGCTAGGAACGGTGAACGGGCCTCGCGAGCGAGGCCCCTACGGGGGCGGCGGAGAGGTCAGTGGATCTTGGCGAGCACCATCTTGCTGGTGACGTTCTGGCGGGCGGTGGCGGCGCTGATCTTGCCGGCTTGGTAGAGGTCGAAGACGGCGTTTTCCATCAGGCTCATGCCTTCGCGCACGCCGGTTTCGAGCACGTTGCGCAGGCCCTGGGTCTTGCCTTCGCGGATGAGGGCGGCGACGGCGGTGTTGCTGATGAGCAATTCGTTGGCGAGCACGAGGCCGCCCTGGGTCGAGGGCAGCAGGCGCTGGCAGAGGATGCCGCGCAGGCTCTCGGCCACGCTGGCGCGGATCTGCGTCTGCTGGGAGGCGGGGAAGACGTCGAGCAGGCGGTTGAGCGTGGTGGCGGCGTCGCTGGTGTGCATGGTGCCGATCACGAGGTGGCCGGTCTCGCTGGCGGAGATGGCCATCTCGATGGTCTCGAGGTCGCGCAGCTCGCCGATGACGATGACGTCGGGGTCCTCGCGCAGCGCGCCCTTGAGCGCGGAGGCGAAGCTGGCGGTGTGGGTGCCGACTTCGCGCTGGGTGAGGTTGCAGCCCTTGGAAACCTGCACGACCTCGACGGGGTCCTCGACGGTGATTACGTGATCCTCGCGGGTCTGGTTGAGCTCGTTGACGAGGGCGGCGAGGGTGGTGGTTTTGCCGGCGCCGACGGGGCCGGTGACGAGGATGAGGCCGTTGTGGTAGCTGAGGAGTCTGCGCACGGGGTCGACGTGCTTGAGGCCGAGTTCGCCGAGCTTGGGCACTCGCGCGGGGATCATGCGGTAGGCCCCGGCGCAGCCGCCTTTGTGCACCATGAGGTTGACGCGGTAGCGCTCGCCGGTGGGCAGGGCGAGGGCGTAGTCGAGGTCGCCGGCGGACTCGTAGCGGTCGCGTTGCGCCGGGGTGAGCAGGATGGTGTTGAGCCGGCGGGCCTCCTCGTGGTTGAGGCGGTGGGTGTCGATCGGGATGAGCTTGCGGTTGTGCCGGATGAAGGGCGGCGCGTTGGCCGAGAGGTGCAGGTCGCTGGCGCCGTAGGCGGCGCAGTCGCGCAGGAGCTGGCGCATGGTGCTGGCAAGCGCGTCGTCGCCCAGGAGGTTCATGGCCTCGGCGGGCAGCGAGGGGAGCTTGGCCTCGCCCGCGCCGGTCGCCATGAAGGGTGGGGCGGTGGAGCCCTTGGGAGCGGTGGGGCGGGTGGCGGGAGGCGCTGTCGGCGCGGGTTGGTCTTCGCCGAAGGGGTCGTCGAGGGGCGGACCGGCCTTGCCTTTGGCGAGCGCGAGGCCGGCGACGCGTTCAAGGACCTCCAACTGGGCGTCGGGCACATGGCCGTCGTCGATCAGCTGTTGGGCGAAGGAGCCGAGGTCGGCGTCGGGGGGGAGCGTCTTTCGCACCGCCTGCAGGTGGGTGAGGGTGAACAGGCCCTGGTCCAGGCCAAGGCGGGCGAGCCAGCGAATCTCGTTTTGCATGGTTTGGGCGGACGGTTGGGAGCCGAGAGCCCGGAGTGTGCCGGCGTGCCTGCCTGAGCCAAGTTTGAATACGCCCTATTGCCTGGAATAATGGCCGGGCCGACCAATGGGGCCTGGTCGCACGGAGACGATCAGACCATGCCCAACGCGTCGTCCCTGACGTCGAAGGTGACGGTGGCGCCTTCGGCGACTTCGCCGGCGACGAGGGCGCGGGCGAGGCGGGTTTCGAGCTGGCGTTGCAGGAAACGTTTGAGCGGACGCGCGCCAAAGACGGGGTCGTAGCCTTTTTCGCCGACCCAGACTTTCGCGGCGGGCGTGAGCGTGACGGTGACGCGGCGGTCGAGCAGGCGTTGGTTCAAGTCGGCCATCAGCAGGTCCACGATGCGGGTGATCTCTTCCAGCGTGAGGGGCTTGAAGAGGATGTTTTCGTCGATGCGGTTGAGGAACTCGGGACGGAAGGCTTTGCGCAGTTCGGCAAAGACGGACTCGCGCACGGTCTCGGGAATGGTGTCACCGACAACGCCGTCGAGCAGGTGGCGGCTGCCGAGGTTGGACGTCATGATGATGATGGTGTTCTTGAAATCGACCGTGCGGCCTTGCGCGTCGGTGATGCGTCCGTCGTCGAGGACTTGTAAGAGAACATTGAATACGTCGGGATGCGCCTTTTCAATTTCGTCGAAGAGGATCACGGCGTAGGGCTTGCGGCGCACGGCTTCGGTGAGCTGGCCGCCCTCGTCGTAGCCGATGTAGCCGGGGGGCGCGCCGATGAGGCGGGCGACGCTGTGCTTCTCCATGTATTCGGACATGTCGATGCGGATCATGGCGGCCTCGCTGTCGAAGAGGGTTTCGGCGAGGGTTTTTGCCAGCTCGGTCTTGCCGACACCGGTGGGGCCGAGGAAGAGGAACGAGCCGACGGGGCGGCTCGGGTCTTTGATGCCGGCGCGGGCGCGCAGGATGGCGTCGGTGACGAGTTGCACGGCTTCGTCCTGGCCGATGACGCGTTCGTGCAGCGTGTCGGCAAGGCGGAGGAGTTTTTCTTTTTCGCCTTCGACCAGGCGGGTGACGGGCACGCCGGACCACTTGGCCACGATCTCGGCGACTTCCTCGGCGGAGACTTCTTCTTTGAAAAGCTCGGTCTTGGCGGAGTCGGTTTCGAGTTTCTTGAGTTCGGCTTCGAGTTGGGGGATGCGGCCGTGGCGGAGTTCGGCGAGTTTGTTGAGGTCGTAGGCGCGTTCGGCGCGTTCGAGTTCGAGGCGGGTGGCTTCGAGTTTTTCGCGGACTTGGCGGACTTGGTTGATGGCGGCCTTTTCCTTGTCCCAGCGGGCGCGCAGGGCGTTGGCTTGCGAGCGGGTGTCGGTGAGCTCGCGCTGGAGGGTTTCGAGGCGGAGTTTGGAGGCGGAGTCTTTTTCGAGTTTGAGGGCGGCTTCTTCGATTTCGAGTTGGAGCACGCGGCGCTGGAGGGCGTCGAGTTCCTGCGGGGAGGAGTCCATCTCGGTGCGGATCATGGCGCAGGCTTCGTCAATGAGGTCGATGGCCTTGTCGGGCAGGAAGCGGTCGGCGATGTAGCGCTGCGAGAGGATGACGGCGGAGACGAGGGCGTTGTCCTGGATGCGCACGCCGTGGTGGAGTTCGAAGCGTTCGCGCAGGCCGCGGAGGATGGAGATGGCGTCCTCGGTGGAGGGCGGCTCGACTTGCACGGGTTGGAAGCGGCGCTCGAGGGCGGCGTCTTTCTCGATGTGTTTGCGGTATTCGTCGAGGGTGGTGGCGCCGATGCAGTGGAGCTCGCCGCGGGCGAGCATGGGCTTGAGGAGGTTGCCGGCGTCCATGGCGCCTTCGGATTTGCCGGCGCCGACGATGGTGTGGAGTTCGTCGATGAAGAGCAGGATGCGGCCGTCGGCGGCCTTGACCTCGGCGAGCACGGCCTTGAGGCGTTCCTCGAATTCGCCGCGGTATTTGGCGCCGGCGACGAGCGCGCCCATGTCGAGGGCGAAGATGGTTTTGTCCTTGAGGCCTTCGGGCACGTCGCCGCGCAGGATGCGTTGGGCGAGGCCTTCGACGATGGCGGTTTTGCCGACGCCGGGTTCGCCGATGAGCACGGGGTTGTTCTTGGTTTTGCGCGACAGGATGCGCACGGTGCGGCGGATCTCGTCGTCGCGGCCGATGACGGGGTCGAGCTTGCCGGTCTTGGCGAGGGCGACGAGGTCGATGCCGTATTTGGCGAGGGCGTTGTAGGTGGCCTCGGGGTTGTCGGTGGTGACGCGT
>JBDRJH010000142.1:0-7566 GCA_043815125.1 Verrucomicrobiota bacterium
GATGGTGTCGGAGAGGTCCTCGAAGAAGACGCCTTCCTCCTCTTCGTAGACGTCGAGGGCGACGCCGCCGAGGTGACCGCTGCGGAGGGCGTCGATGAGGGCGGTGGTGTCGACGAGCTTGCCGCGGCTGGTGTTGACCAGGAACGCGCCGGGTTTCATGCGGGCGACGCGCGCGGCGTCGATGATGTGGTGGGTGGAGGGGAGCAGGGGCAGGTAGAGCGAGACGACGTCGGAGGCGGCGAGCAGTTCGTCGAGGCCGGCGTAGGTGACGCCATGGGCGGCGGCCCAGGCGGTGTCGGGGTGGGTGTCGTAGGCGAGGACGTTGGTGCCGAACCCGCGGAAGATCTGCGCGGCGAGTCGGCCGATCTTGCCGGTGCCGACGATGCCGACGGTCTTGCCGTGGAGGTCGAAGCCGACGAGGCCGCCGAGGGAGAAGTTTTGTTCGCGGACGCGGTTGTAGGCGCGGTGGATCTTGCGATTGAGCGTCATCAGCAGGGCAACGGAATGCTCGGCGACGGCGTGGGGCGAGTAGGCGGGCACGCGGGTGACGCGCAGGCCGGCGGCGCGGGCGGCGGGCAGGTCGACGTTGTTGAAGCCGGCGCAGCGCAGGGCGATGTGTTTCACGCCGGCGGCGGCCATGGCGTTGATGGTGGCGGCGTCGACGCGGTCGTTGACGAACACGCACACGGCGGTGGCGCTGTTGAGGCTGCCGACGGTGTCGATGCTCAGGCGGAAGTCGTGGAAGCGCCACTCGATGCCGGCGGCGGGCTGCGCGCGGGCGGCGGCGTCGAGGTGGGAGCGGTCGTAGGAGCGGGTGTCGTAAACGGCGACGGGCAGCGGCATGATGGGCGCAGTCAACGCGTTCGCGGCGGCGGGCGAAAGGGGGAAATTAAAAAGTGGGGTTTTACGTCCGGGGGGCGATGTGACTCGTTCCAAGGAGCATATGTTGAGAACCCTGTTGTTGATTTCCGCTCTGGGCCTGTTGGCGGTCGGCCTGCTGACGGTGGTGCGCGCGCCGACCTACAACACCTGGAAGCTGGCGATTCTGGCGGGGGAGTTCGGGCATTGGGTGGCCGGGCTGGCGTTGATCGTGGGCGGTCTGGCACTCGCGCAGCTCGCGGTTGGCGGGGGTGGGGTGATGGCGCGCGCGGTCACTTGGGCGACGCTGTTGCTGGCGGTGGCGGCGGGAGTGTTGTTGCTGAGGCCGCGCTGGGAGGCATGGCGGATCGCGAAGGACCTGCCGGAGAGGCTGGCGGCGGGGTTGGGTGAGGCGAAGGTGCGCGGACCGGTGTTGGCGCGCGGACGTTGGTGGCGGCTGCCCGCCCGCGGCGGCGAGGTGGCCGGCGTGGCGAAGGTGGAGACGCGGGTGTTTGCCCACGCGGGCACGGCGGATGAGTTGGCGTTGGATTTTTACCGGCCGCGGGGCGGGTTGTCGGATTTGCCCTGCATCGTGGTCGTGCACGGCGGCGGTTGGGACGGCGGCGATCGCCGGCAATTGATGGAATGGAACGAGCTTTGGGCGGAGCGCGGCTTCGCGGTGGCGGCGGTGAGCTACCGACTGGCTCCCGCGCATCCGTGGCCGGCCCAACGCGAGGATTTGCTGGCGGCCATCGCGTGGCTCAAGGCCAACGCCGGCGAACTCGGCATTTCGCGCGACAACTTCGTGCTCCTCGGCCGCAGCGCCGGCGGCCAGATCGCGACCGCGACGGCCTACACCGCCAACGATCCCGCGATCCGCGCGGTGGCGTCGTTTTACTCGCCCTACGACCTGGGCTTTGTCTGGTCCATTGCCCGGCCGGACGATGTGCTCAACTCGGTCAAACTGCTCACCCAATACCTTGGCGGATCACCCGAGCAGGGCAGGGAGCCGCTCTATGAATCGGCGAGTCCCGAGCGTCTTGTGCGCGGCCCGGGTGTGACTCCGCCGACGCTGCTCATCCACGGTGCGTTGGACGAACTCGTCTGGCACAAACACAGCGAGCGACTCGACGCGCGTCTCGCCGAAGCCGGGGTGCCGCACTATTTTCTCAGCCTGCCCTGGGCGACCCACGCCTGCGACTTCAACCCCAACGGTCCCAGCGGCCAGTTGATCGACTACGCGGTTGGCTGGCTGCTGACCGTATCGACCCGTCCGGGTTATCCCAATCCGTGACGTCCGGCGACAGAATAGGCTGGGCAAGCCCCCTGGCATCTGGGATGCGTTGGGCTTTCCAGCAAAATCATTGGAAACCCCGTAACACATGGCCCTTTGGGAATATAAAATCATCACCAGCGGCAAGGGAGGCTTCGCCTCGCCGAGCCTCTTGGAGACCTATCTCAACCAGCTCGGCAAAGACGAGTGGGAGATCATCCAGTTTCACGCGCAACCCGACAACCCTCTCGCCTTCAACGGCATGGCGCGTCGTCCAACCCAGCGCGAATGGACGCTGGAGGCCGCCGTCGCCGCCGCCGCCAAGGCCGAGGCCGACAAGCTCCGCGCCGAGCTGATCCAGAAGCAACACGCCGGCGAGACCACCGCGTCCGCCGGACAAACCGAGGCGTCCGAATCCGCCGAGCCCGTCGAAAAACCCCTCGCCGCCGAGGGCATCCGCAAAGTCCGCGACACCGAGCGTGACAACGACCCCGAAGCCCTCGCCGCCGAGGAACAGGGCATCGCGGGCGGCGATTGGGACGACTTCGACGAGTTCGACGACGACCTCCCCACCTTCTTCGACGCCATCAAACCCCACCAGCGCAAGAACCAGAAGGGTCCCGGCTCCGCCGTCGGCGTCGACTTCCTCGCCAAGCGCTGGGAACAGACCGAGGACGACATCACCGGCGCCCTCCGCGAGTGCGGCTTCACCATTCCCGATACCGAGGACGACGCCCCCGTCTACCTCGAGTTCGAAGGCGACCTCTACTGGATCAACCGCAACAACCGCGGCACCCTCTACATCAACACCCGCGAAAAACCCCGCCCCGTCTTCCGCGTCGTCAAGGCCCGCGAACTCGCCGCCGACGACCCCGCCGCCGCCGAGCTCGCCGAGGAACACGCCGCCGAGCAGGCCGAACGCAAACGCCGCGCCGAGGAACAGGCCGCCCGCGACGCCGAGGCCGCCGCCCGCCGCGCCGAGCAGGAGGCCCGCCGTCAGGAAGAGGCCGAACGCCGCGCCGCCGAACAGGCCGAACGCGAGGCCAAGGCCGCCGAACTCGCCGCCCAACCCCTCCCGCAAGGCCCCGAACTGCTCGTCGCCATCGAACCCTTCATGCGCCGCAACCGTCGCGGCCCCGGCAACTCCGGTTCCGTCGGCTTCCTCGCCAAGACCCTCCACCACCCCGAGGAGGAACTCCTCGCCGGCCTCGCCGCCGCCGGCCTGATCCTGCCCGAACAAAACGGCGGCAAGGGCGAACCCGCCGAGATCGGCGACCAGGTGTATTGGCTCAACAAGGACGGCCGCGGCGGCGTCTGGATCAACGCCCGCGAAAAACGCGAGCCCCGCCCCGAGGCCCCCGAGTCCTCCGAGTCCCCCGCCGGCGCCCCCGCCGAGCCCGCGTCCTCCTCCTCCGAGACCGCCGCCGATTCCGACCAAACCGAAAACGATGCCGTCATCGCCTCGCCCGCGGCCTCCGACGAGGCCGAGGATGCGGACGGCCCGGATGCATCCGACGCGTCGCCCGACGACGCCTCCCCGGACTCCTCCGATCCGGAGCAGGCCGGGAAACCCAGGAAACCCCGCACCAACCGCACCCGCTCACGCCGCGGACCGGCCAAGAAAAAGACCGCCGCCAAGGACGCCCCTCCCGCCCCTCCCGAGCCACCCGCCGGGCCGGCCGCGGAGTAGTCTGTATCCGTTTTATAAATACACTTCTGCGCGCAAGGGCGGCCGTTCACGGCCGCCCTTTTTTTCGCCGCGCCCGCCCGCGTCGACCCGTCGCCTCCGCGACTCAGCGCGAGATGTCGCCCTGCGTCAGCACCTGAAAGCCGCGGTTGCCCAGCGACTGCGCGGCCACGTCGGCGTCCTCGATGTTGAGCACCAGAGCGCTCCTGCCCTCGGGACGCTTGATGAAGCTGTAGACGTAGTGGATGTTGATCTCGGCCTCCAGCAGCGCCGCCAGCACGTTCTTCAGGTCGCCCTCGTCGGTGATCTCGACCGCGAGCACGCTGCACTCCACGTAGGGAAAATCGTTGTTGATCATCAGCTCCCTGGCCTTGTCCGGATCGTCGACGATCAGGCGCAGGATCGTCGTGTCGGTCGCGTCGAGCACCGTCACCGCGATGATGTGCACGTTGTTCTCCTTGAGCAGGGCCGTCAGGTCGTAGAGCCGCCCCACGCGGTTTTCGGTGAAGACGGAGAACTGGACGACCGGGTCGGTGGCGATGGTGGTGCTGGACGAGGACATGGCTGGAACGTGGAATCTTGGACGTTCGCACCCGCCGGTCAACGGCGTCGTGGGCGCGCGCCAACTTCTGTTCGACCTTTGCCCGCGGGCCCCAATGCTCGCCGCCCACGCCCATGAACACCCCACGGCATCCAGCCCAGGTCGAGGTCGCCCGGCGCGCCGACCAAGGCGCCGCCCTCATCCTGCGCGGCGTGGTGCTCAACCTCGTGCTCGCCCTCGTCAAGCTCGCCGGCGGCCTCCTCGGCAACACCTACGCGCTCATCGCCGACGCGGTCGAGTCGTTCATCGACGTCATCACCTCGCTGCTCGTCTGGGCGGGCTTTCAGGTGGCCAAGCAACCGCCCGACGCCGAGCACCCCTACGGCCACGGCAAGGCCGAGCCGCTGGCCGCGCTCTTCGTCTCCGGCGTCATGATCCTCGCGGCCGTCTGGATCGCCGTGCATGCCGTGCACGAGATCCGCGTGCCGCACGCGCCGCCCCGCGCCTTCACCCTGCCGCTGCTGGTCGGCGTCGTCATCGTGAAACTCTGGTTCTCGCGGCGTCTGCAAAAGCAGGGCCTCGACAGCGGCAGCACCGCGCTCGCCGCCGAGTCCACCCACCACGGCGCCGACGCGCTCACCTCCGCCGCGGCCTTTGTCGGCATCGTCGTCGCGCTGATCGGAGGCGACGCCTACGCCACCGCCGACGACTGGGCCGCCCTGGCCGCCAGCGTCGTCATCGGCGCCAACGGCATCCTCGTCGGCGTAAAGGCCCTGCGCGAGATCATGGACAGCACCGCCCACGGCGAACTCGAGCAGGCCGTGCGCGCGCTCGCCTCGGACGTCGAGGGCGTCATCGCGATTGAAAAATGCCGGGTGCGCAAAAGCGGGCTCAGCCACCTCGTCGACATCCACGTCATCGTCGACGGCGAGATCACCGTGCGCGCCGGGCACGACATCGCTCACGCCGTCAAGGACGCGCTCACGCACTCCGACCGCACCATCACCGACGCCCTCGTGCACATCGAGCCCGCCGTCGCGCGACCAGATTAAAAACCGCCGCCGCCCGCGGTATAGGCACCGCTTCTGCTAAGTCGCTCGTGTTTTAATAGCCCGTCCCACGAGGCCTTTGCGGTTTACCCCGCCGGCCGCCACCGATTCACTCCCGACATGTCAAAACGCAACCCCGCCACGCCGCTCAGCCACGACAAGCACCTCCTGCGCTGGGTGGAGAAAATGGCCGCCCTCACGCAGCCCGCCGCCATCCACTGGGTCGACGGCTCGCAGGAGGAATACGACACCCTTTGCGACGAACTCGTCGCCGCCGGCACCTTCACCCGGCTCAACGACGAAAAATGGCCCGGCTGCTTCCTCGCCCGCTCCGATCCCGGCGACGTCGCCCGCGTCGAGGAGCGCACCTTCATCTGCTCCCATTCCAAGGACAACGCCGGCCCGACCAACAACTGGGAGGATCCGTTCGTCATGCGCAAGCGCCTCAAGGGCCTCTTCAACGGCTGCATGGCCGGCCGCACGATGTATGTGCTGCCCTTCAGCATGGGCCCCGTCGGCTCGCCCCTCTCGCAGCTCGGCGTGCAACTCACCGACTCGCCCTACGTCGTCGTCAACATGCGTATCATGGCCCGCATCGGCCTGCCCGTGTTCAAGGAAATCGACAAAAAGGAAAAACGCGTCGTGCCCTGCATGCACACCGTCGGCGCGCCCCTCGCTCCCGGCCAACAGGACGTCCCCTGGCCCTGCAATCCCGACAAATACATCGTCCACTTCCCCGAGTCCCGCGAGATCTGGTCCTACGGATCCGGATACGGCGGCAACGCCCTGCTCGGCAAAAAATGTTTCGCCCTGCGCATCGCCTCCAACCTCGCCCGCGACGAAGGTTGGATGGCCGAGCACATGCTCATCCTCGGCCTCGAAGATCCCGAGGGACAAAAAACCTACGTCGCCGCCGCCTTCCCCTCCGCCTGCGGCAAGACCAACTTCGCCATGCTCATCCCGCCCGAGCATTTCCAGAAAAAGGGCTACAAGGTCACCACCGTCGGCGACGACATCGCCTGGCTGCGCCCCGACGCCACCGGCCGCCTGCACGCCATCAACCCCGAGGCCGGCTTCTTCGGCGTCGCCCCCGGCACCTCCGTCAAGACCAACCCCAACGCCATGGCCGCGCTCTCGCGCAACACCATCTTCACGAACGTCGCCCAGACCCCCGACGGCGGCGTTTGGTGGGAAGGCATGACCGACCAGCCCCCCGCCGAGTGCATCGACTGGCGCGGCAACAAGTGGACCCCCGCCATCGCCAAGGAAACCGGCGCCAAGGCCGCTCATCCCAACTCCCGCTTCACCGCGCCCGCCTCGCAGTGCCCCACCATTGACCCCGAGTGGGAAAACCCCGCCGGTGTGCGCATCCACGCCATCATCTTCGGCGGACGCCGCGCCACCACCACGCCCCTCGTCACCCAGGCCTTCAACTGGTCCGGCGGCGTCTACATGGGCGCGACCATGGGCTCCGAAATGACCGCCGCCGCCGCGGGCACCATTGGCAAGGTCCGCCGCGATCCCATGGCCATGTTGCCCTTCTGCGGCTACCACATGGGCGACTACTTCCGCCACTGGATCATGCTGCAAAAATCGCTCAAGGAGAGCCCGCGCGTCTTCTTCGTGAACTGGTTCCGCAAGGACGACTCCGGCAACTTTATCTGGCCCGGCTTCCGCGAAAACTTCCGCGTGCTCAAGTGGGCCGTCGACCGCTCGCGCGGCCGCGCCTTCGCCCGCGAGACCCCACTCGGCTGGATGCCCCACTATGAGGACATCGACTGGAGCGGACTCGACATGTCCGAGGAAACCTTCGACGGCCTCATGAAAATCGACCGCCTCGCCTGGCGCGCCGAAGTCATGGGCCACGAAGAACTCTTCCTCGACCTGCACTCCCACCTGCCCAAGGAGATGCTCTTCGAACGCGAACTCCTCATCTGCCGCCTCGGCACCTGAGCCGCCGCCGGCCCGCCGCGCGTCCCCGCCGTGGCGCGTCCAAGTGATCCGTCTTAGCGGGGAGCGCCACCCGCCCCGGCCGCGCCGATCAGGTCGGCGGCGTCGAGGGCGGAGATGAACAAGGACAGGGCGGCGGCCAGTGGGCGACAGGTGCGGGGTTTCATAAGATGCCCTCCACAAAAGCGAAACAGCTCAGGCGGACAAC
>JBDRJH010000143.1:0-3169 GCA_043815125.1 Verrucomicrobiota bacterium
GCCCTCCGACCGGGCGGCAAACGGGAGTCTCTTGAGTCCACGAGGACCGCGAAAACGACGACAGTTCGTTTCAGATTTCCAAAACCCTTTCAGCGACGACCCGCGCGCCTGTGCGCGGCCCCTCCAGCGCCATCCCGGCCTGAAACGTCGTCCATCGAAAACCCCGGGCGTCCGGCCGCGTGCCGCCGCTTCGCCCGTTCCCGTCCGCGGCGCGCGCATCCGTAAACACAGATAATGAACCAAAAACACAACGTCACCGTCCCGGGCCTCGGGATGACCTTCTCCACTGGCACCTACGCCAACCTCGCCAACGGCGCGGTCAACGTCTGCGTCGGCGAGACCAACCTGTTCGTCACCGCCTGCGTCGCCCAGTCGATGCGCCCCGGCCAGGACTTCTTCCCCCTCACCGTCGACTACCGCGAGAAATACTCCGCGGCCGGCCGCTTCCCCGGCGGCTACTTCAAGCGCGAAGGCCGTCCCTCCGAGAAGGAAATCCTCACCTCCCGTCTCTGCGACCGTCCCTGCCGCCCGCTCTTCCCGGAAGGCTTCCTCAATGAGGTCCAGATCATCGGCCAGCTCCTCTCCGCCGACCAGATCAACGACGCCGACATCTCCATGATCAACGGCGCCTCCGCCGCTTTGGCCATCTCTGACATCCCGTGGGCCGGCCCCATCGCCGGTGTGCGCGTCGGCGAGATCGACGGCCAGTTCGTCGCCAACCCGAACATCGAGCAGATGTTCTCCAGCTCCCTCGACCTCATCTACGTCGGCACCGAGACCGACATGCTCATGATCGAGGGCTCCGCCGACCAGATCTCCGAAGAGCGCTTCATCGAGGCCCTCGAGTTCGGTCAAAAGGCCATCCAGCCGATCATCGCCGCCATCAAGGAACTCGTCGCCCTCGCCGGCAAGCCCAAGGCCGTCTTCCCCCTCGTCCAGGCCTCCCCCGAGGCCCGCGCCATCATCGAGCGCGTCGCCACCCAGGAGCGCGTCTCCGCCGCCATCTTCGGCTTCGAAAAGGCTGTCCGCTCCGCCAACGTCAAGGCCCTCAAGGAAGAGGCCAAGGCCGCCCTCGTCGCCGAGCTCGGCGAAGACAAGTTCACCGACGTCGACCTCAGCGTCGTCTTCGAGGACCTCCAATACAAAGCCTACCGCCAGACCGTGCTCGAGCGCGGCATCCGCGCCGACAAGCGCGACGCCAAGAGCCTGCGTCCCCTCCATGCCGAGGTCGGCGTGCTCCCCCGCGTTCACGGTTCCGCCACCTTCCAGCGCGGCGACACCCAGAACATCGCCATCACCACCCTCGGGCCGACCAAGGAAGCCCAGAGCCTCGACGCCCTCACCGGCGGTGTGACCTCCAAGTCCTTCATCCTCCACTACAACTTCCCCCCGTTCTCCGTGGGTGAAGCCGGCCGCTTCATCGGCCCCGGCCGTCGCGAGATCGGTCACGGCGCCCTCGCCGAGCGTTCGCTCGTGCCGGTGCTGCCGCCCGAGGACGTGTTCCCCTACTCCATCCGCGTGGTCTCCGAGATCATGGCCTCCAACGGCTCGACCTCGATGGCCTCCATCTGCGGCGGCTGCCTGTCCCTCATGGACGCCGGCGTTCCGATCATCGCTCCCGTCGCCGGTATTTCCTGCGGCCTGATGACCAGCAACAAAGCCGACGGCTCCATCGACAAGTGGGTCACCATCACCGACATTCTCGGTGAGGAAGACCACTTCGGCGACATGGACTTCAAGCTCGCCGGCACCACCACCGGCATCACCGGCTTCCAGCTCGACCTCAAGATCAAGGGCCTGCCCTTCGAGATCGCCAAGGCCGCCATCTTCCAGGCCCGCGACGCCCGCGTCGAGATCCTCAAGACCATGCTCGCCGCGCTGCCCGCCCCCCGCAAGGACCTCAGCGCCTACGCGCCCCGCATCCAGACCATCCAGATCGATCCCGAGAAGATCGGCCTGCTCATCGGTCCCGGCGGCAAGACCATCCGCCGCATCGTGGAAACGACCGGCGCCCAGATCGACATCTCCGATGACGATTCCGGCAAGGTCTTCATCTACTCCAACAACGGCGAGGCCATGGCCCGCGCCATCCAGGAAATCGACTCCCTGTGCGGCGGCGGCGGTGGCAAGGGCGGCGCCGGCGGCGGCGAGCCCATCGAGATGGGCAAGATCTACAACGGCCGCGTCACCGGCGTTAAGGACTTCGGCGCCTTCGTCGAATGCACCCCCGGCAAGGAAGGCCTTTGCCACATCTCCGAGCTGGCCGACTTCCGCGTCCGCCGCACCGAAGACGTGGTCAAGATGGGCGACTCCATCACCGTCAAGTGCATCGGCATCGACGAGCGCACCGGCAAGGTCCGCCTCTCCCGCAAGGCCGCCATGAAGGAGCTCGAGTCCCAGCAGCAAGCCCCCGCCGCCGACGAGAACGCCGCCGCCGAGGAGCCCGCCGCCGAGCCGACCAAGGTCGCCGAATAATCGACCGGAGGCACCATCGGCCGTCACTCTTCAAGCCGGAGTCCCCGCACGGGACTCCGGCTTTTTTGTGTCCGCCCAAATCGCAGCCGCGGGTTGTGTCCGATACCGTTTGCCATCATGTGGACGACCATGCCGATCCACTCTTCCCTTCGTCGTCTCATTGGTTTGTCCGTCGCCTCCGGCCTGCTCGCCCTCGCCTTGGGCGGTTGCGCCAGCCTGCCGTTTGGCCAAAAGAAATCCGCTCCGCAGGAGGCGGCCGCCAGCGCGCCGGCGGCCGATCTGACCAAGCTGCGCAAGCAGGTCGCCGACGCCCAGAGCCAGTTGCAACGCACGCTCGGCAATCTCGCGCGCCTCACCAACGCCGGCCTCGCCAGCGAGGTCTACGGCGCCTTCAGCCGCGACCAGGCCGCCTTTGCCCGGAGCGCGCGCAAGCTGCTCGTCGAGTCCGCCGACGTGCGCAACAACGGCAAGGCCTACTTCGGCGAATGGGCCGCCCATGCCGCCGGCATCGCCTCACCCGAGATCCGGACCGTCGCCGAGCAGCGACGCGCCGAGCTGGAGAAACGCTACAACGCCATGCTGCCCCCGCTCATCTCCGCGCGCGCCGACCTCGACACCTTCATGAAGGACAACGCCGACATCGAAAAGGCGCTCGCCTACGACCAGACCCACGCCGGTGTCGCCGCCCTCGCGC
>JBDRJH010000144.1:0-8252 GCA_043815125.1 Verrucomicrobiota bacterium
CGCCCCCCGCCCCCGCGATGCCAGCCGATCCAACGCCCACGCCGCCCGCCCGCCCCGCCTTCGACCGCAAGGCCGGCTGCTACGACACGCATGCGCACGTGCAACGCGACACCGCCGCGTGGGTCGCGCAGTGGCTGCCGCCGGCCGGCGAGTTCGCCTCGTGCCTGGAGTTCGGCGCGGGCACGGGCAACCTTACCCGCCACCTCGCCGGACGCTTCGCCCGCATCGAGGCCGGCGACCTCTCACCCGCCATGGTCGCGCGGGGACGGGAGGTTTTGCCGGCCACGGAGTGGCGCCGGCGCGACGCGTGGGCGCCCGGCGACCCGGAGGGCGCGTGGGATTTTTCCTGCTCCTGCAGCCTGCTGCAATGGGCGCCGGATCCGACCCGCGTATTGAAAAATTGGAGACACATCCTGCGGCCGGGCGGGCGGCACCTGTCGGGCGTCTACATCGCGCCGTCGCTGCCCGAGTATGGCTCGCTGCTGCCGGAGCGGCGCCCCTTCCCCTGGCGCACGGCGGCGCAGTGGCGCGGGTTTTTCGAGGCCGCGGGCTTCAACGGCGTGCGGCTGGAAACGCGCACCGTCACCTACGTCTACCCGCGGGCGCGCGCGTTGCTGCGGCAGCTGCACGGCACCGGCGCCACCCTGACCGGCGACCCGTTGCCGCCGGGGCGCCTGCGCCGGCTGCTGCGCGACTACGACCGGGTCTTTGGCCGGCCGGACGGCGTGCCGGCGACGTGGACCTACTGCCGCGTCGAGGGCACGGCCTGAGACCGCGACCGCGCGGCCAGCGCGGCATGCAACGCGGCCAGCTTCACCGGCTTGGCGAGAAAGTCGTCCATGCCCGAGGCCAGGCAGCGGGCGCGTTCCTCGGGCAGGACCGCGGCGGTGAGGGCGATGACCGGCAGGGCGGAGGCTTGGCGCCGGCGCGGGGTCGCCGCGGGTTCGTCCGCCCACGCCCGCAGGCGCAGGGTCGCCTCCCAGCCGTCGAGCCGCGGCATGTGGCAATCCATCAGCACGGCGTCGGGCAACGGCGCGTCGCCCGCGAGATGCTCCAGCAGCGCCTGTCCGTCGGGCACGGTGACGCAGCGGCAGCCCAGCAGCCGGAGCTGGCCGACGATGACGCGGCAGTTGACCGGATTGTCCTCGGCCATGAGCACGTCGATGTCCAGCGGCGGCAGCCCGGTGGCCGCGGAGCCGGCGGAGATGCCGGCCCCCGGCAACGGCAGCGACAGGTGGCAGGTGAAGACCGACCCTTCGCCGGGAGTGCTGTCGACCTCCAACCGCCCGCCCATGAGCCCGACCAGCCGCTCGGTGATGCTCAGGCCCAGCCCGGTGCCTCCGTAGCGGCGGGTGGTCGACGAGTCGGCTTGGGTGAAGCGCTGGAACACCCGCGCGATCGTCTCGGGCGACATGCCGATGCCCGTGTCGCGCACCGCCAGCCGGAGCCGCACCGGATCGGCGGCGGCGTCCTCGGCCGCGATCATGAGCGTCACACGGCCGCCGGCGGGGGTGAACTTGATCGCGTTGGAAAGCAGGTTGAGCAGGATCTGGCGCAGGCGGAAACCGTCGGCCTCGAACCACGTCGGCAGGTCGGGCGCGAGCGCGGTCTCGAGCGTCACGCCGCCGCGCAGCGCCTGCGCCGCGAGCAGCTTGGCGGTGTCATCCACCAACGGGGCGAGCTTGAACGGACGCGGCTCCAGCGTGAGCCGGCCGGCCTCGATCTTGGAGAAATCGAGGATGTCGCCAAGGAGCTTGAGCAGCAGTTCCCCGGATTCGCCGATGAGGCGCGCCTGCTCGGCGGTGTCGGCGGGCAGCCCGGGGCGGTGGCGCAGGAGCTCGGCGGAGGCGATGTTGCCGTTGAGCGGGGTGCGGATCTCGTGACTCATGTTGGCCAGGAAATCGCCCTTGGCCCGCGAGGCTTCGTTGGCGCGCTCGGTGGCCGCCTCCAGTTCGCGCGTGCGCTCGGAGACCAGCCGCTCGAGTTCCTGCTTGGAGGCCTGGGAAACCTGCAGCGCCTGCTCGCTGCGCCGGTGGGTGGCCTCGATCATGGCCATGAGCGTCCACCCCAGGCAGAAGACCACCGCGATGGCGATGAGCCCGTCGCGCAGCAACGTGTCGGCCGCGAAATCCAGCGAGCCGACAGCCATCCCCTCGGGCGCGAACCCCACAAACCTCATGCGGATCAACCCCGTCACAATCACCACCAACGCGGCCAGCGCCACCCGCCGCGAGGCGAAGATCAGCGCGATCATGACGAACAGGAAACCGAACACAAACAGCTGGATCGCCGTCGCCAGCGGCTCGACAAATTCCGGCACCAGCAACACCACCGCATGCACGGGCAACAACGCGGCCAGCACGATGCCGTCGCCCGCCGCCTCGAGCCGGCCCCGCCTGAGCCAGTGCCAGGACAGCAACACCGCGAGCAACATGATAAGAGTGATCACCAGCCGGTGGACCAGCCCCGGCGGATCGGTCAGGCAGATTTTGACGAAGTTGATCGGCAACAGGACCACCAGCACCGCCTGAAACGCAGCCAGCAGCCGTGCCTTCAGGCCGACAAAATACGGCCGCCCCGCATACACGGAGTCCAGCCGGGCGACGCAGCCTGCAATATGGCGCAACATGTGGGCCCGCACGCTAGCCGCCCCCTGGGCGAGAGCCATCCCGATCTTTTGAAAAATATCCGCCCCGCTCCATCCGACATCTCGAAACGCCGCCCCGGTTCGCATCGCGCGCCAAAGCCGCTTTAGATCGGACATGCATTACGATGTCGTGATCGCGGGCGGCGGCTTCGCCGGCGCCTACTGCGCGCAAACCCTCGGCAAACTGCTCGGCCCGGGCGCCGAGAAACGCGTCGCCCTCGTCGCCCAGCGCAACGTGCTCGTCTTTCAACCCATGCTCGCCGAGGTCGCCGGCGCCTCGCTCGGCCCCGCCGCCGTCGTGCACCCGCTCCGCCTCCTTTGCCGCCAGGTCGACGTGCTCCAAGGCTCCATTCACAAAATCGACTGGGCCACCAAATCCATCTCGCTCGACGGCGGCCGCTTCACCCGCAACCACACGCTCACCTTCGACCAGCTCGTGCTCGCCCTAGGCAGCGTCAGCGATTTCACCCGGGTGCCCGGCATGGCCGCCCACGGCCGCCCCATGAAGTCCGTCGCCGACGCCATCCGCCTGCGCGCCACCCTCATCAACCGCCTTGAGGAAGCCAACCTTGTCGCCGACCCCGCGCAACGCGACCGCCTGCTCACCTTCGTCGTCGTCGGCGGCGGCTACACCGGCGTCGAGACCGCCGGCCAGGTGTTCGACCTGTTGCGCGGCTCGATGAAGTTCTACGCCAACCTCCGCGACCGACGCCCCCGCGTCGTGCTCGTGCACGGCCACGCCAGCCTGCTCGCCGAGATCGGACCCGAGCTCGGCGACCACGCCCTCGGCGTGCTCCGGCGCCGCGGCATCGAGGTCCGCCTGGAAACCCGCGTCGGTGAAGTCACCGCCAGCCGCGTCGGCTTCACCAACGACGACGGCATCGACGCCCACACCGTCATCTCCACCATCGGCAACGCCCCCCACCCCGTCGTGCTCGACCTCTGCCGCCAAATCGGCCTGGAGACCGACCGCGGCCGCGTGCCCACCGACGACACCATGCGCGTGCGCGGCCAGACCCGACTCTGGTCCGCCGGCGACTGCGCCGCCGTCCCCTGGAACGACCGCGGCACGGTGAAAACCTCCCCGCCCACCGCCCAGCTCGCCCAACGCCAAGGCCGCCAGCTCGGCCAAAACATCGCCCGCGCCCTCGCCGGCCGCCCCCTCCGCCCCTTCACCCACCGCTACCTCGGGCAACTCGCCAGCATCGGCGAACGCGAGGCCGTGGCCGAGGTCCTCGGCTTCCGCTTCAGCGGCTTCCTCGCCTGGTGGATGTGGCGCACCCTCTACCTCGCCAAACTCCCCGGCACCCTGCGCAAACTGCGCGTCATGATCGACTGGACCTTCGACCTCGTCTTCCCCCGCGACCTCAGCCTCGTGCTGCCCCCGCCCGACGACGTGCTCCGCTCCATCCACCTCGGCGCCGACGAGATCCTCTTTGAACACGGCGTGCCCTCCCGCGCCTATTTCTACGTGCGCCAAGGCGAGGTAAAACTCACCGCCCCCGGCCAACCCGACCGCCTGCTCGGCCCCGGCGCGGTCATCGACCAAGCCTGCGTCGACGAACAGGGCCGCTGGACCGTCGGCGCCGCGGCCACCGCCGGCGCCGACGTGGTCGTCCTGCGCGGCGCCGCCTTCGAACTCCTGCGCAAGGACCTCCGCCTCGTCCCCGCCGGAAAGCCCCCCGCCATTGGACACGACGCGCCCCCGGCCTAGGTTGTCCCATGAACCACCACGCCAAAGACCCCTCCGGCCGCATCCTGCGCCACGGCCAGCCGGCCGACGAAGTCACCGCCGAAGCCATCGAAACCCGCGCCCGCGAACTCGCCCTCATCGACGGCCGTCACGCCAGCCAGGTCACCGACGAAGACCGTCGGCAAAGCCGCGCCGAACTGCTCGGCCAGACCCTCCCCGCCACCACGCAGGACGACGCCGAGTCCGCCGGCGGCATGAGCCGCGACCCCGCCGACCCCCTCTCCCGCCCCGGCCGCGCCGCCACCGAACAACAATCCCCCGACGAACAGGAACTCGCCGAACGCCTCGCCCTCGAAGGCGTCGAGGAAGCCCAGCACGACCAGATGCTCGCCGCCCGGCGCGAGGAACGCCGTCATCCCTGACCACGCCAACCGCCACGCCCCGCCTCCCATCACCATGAATCCGCTCCCCCTGCTCTACACCAAACCCGGCTGCCCCTGGTGCGCCGAAGTCGTCGGCTTCCTCGACGAACACGGCATCCCCTACCGCAACCTGGACATCGCCGCCGACCCGCAGGCCGCCGGCGAGATGCGCCAAAAATCCGGCCAGGGCAAAGTCCCCACCCTCGACTGGAACGGCACCATCCTCGCCGACTTCGGCGTCGACGAACTCGTGCCCTTCCTCCGCGACCGCCAGGTGAAGCTCGAGGACAACTGAACTGCCTTTGAAAACGTAGGGCCTCACCTTGGCGAGGCCGCGGCACCGCGAATCCACGACCCGGCGTTGCTTACGCCCCACGCGGCCGGACACAAGGTCCGGCCCTACGCCGCGTTCAACCGCCCGCCCGCAGATCCATGCGCGCCAGACGCGCGGTCGCCGCGCGCACCAGCTTCAAATAATGCTCCACCACGCCCGCCGCCGCCGCGTCGCCCGCCCGGCCCAGCGCTTCGAACTCCGGCAGCACCTTCGTGCGGATCATCTCCGCGTCGACCTCGGCGTATTCGATCGGAAACGCCTCGCGCAGGTTGGCCCCGCACGCCCGCTCCAGCAGCCGGCGGCACGCCTCGGGCAACCGCCGCTCCGCAAAACCCGGATCCTCCAGCAACGCCCGCGCACGCCGCAAACCGTCGCCCAGGTCCTTCAAAAACAAGTGCTCCTGCGCGAAGAAAAAATCGATCCGACCCGACGAACGCACCGCCAGCCACGGCACCGCCGGGAACGCCAGCGGGAAGTGAAAATTTGGATACAATTCCACCCCGTAGTAACGCCGCCCCACCTCCGCCACCGCCGGCCAGTCGTCGGCGTTGCGGTAGTCGGCCTGCTCGACCGGCATCCACTCGACCGGCGGCTTGCGCACATCGACCGTGTCGTTGGCCACGTCGACGTAGAGGTTGCCCAGCTGCAGCGCGTTTTGGAAATAAAGCCCCTTCAGCAGCACGAAGACTTTTTTAAGAATCACGTCGCGCCCGGCCAGCGCGCGAAACTCCGCGTCGGCCACCAGCCGGTCAAACATCCGGTCGCGGATCACCCCGCAAAACCCCTTCGGGTAATCCGCCAGCGACACCTGGCCCTCCGGCGCCTCGTCGGACGAGACCACGCCGCGACCGCGCTCGCGAAACTCCGCGTCGACCACCGCGCGGTGCCGCCGCAGCAACGCCTCGATGGCCGCCATGCGCGCAAGCAGGCCGCGGGTGGGACCGACTTGGTCGGCCCGCACGCCCATGTCCTGCGCGCGAGCGCGTTGAATGACCTCGGCGAGCGTCACGACGAACGTCGGCGACGCCGCAGCGCGACCGCGCCCATCAACGCCCCCGCCCCGGCCAGCGCTCCCGCCGCGGACGGCTCGGGGATCGCGCCCGCCCCCGCGGTGATCGAGGCGTAAGCCACGTCCTGCCACGCGGCGGACTGCACCTGAAGCGTATCCGAGAGATCGTCGAAAACAAAGTGGGCCCAGCCGACGTGGGTCTGTCCGGCGACCTCAAACGCGAAGCCGTAGTAGCCGGTCGAGGCCGTGGTCAGCGGCAGCGTCTCGCCGTAGTTGGCGAGATCGTAGTGAAAGAACTCCTGCCCAAAGGACACCTGCCCGAAGTTCGCGTAGTGGGTGACACCGAAGGCCGACGCGCCGAAGTTGGCGAACAGGCTGAAGTCCGTGGCCGCATCACCGTCGAAGTCGTAGTTGATCGTGCCGGCGTAGTTGATGGTCTGGACGCCGTCCGCCGCGGTCTGCACGGCGGCTTCGGCAACGGCGGGGACGATCAAGGCGGCGAGTGCGGCGAGCGAACCAATGGAGTTTTTCATAATTTGTTTACGGATAAGTGTGCGGGGAAGCAACGGCATGTTGCCGAGGCAAGTCTAGTGTGAACCGTGCGATTAAAGGGAATACCCTGGTTGCAAATGAGGTCACCCCGGGCGCATCTGGGGTCCACACCCCGCCTGCGGCGCGGCGGGCCGCATGGCCTATGCGGCGGGCTCTTTTTCGCCGCCGCCCACCAGCTTCAGCAAATCTCCGACGCTATCGAGCAGGCTCGCAGCCTGAGCCTTGAGCTCCTCGGAGGCGGAGGCGGTTTCCTCGGCGCCGCCGGCATTCGCCTGGGTGACCCGATCCATCTGCGCGACCGCGGTGCCGATCTGGCCGAGCCCCTGGCTTTGCTCTTTCGAGGCCGTCGCGATCTCGACCACCAACGTGTTGACGTTGTGCGTCTTGGTTGTGATCTGGTTGAGCCCTTCGGCCACCCGGGCAGACAGCTCCACCCCGCGGCTGCTCTTGGTGATCGAGTCATCGATCTTGTCCGCGGTCTCACGCGCGGCCTCGGCGGCGCGCTGGGCGAGCGCGCGCACCTCGTCGGCGACGACCGCGAAACCGGCGCCTGCCTCGCCCGCACGGGCGGCCTCGACGGCCGCGTTCAGCGCGAGGATGTTCGTCTGGAAGGCGATTTCATCAATGGTCTTGATGATCTTGGCGATGTTGTCGGAGGAGGTCTTGATCGCGTTCATCGCCTCCACCATCTCGCTCATTTGCTGGCGACCGGCCTCGGTGGAGCGGCTGGTTTCGTCGGAAATCAGGCGGGCGTTTTCCGCGCTCTCGGCATTCCGCCGAGTCATGGAGCTAATCTCTTCCAAAGACGCGGAGGTCTCTTCCAAGGACGCGGCCTGCTGGCTGGAGCCATCGGCCAGGGTCTGGCTGCTGGCGGACACCTGCCCGGCGGCCGCGGAGATTTGCGCGGCCGCGCTGTTGAGGTTGCCGGAGACCTGCCGCAAGACGCGGTTGGTCCCCCTCACGATCCAGCCGACCAAGACCATGCCGAGCAGCACCGCCCCCGAAAGACCAAACATAACCCACCACTTCGCCTGGGTGGCGGCCGCCTGGAACTCACCGCTTCGTTTCACCAGCAAGGACTTTTCGGCGTCGATAAATTCGTTGATGAGGACGCGCATCCCATCCATGAGCACCTTGCCCCGGCCCTGATTAAAGCTCGCCTCAAAGTCGTCCTTCGAGAGCTGGCCGGCGTTCGCCTTTTCGCGCTCCGCACGGGTGGCGGCCACATCCGTGACCAGCCATTGCCCATACAACTCGTTCAGACGATTCAGCCGAGCGACCTGAGTCGGGTTATCACTCACCAGCGCAAGCGTGTCCTGCAGGTCTTGAGTGTAAGCGCTTTTACCGGCTTCGAACGGCTCCAGGAACTTGGGATCGCCGCCCACGGCGTAGCCGCGCAGGCCGGTCTCCATGTTCACCAGCGACAAGAGCAGATGGTTCACCTTCGCCGTGACGAGATTCGTGTGCGCGACCCACCTCTCGGTCTGCAAGAACCCGTCGACTCTGGCATAAAGGATGACTCCCACCGCGATGATGATGGCGTAGGACACCATGACGGCAGCGTAGGTTTTTTTGGCGATGGTCCACTTTTTCAT
>JBDRJH010000145.1:0-7487 GCA_043815125.1 Verrucomicrobiota bacterium
TGCGCTTCGGCACCTGGCGCATCCGCCACGAGATCATGAAACGCTACTTCGGCCTGTGAAGGAGAACGGACATTCCTGTCCGTTCCCAACGACGCTCCCTCCCATGTCCGCCCGCCCGGTCATCGCCTACCTCTTCACGACCTTTCCGAAGCCCACGGAAACCTTCATCCAGCGCGAGGTCGCCGGACTGCTCGCCCGCGGACTCGATCTGCGCCTCTACTCGCTGCACGGCGGCGGCCCGTCCTTCAACGGCCTGCCCGTCGACGTTTTCTCCAAGTGGGAATTGGTCACCCTGCTCTGGCACCTCCCCCTGACCGCGCTGCGCCGCCCGCGCGTATTCGGATTTCTCCTACGCGGTCTCCTCGCCCGTCGCCCGCCGTGCTGGCTCAACTTCTGGGAAAACCTGCTCGGCGCCGGCTTCGCCGCCATCCGCGCGGCCGAGTTTCGCGCGCTGCGCCCGGCGCGCGTCCACGCCGTCTGGGCCACCGGCCCGGCCACCGCCGCCTGGCTGCTCAACCAACTCGACGGCCACGCCTACAGCGCCGCCGCCCACGCCTACGACATCTACCGCCACGGCGGCGACTGGTGGCTCTTGGAAAAACTCCTGCCCGCCCGCTTCGTGCACACCTCGACCGACATGGCCGCCGCCACCCTGCGAGAGCGCGGTGTGCCCGCGGAACGGATACACGTCATCCGCCGCGGCCTCAACGAACTGCCCATCCTCAAACCCCTGCGCGCCGACCGCTCCGCGTTGCGCCTGCTCTGCGTTGCCCGCCTCGTGCCCAAGAAGGGCTTTGCCCACCAGCTCCGGCTCTACGCCGCGCTGCGCGACGCCGACGTCGACTTCGAGGCGCGCATCGCCGGCGACGGTCCGCTCCGCGCGGAGATTGAGCGCGAGATCATTGGACTGAACCTCGCCGATCGCGTCCATCTGCTGGGCCATCGTCCCCAGGCCGAGGTCGCCGAACTGCGCGCCTGGGCCGACGTGCTCCTGCACACCGGCGTCGTTGCCGCCGACGGCGACCGCGACGGCCTGCCCAACGTCATCCCCGAGGCCATGGCCGCCGGCGTGCTCGTCGTCACCTCGCCCGAGGCCGCCACCACCGAGGCCGTCACCGACCGCGTGTCCGGCCGCGTCGTGCCCGTCGCCGACACCACCGGCTGGGTCGACGCGTTGATCGAACTGCGCGACGACACCGCCGCCGCCGAACGTTATCGCGCCGCCGCCCGCGCGTGGACCGAGGCCAACTACGACGCCAATAAAAACGCCGCCCGCCTGGCCGCGTTGCACTTGTCCGGGTAGGCGTCGCTCAATACCCGCGCACCCGGATGCGCTCCCCGCCGCTCAGCGGCACCGCGCTGCGCAACACGACCAAGTCCTGGATCGTCAGGCCTGCGGTCACCTGCACCTGCCCGCGGTAGGCCTTGCCGGTCGTTACCGCGACGCGCCGCACCCGCTTGCCGTCGACCACCAGCACCGTGCCGTCGGCCTGCACCGCTTCCGCGGGGATCAGCCGGGCGTCGGGGATGCGGCGCTTGAGGATCACCGCCTCGCCCACCAAGCCCGGCGTCATGTGCTCGGGCGCAAGGTCGAGGCCCAGCACCACGCGAAAGTCGCCGCCGTCGTCGGCATAACCCGGCACCTTCAGCACGCGGGCGGCCACCCAGCCGTCGACGTTGGGCAGCCAGGCCTCGGCCTCCAGGCCCGCCGTGATATCGGCGAAATGCTCCGGAGCCACGTTGGCCACCACCTCCGGGCGGCCGTTCCAAAGCCGGGCCAGCGGCGCGAAGGCCGGCACCGCCTCGCCGGGGCGCGCCAGGATCTGCGTGATCACCCCGTCGAACGCCGCGGTCACCGCCACGCGCTCGCCGGATTTCCCGGCCGGCGCGATCTCGAACAAAACCTCGCCCTCCTTCACCGTCTGTCCCGTGCGCAAGGCCGACCCGACCACGCGGCCGGCGGTATCGGTGTTGACGTTGATCTCCACCAGACGTTCCAGGGTGAGCCTGGCCGGCGCGCTCTCCACGGCCTCGCCGATCTCCACCGCGGCGATGTCGACCTCGATGCGCGCCCGATCCCAGGCGACCCAGGCCAGCACGAGCGATAGGGGAATGGTGCAATACAACAAAACGCGGGCGAACATGGAGCCAACGAAACCCCGGCCCATGGCTCCAAGCAAGGTCCGAACAACGCCCTCCCGCCGGTGCATATCCATGTTCCGGCCGGAACATCGATACGCACCGGGAGATCGTCGCGAGGAATGGTTGGACACCCGCCGCGCCGCGCCTTGCCATGTGCGTTTCGCCCATGCCGTCCCCCCGCGACCTGCCCATCTACGAACTCGAGCACGACCTGCTCGCCGCCCTCCGCGACCAGGGCCGCGTCGTCGTGCAGGCCCCCACCGGCTCCGGCAAATCCACGCAGATCCCGCAAATGCTGCACGCCGCCGGCCTGCTCGACACCGGCGAGGTCGTCGTCCTGCAACCCCGCCGCCTGGCCGCCCGCATGCTCGCCCGCCGCGTCGCCGAGGAGATGTCCACCACGCTAGGCGACACCGTCGGTTATCAAATCCGCCTCGAATCCCGCGTCTCCGAACAAACCAAAATCCGCTTCGTCACCGAGGGCATTCTGCTGCGTCAGATGTCGTTCGACGCGACCCTGAAGGGCGTCAACGCGCTCGTCTTCGACGAATTCCACGAACGCCACCTCTACGGCGACATCTCGCTCGCCCGCGCCCTGCAGATCCAAAAAACCACCCGACCCGACCTGCTGATCATCGTCATGTCGGCGACCCTCGACGCCGCCGGCCTCTCCGACTACCTCGCGCCGGCCGCGCTGCTCACCTCGCAGGGCCGCAGCTTCCCGGTCGACATCCGCTACCTGCCCAAACGCGTCGACTTTGAACAAGACCCCGTCTGGGACGTCGTCGCCCGCGCCTGTCGCGACCTGGCGGATACGACCGCCGGCGACTTCCTCGTCTTCCTGCCCGGCGCCTACGAAATCGGCCGCACCGTGCAAACGCTCGGCGCCGTCATGCGCGGTTTCGACGTGCTCCCGCTGCACGGCGAACTCCCGCCCGAGCAGCAGGACCGCGCCGTCGGGCGCTCCGAGCGCCGCAAGATCATCGTCTCCACCAACGTCGCGGAGACCTCGCTCACCATTGACGGCGTCACCGTGGTGGTCGACGCCGGCCTCGCCCGGCAGGCCCGCTTCGACGCCAACCGCGGCATCAACACCCTGCTTATCGAAAAAATCTCCCGCGCCTCCGCCGACCAGCGCGCCGGCCGCGCCGGCCGCACCGCCCCCGGCGTCTGCCTGCGCCTGTGGACCGAGCGCGAGCACGAGCAACGCCCCGCCCAGGAACTGCCCGAGGTCCGCCGTCTCGATCTCTGCGAGGTCGTGCTCACGCTCAAGGCCAGCGGCATCGACGACATCGCCGCCTTCCCCTGGCTCGAAAAACCCGACCCCGTCGCGCTTGCCCGCGCCGAGACCCTGCTCGCCGACCTCGGCGCGCTCGCCGGCAAACGCCGCGTCATCACCGACACCGGCCGCCGCATGTTGCGCTTCCCGCTGCACCCGCGCTACGCCCGCATGTTGATCGAGGCCGACGCCCGCGGCTGCGTGCGCACCGTCGCGCTGATGGCCGCGCTCACGCAAGGCCGCTCATTTCTGCTGCGAGGGCAGGGGAGCGACGCCCGCGACGACCAACTCGGCGACGACCGCACCAGCGACTTCTTCCGCCTCATGGCCGCCTGGCGCTACGCCGAGGAAAACCGCTACGACCTCGACGCCTGCCGCCGCCTCGGCATCCACGCGCAGGGCGCGCGCGCCGTCGGTCCGCTGTTCAAACAATTCCTCGAAATCGCCCGTCGCGAAAAACTCGATACGGACGACCACGGCCTCGACGACATCGCCGTTCGCAAGTGCGTGCTCGCCGGCTTCTCCGACCAACTCGCCCGCCGCCTCGACCGCGGCACGCTGCGCTGCGACCTCATCCACGGCCGCCGCGGCACGCTGGCCCGCGAGAGCGTGGTGCAGGACGCCGAGTTCTTCGTCGCCGCCGAGGTCAGCGAGATCCAAGGCCGCGCCAACAGCGTCGACACGCTGCTCACCCAGTGCACCGCCATCGAGGAAAGCTGGCTCGCCGAGCTGTTCCCCGACGATTACCGCGACGAGACCGGCGTCATCTACGACCCGACCATCCGCCGCGTGCAGGCCCGCCGCGAACGCCGCTTCCGCGATCTTGTGCTCGCCACCAAGCCCACCGCCGACCCACCGCCCGCCAGCGCCGCCGCCGCGCTGCTCGCGCAGGAAGTGCTCGCCGGCAACATCGAGCTCGGCGAGTGGAACGAAAACGTCGACCAGTGGATCGTGCGCGTGAACCGCCTCGCCGAGTGGTTCCCCGAGTTGGAGGTCACCCCCATCACCCCCGACGACCGCGCCATGCTCATCGAGCAGATCTGCTACGGCAGCCTCGGTGCCAAGGAGCTGCGCGACAAACCCGTCATGCCCGCCCTGCGCGAGTGGCTGCGCCCCGAGCAACTCGCCGTGCTGGACGACTACCTGCCCGAGCGCCTCGTCATGGCCAACGGCCGCAAGGCCCGCATCCGCTACGCCCCCCGAGGGCCCGCCCGTGCTCAGCGCGCGCATCCAGGAGCTCTTCGGCATCGACTCAAAGTTCACGCTCGGCCACGGCCGCGTGCCGGTGAAGTTCGAGATCCTCGCGCCCAACCAGCGCCCCATCCAGATCACCGACGACCTCGGCCGCTTCTGGACCGAGATGTATCCCAAGGTGAAGGCCGAACTCTCCCGCCGCTACCCCCGCCACGAGTGGCGGTGAGGGCACCTGCTAAGCGGAGATGGACTGCACGAAGCTGGTTGACCGTGCTCCAAGATCGTCGGGCTTTCGTTCGCACGTCGTGCAACATGTTGTCGTCAGGGAATTTTGTTTACAGTGGAGTGCTCGGCGGAGCAAAACGGGTCCGAAACAAAACCATGGGAACCGCGATCAAAGTCCTCCTCGTGCTCGCCCTGTTGGGCGGGGGCGCTTGGTTGTATAAGTCGGGAGCGGCCGGCAAGGGACTCGACCGAATCGCGCCTGTTTTGGGTTCAACGAACCGGTATATCGAGCTGACCGACCAGCAGGGGCGCACCCTCCGGTGCAAGGTCATGGCGCGTCATGGTCGCTTTATTCAAATCGAACGGGAGAGCGATCATCGCGTCTTTGCGTTGGATGTGACTCGTCTCGATGAGAATGGGCGCGGGCGTTTGGCGGGGGTCGCCGACTTCAACACGGATAGTCTGCGTCCCGAATTGCTCGCGTTGGCCAAGCGCGAAGTTCAGGTCGAACTGCTCAACATACCAGAGCTCTGTTGGTATAACTGCCAGTATACCGGCCAACGTTTGAAGTCATCCCAAGGGTTGGCCGTCGACGCCTACCGGACCTTTCTCAGCCAGCAAGGCATGCGGGTGCGCGAAGTGACCCTCAATACTCAACGCAGCGGCAATGGTTACCTGCTGCCCCTGGGCATTTCGGATGTGCCGTGTCTTAGGGTCGGCACAAAGCTGTTTACCAAGAAAAACAAAGCGGACATCGAGAGCGCTCTGGTCGAGATGTATGTCACCGGCAGTTAGCTATGATCGTTGGCGCGGGTGTGGTGAATCTAGCATCTAGCGGCCTGACCCCCTTGTGCCATCAACCCCCTTGTGCCATCGTCGGTATTTCCCAGGGGCTTTCGCGTTTCAACAACTGGCCCGTGCTTGTCTCCGAGAGCGCCATCCTCCTCGCCGTCGCCTTCTCGGCCGCGGTCGGCGTGCTCTTCGGATTCTACCCCGCGCACAAGGCCGCCAAACTCGACCCCATCGACGCCCTCCGCTACGAGTAACCCCGCGAGCCCCCGTGGCCCCGAGCATGAGCTCGGGGAGAGTTGGACTCGTCGGATTTATGTCCGCAAAAAGGCACAAAGATACCGGATGGCGCTTTCTGTTGTCGCACAAGCCGAATATGACCAGTGGTTTGGGGTCACAATAGTTGGTAACGCCAGCCGTAAAGGGGGCGTTTTCATGCAAGGACTCGACACAAGGATGCGCGTGATTGCGAAGGATTAAAACCGGAGATCAATAGAGCCTTAGGCTATGTTTTTTTCAAACTCATCCCCGTGGAATTACGGTTAATCGAGGAAACTTATACTGAGTCTGCAAAAAATGCGGGAAGAAGTTGGAGGCGTGGCTTCGATTATATCTATGTCGCCTGATGAGTCGACAATGATATCGTTGATAGGATTCCAAGTTAGGAGGTCTGAGCTCCACTCTGCGTGATAGGTCACGTTTGCTCTATCTGCAGGTTGCACGAATCGAAAGCGAAGGTGACCGTTGATATACGACAGGCTCCCAATGGCATCCTGATTTGGAGTTTCCGGAAGTGTATTTAATGCATATTCGACAAGATTGGGGCGCCCATCCCCATCGGGGTCTGCTTTGGGGGCTACTATGGAGATATTGTCTATTTGGCCGGGGCCTAGATGTTGAGACGCCCAACCAAGATAATCTTCGTCAATCACGAGAATTGAAAAGCGGCGGGTTGATGTTCCTTTATAGTTTTCCGCGATGATTTCTCCTTCGAATAAACCGCGTGTAGTCGGCGTGCCTTGGAGGGTTCCTTGCGGCGATAGTGTCAGGCCAGGTGGCAAAAGAGGAGACGAAATCTTTAATATCGGCTGGGGTAAGCCTTCTGTGAAAAGTTGATTCTGATGCAGAACACCCTGACCAATGGTTTTTTCTATGCTGGTGATCGTGGTAGGGGGCGTTGGTGGTGCAATTGTGATGATTCGGATTGCCGGTTTGTCGGTATTAGACACATACATGCTCCCATCAGGGGAGAGGTAAATCGCGCTGGGTGCGCTAAAGCGTGCTGTGCTTCCCGGACCATCGTGGTGTCCTCCGTAACCTGAGCCTGCGTAGGTGCTGACAAGCCCGCTCGGCGTTATCCTTCTAATTCTTCCGAAGTCTCGATCTGCAACGAATAGATGATCGTCGTCGCCTGTGATTATGCTTGTGGGACGGTTGAAGCTAGCTGTGGTTCCCTGGCCGTTGTAGAAACCCAAACGCAGTGTGTGGCCAGCCAGTGTGCTGACAACTCCATCGGGAGTTATTTTTCTTATAAGGTTGTTGTTCGTGTCTGCCACATATACATTGCCGATGGAATCTGTCGAAACATCGCCGGGGAATAGAAACTGGGTCCGGCCCATGGGGTCCGGCCCATGGGGTCAGGCCGTAAAACGTCAATTAAGGCCATTGGTTTGGCGTTGAGGGACGGGGAGGCAAAGGTCCGAAGCCGACGCGTCGGCAGCGACCGGGATCCGGGAGGGCAGCGGGTTAACCGGTCCGGAGTTCATGATGCCGAGGGTTTTGCCAATTATTTAACAACTGGCGAGGCGAAAGCGGGTTTGAGCCCACGAAAAACACAAAACGGCACGAAAAGTCGGAG
>JBDRJH010000146.1:0-2995 GCA_043815125.1 Verrucomicrobiota bacterium
CACCATCAAGACACTGGCTTCGTCGCAGCACGTTTTCACCCGCGGCTACGCGGTCACGTCGTATGCGTCCCAGGGGAAAACCGTGGACACCGTATTGCTCTCCGACTCGGCCTGCCGTGCCGCCATCAATCGCAATGAATGGTATGTCGCCATTTCACGCGGCCGACGCCGGGTGTTGGTGTTCACCGAGGACAAGGCAGAGCTTCGCGCCAACATCCGTCGCTCCGGCGACCGCGAACTGGCCTTGTCGCTGAAGCCGGACGCCATCGCGCAAGCCGAGCGTCCACACTTCACGAAAGTGATGCGTCAGGCAATGGCCGCCGCGACGCACGTGCGCGTGCACCGCGCCGTCATGGAGCGCATCCAGCGCGTGCGAGGTCACCGGAGGATGACCCCATGAGCGGCTCTTTAAAGAACCTCGTCGCTGAGCGGCGTGCGGCTGAGTCGGCCCCGGTCGCTCACCAAGTCGCCGCGTCGGCTGCGCAGATGCCGGCGCTGCTGGTCCACAAATGGGACCATCGCAGCTGGGTGCTACCGTGGGCGTATTTCCTGGGTGCGCAGCACGAGATCGTTGATGAGGGCGAACTGCTCACGCTCTCGTTCACCTTTCGCGAGGTCATCGTGCAGGGCACTAACCTCGGACCGCTCCTCGATGACATCGCGACTTACCGTCTCGAATCACTTCGCGAGTTGCCCGAAAAATATCGGAATACAGCGGACACATCTGAGCCGTCGATCAGGAGCATCACCATTAATTGCTCTGGGGAGAGCCGGGGAGCTTCGGTGTGATACCGACAGTTCACCACGCTCAAGACCGTTGATGGCGAGGGGTGGCTGACTCGAATATTGCCTCGCCGCACAAGTGATTACTCAGTTCTCCATGCTTGGTCATCACGTCCTTATCGGATCCATTATGATCTCGGTCGCTTCCGTTTCCCTGACTGGCACCACGCCGGTCGCTTCACCGCCCCGCTATACGCGCCCCGTCACGCTCAACCCCGACGATAAGCCCGCGTTCCCTGAGCCGCCCGCCGGCTTTAACGCTCCGCGCAATGACATCTCCCGAGGCCGGATCGAAACGTTCGAGTATGATTCCAAGTCAGTCGGCACCCGCAGGCGCGCGACTGTTTACACCCCGCCCGGCTACTCCACAGATCAAAAATATCCCGTGCTCTACCTCCTGCACGGACTCGGTGGCGACGAGACCGAATGGCTGCGGGCCGCCTCGCCGGGAATTATCCTCGATAACCTCATCGCCGATGGTCGCGCCGTCTCCATGCTCATCGTGATGCCCAACGGTCGCGCCCGTTCCGATGACCGCATCCCGCCCGAACTCTTCACACAAGACCACTTCGCGGCCTTCGCCGCCTTTGAACGCGATTTAATCGAAGATCTTATCCCTGCCATCGAAGCCCGCTACTCCGTTCGCCCCGACCGACTCCATCGCGCTATCACCGGCCTTTCAATGGGTGGCGGCCAATCGCTCAACATCGGACTCGCCCATCTCGACTCCTTCGCCTGGGTCGGAGCCTTCGCTCCCGCTCCCAACACCCGCCCTCCCGCTCGTCTCGTTCCCGACCCTGAAACCGTCACCTCGCAACTCAAACTGCTCTACCTTGCCTGCGGCACTGACGACGATCTCTTCACTCTCAGTCAGGAACTCGTCGCTTATCTTAAGCCGCGTCGCGTGCCCTACATCTGGCATGTGGACGCGCACAGTCACGATTCTCCCGCTTGGCGCGCCAATTTCTATCACTTCGTCCCGCTTTTGTTCCGCTGATTACCAAGACGGCACACCATGATATGGCCGATCAGAACGGACCGGTGATCCGCAGTATCACGGTCCGCCCCGTTGGCGAAGGCCGTTGAGGCTCACACCTCGTCAATCGCGCCTCCCCCTCGACCCGCGCGGAGTCTCGGGAGGACCGAGCGTAGCCTAGCCGGGAGCCGGAGCGCATATATTGCAGGGCGTCCTCGCTAGAATGGAGAGGGGAAACCAAGATTCGGCCACGCGGAGAGGCTTTCCCTCGGCGACGCTCGCGATCTACCATTTTTTCACTGAGGCAGTGTTACTAGGACGACCACCTTTGGATACAATGGAGCGTGCGATATCTGTGGAAGGCGTGCCGCTTGAACTAACCACGTTTTCGGCTCATCCCTCACGGTCCATGTTTCACGAACCCACTGCGTGCTGTCAGCGCCACTGCGCAGACACGTATGAACCACTGAGTCACCCGGAGGCACCGTGCCCGGCCAGATAAACGGCTTGAACCGGGTATTGCGGCTGAAACTGTTGACCCAAAGTGGGCCTTCACCGGTGAAGTGTTTCTTTTGGTCTGTTAGGAATACTGCCGCGAGCGGTAGGCGGCTTTCGTAGCTGAGTGCGCGATAGGCGGTCGCATCAATCGATGCCTCGTATCGCACGCGCAACGTATGAACGGATTGGAGGCCGGCGGGAGGCAGCTGGAGAAGGTCGCGCTCAAAGTCCTCCTGCGGAAAGAGCATCTCCGCTGCGGCGACATCACAGAGAAACTCGAATTCCTTATCTGGATCGGAGTTCGGTTTCTCGGGCGCATGATGTTGGATCAGGCTATACTCGCCGTAGTCCGGGAAGAGTGTGTGGGCGCACTCGTGGAAGATCGTAAACCGCTGTCTTTCAAGCATGCGGTCTGCGGCAAATTCAATGAGGGGTTTGCCATTCCGTTGAACGAGTATCCGGCCATCGCCGCCGATGTCGTGGCTGACCTCTTTGCACCTGATGCCCAGAATGCTGGCGAACTCCTTGGCACAAAACGGAGGACCGCTCCACCGGTTGTTCTTGGCATGAGCAACCTTCGCTCGCGCTAGCTCCCGAATTATCTCCTTTGGATCGGACTTTCCAGGATATTTCTGAAGCAGCGCGGCAACCGATGGGTGCTGGGCGATGGCTTTCTGGGACATTCCTACAAACTAAGCAGACGGGCATTAACCCTTAAAGCTATTTTCAATACTGGTA
>JBDRJH010000147.1:0-65431 GCA_043815125.1 Verrucomicrobiota bacterium
CGGCCAGCAGCATGACGATGACGTGGATCTTCTCCCCGTCGGCCGAGCCCTCCTGCGCGATGCCCTGGCGGCTGCGACCGATGGCGAGCACGTAGCGCCGGCCCATCTTGACGCGCACGTGGGGCAGCGAAACGCCGAGCCCCAGGTAGGTGGTCATGGTGCTCTCGCGTTGGAGAAGACCACGCAGGAGACTTTCCTTTTTCAGGTCGGGGAACTTGGCGATGGAGGCGTCGAGCAGCTCGCCGAGCGCCGACTTCAGATCGGTCCCGGACAACTCGACCACGCGGCTCCGGGCGATGTATTTATCCAGCCGCATGGTTCGGGGGTGGCGGTGCCGCGCGCGAGGAGGTCGAAGGGGTTACTTTTCCCACTCGAGCGCGCCTTTTTTGACCTCGTAGAACAGACCGAGGACGAGCACGCCGAGGAAGAACAGGATGGGGCCGAGAATGGAGAGGTTGTTGGCCAGGAAATCGCGGTAGATGAAGGCGAACGGGATGAGGAACACGACCTCGATGTCGAACAGGATGAAGAGCATCACCGTGACGTAAAACTTCACCGAGAACCGGGTCTGCACGAGGGGTTCGACCTTCACGCCGCACTCGTAGGGGGTGTCGGTGATCGCGGTGTTTTTGCGCACGCGCTGCCCGAGCAGGTGGCTGACGCCGACGATGCCGACGGCGAGTCCGGCGGCGAGAATGGCTTGGATGAGGATCGGGAGGTAGTCGAAGGACGTCATGGCACGGAGGAAGTGTAAAAAAGGACTTAGGCCGCCCCGGGTGACAAGGGCAATGTTTACGGAGTCTCGCCGGGGGTCGCGATTTCCACCGGCGGGCGGACGCGACGGGTGCCCACGCCGAGCTTTTCGGCGAACTCCAGTGTGCGGATACCGGGGGAAACGGGTTTGAAGCCGGCCTCGACGCGATGGGTGTCGATCTTGGTCTGCATGAACGTGTCCATCATCACCGGATCGGTGCCCAGCAGCAGCGTCGGCTCGGATGCGGTGTAAAGGGAGTTGAACCACGGACCGCCGACGAATTGGTAGCGCTCCAGACTGGCCAGCGTGAACAGCCAGGTCTGCCGGAGCTCGGGGATGGCGCTCATCTCGGCGACGGCGGCGGGCGCATTGGACTCGGAGCGAAAAAACCGCGCGGTGTTCGAGGCGTTCCAAAGCGTGGCGTTGACCAGGGCGCCGTTGACCCCGAGCACCTGATGATCCGAGTAGGCGGGCAAGTTGATCCAGAAATCCGCGTCGAGAAACAGCGGCGTGGCCAGGAAGCTCTTGCGGTTCTCCTCCAGCGCGGCCTCCTGGTCCGCGCCGTCGTCGGACTGGGCAAGGAACGGGTCGAAACGCGACGGCAGCGGGTTTTCGTAGAACCACTTGGCATCGTAATAACCCGCCGATTCGAGCACATAGACCTTTTGCCGCGGAAACGGATCGGCGCCGCCCCCCAGCGGCGGCAGGAAACCGCAGACCTGCAACTGCAGCTGATTGAGCCCGATCAGAAAGATATTCTCCACGGCATAACCGCGGCGCACCAGCGCGTCGATCACCGCCCGCACCAGCGGCACCGGCGTCGCCAATCCCGGCCCGGACTCGGCGTAGACCTTGAGGCCCACCCGCGCCTTTTCACCGGGCTGGATACGCAGGCCAAGCTGCGCCTCGAAGGCGCCGACCAACGACTCCACCGCGACCGAGTAACTCTCCGCGCGCCCTTCCCGCAAATCCGGCAACGGCGCCGACCAGAGTTTGACGAAACCACCCGCCGCAGCCGCCGGTTCATCCGCCCGCACCACCGGACCAAACAACGTCAACACGACGCCAACGGCCGCGCGCGACCACGCCCGGCGCCACCGACTCATCACGAAACTTGCCCCCGTTGTCCTCATAAAAAGCGCAATCCTTGACAGAGCATTCCCTCCCCCAAAAGTGCAACTCCCGTCTTGCCGGGACAACCGCCACATGCCCGTCATCAAACCCACCTGCGTCCGCGACCTGAAGCTGCGCATCAACATCGTCGATGTCGTCTCGCGGGTCGCCACCCTGAAGCGGGCCGGCTCGCGCTTCAAGGGACTCTGCCCCTTTCACAACGAAAAAAGCCCCTCCTTCCACGTCGACCCCGACAAGGGCTTCTTCAAATGCTTCGGCTGCGGCAAGGCCGGCGACATCATCTCCTTTGTGCGCGAGACCGAGCAACTCGGCTTCACCGAGGCCGTCGAGGCCCTCGGGCAACGCTTCAACGTCCCCGTCGAATACGAGGACGGCGCCGGCCCCTCGCGCGAGGAACGCTCCCTGCGCCAGGAAATCTTCGACATCCACGAACTCGCCGCCGAGCACTACCACCAGGCCTTCAAGGCCGACACCGCCGACGGCCGCTGGATGCGCGACTACTGGACCGACAACCGCCGGTTTACCGCCGAGCTCGCCGAAGAGTTCAAAATCGGCTGCGCCCCGCCCGCCGACACCGGCCTCGGCGCCATGCTCCTCAAGCGCAAATTCTCCGAGGACGCCCTGCGCCAGTGCGGTCTGTTCTTCATCCGCGAAGGCATGGTCCTCACCCTCGGCGCGCTCCGTCCGCGCTTTCGCGGACGCCTCATGATACCCATCCGCGACCACCAGGGCCGCGTGGTCGCCTTCACCGCCCGCCAGACCGAACTCACCCCCGAGGACGACCCCGCCCGCGAGGCCAAATACGTCAACTCCCCCGAGACCCCCATCTTCAGCAAGAGCCACCTGCTCTTCAACCTCGACCGCGCCCGCACCCACGCCAAGGAAGGCCACCCCTTCGTGCTCGTCGAAGGCCAGCTCGACGCCCTCCGCTGCTGGTCAGTCGGTCTCAAGACCGCCATCGCCCCCCAGGGCACCTCCATCACCGAAGGGCAACTCCAGCTCCTGCGCCGCTATCACAGCCAGGTCGAATGCTTCTTCGACGGCGACGGCGCCGGCCAGAAGGCCGCCCTGCGCTTCCTGCCCCTCGCGCTCAAGACCGGCTTCGAAGTCCGCTTCCTCGGCGGCGCCGGCGACACCAAGGTCGACCCCGACCTGCTCTTCCGCGAACACGGCCTCGCCGCCTACGACACCCTCCGCGCACAGGCCCGCACCGCCATGCAGTTCGCCTGCGCCAGCCTGCTGCCCGACGCCGCCAACGCCGGCGCCGAGCAAAAAAACCGCGCCGCCCAGGCCACCTACGACATCATCCGCCAAAGCGAATCCGAGGTCATCCGCTCCCAATTCCTCGAGGAAGTCGCCACCCTGCTCCGCCTGCCGCTCTCGGCGTTGCGCCAGGACTTCGCCGCCTCCGGCCATCACCGCCCCGCGCCCGTCGAGCGCGTCGAGCCCGGCCCCGTGGAGCCGCCGCCCGCACCCGTGCAAAATACGAACTCCCCCGAGCAACACCTCCTGCTGCTCATCCTGCACTTCGAGCAACTGGGCAAACTCATCTGCCACTACCTGCCCCACGACTGGGTCGACACCACCCAGACCGCCGGCGCCCTGCTCAACCGCTTTCTGGCCGAGTTTGAACACGATGCCTGGCCCGGACGCGACCACCTTGACCCCCTTTTGGAGACCCCCGAGGAACGCGCGCTCATCGCCTCGCTCCTGTTCGAGACCACTGAACTCGATGAACCCCAGAAGGTTGCCACCCTCGGCATCCTCCAGCTGCGCACCCGCGCCCTCGAACCACGTCTGCGCCAAATAGAACTTGCTCTGGCCCAAACCGCCGCGAACAGTGAAGTTAACCCGATTTCTCTGATCAAAGAACGTATGGAAATTCAGCGCCGACTGCGGTCCCCGATTGATTTGGGCTCCACCGTCGGCTAAGTTTTCCTGTTTCCCTTCCCGACCATATCCATGCCGCGCAAAGCCAAGTCCGTTGACTCCGACACCAATTCCGAAGCCGTCGAGGCCGCCCTCGAGCGTGTCCAGGGCGCCGATCTGCCCGCCGGAGGCATCAACGACAAAATCCGCAACCTGATCCGCCTCTCCAAGGAACAGGGCTACCTCACCTTCGACGACATCAACGAGGCCCTGCCCGACTCCGTCGAGAACCAGGAGGAAATCGACAACGTCCTCTCCATCCTGCAAAACCTCGAGATCGAGATCCTCGAGCCCGACCAGGTCGAGGACTTCAAGGCCCGCCAAGAGGAGGCCGAGGAGGAGGAATCCCGCACCTCGCAGAACGACATTCTGGACGACCCCGTCCGCATGTATCTCAAGCAGATGGGCCAGGTCCCCCTGCTCACCCGCGAGCAGGAGGTCGAGATCTCCAAACGCATCGAGAACGCCGAGCTCAAGGCCCAGGAGGCGCTCTTCGAGGCCGCCGTCATCGGCGGCTACATCGCCACCCTCGGCGCCAAGCTCATCACCCGCGAGGAACGCTTCGACCGCATCGTCATCGACAAAAAGATCGAAAGCCGCGACGCCTACTTCAAGGCCCTGCCCAAGCTCGTCGAGACCACCGAGAAAAACGAGGCCTCCGTCGCCGACTCCTGGGAGGAGTTCAACAAGGCCAAGAACGAGGCCGACCGCAAAAAAGTCCTCGCCAAGCACAAGAAGCGCGAGTCCACCCTGCGCGCCAATTTCTCCAAGTTCTTCTTCAAGCTGAAGGTCTACGAAGAGTGGCTTGAACAGATGCGCCCCGTGCTCAGCGAGATCGAGCAGCTCCAGGCCCAGCTCCACCGCGCCAAGCATCCCAAGACCAAGAAGGACGCGGCCATCGACACCAAGGCCATCAACGGCCGCCTCAAGCAGATCGAGGTCGACAACCGCATCGCCCCCGTCGACTTCATCCGCGTCGTCAACCAGACCAACGTCCACGTCCGCGAGGCCCATCAGGCCAAGACCGAGATGGTCGAGGCCAACCTTCGCCTGGTCATCTCCATCGCCAAGAAATACACCAACCGCGGCCTCTCCTTCCTCGACCTCATTCAGGAAGGCAACATGGGCCTGATGAAGGCCGTCGAGAAATTCGAATACCGCCGCGGCTACAAGTTCTCCACCTACGCCACCTGGTGGATCCGCCAGGCCATCACCCGCTCCATCGCCGACCAGGCCCGCACCATCCGCATCCCGGTCCACATGATCGAGACGCTCAACAAGGTGATGCAGGTCCAGAAGCAACTCCTCCAGGAATTCGGCCACGAGCCGACGCCCGAGGAGGTAGCCGACGAGATGAACCTGCCGGTCGAGCGCGTGCAGCAAATCATGAAGATGGCCCAGCAGCCCATCTCGCTGCAAAGCCCCGTCGGCGACGGCGACGACACCTCCTTCGGCGACTTCATCGAGGACAAGTCCGCCGAGAATCCCTACGACATGACCGCCTACTCGCTGCTGCGCGAGAAGATCATCGATGTGCTCGACTCGCTCACCGAGCGCGAGCGCCGCGTGCTCTCCCTGCGCTTCGGCCTGGTCGACGGTTACAGCCGCACGCTCGAGGAGGTCGGCAAACAATTCAAGGTCACCCGCGAGCGCATCCGCCAGATCGAGGCCAAGGCCCTGCGCAAGATGCGCCACCCGACGCGCATCCGCCAGCTCCACGGCTTCTTCGACGCCGAGCAGCTCGACAACGCCCAGAACCTGCTCAAGCAGGTCCAGGCCAACAAGCCGGTCATCCCGCCCGCCCCCTGATGTTCCGACGGTTCGTGCCGGCGCTGGTCGTCCCCCTGCTGCTCCTGTCCGCCTGCGCGACCGGCGGCGGCAAAAAGACCGGGCCGGACGACGCCGCCCGCCTCCCCGCCTACACCGAGCCGGTCCACCCGCCGGTGGGTCGTATCGCCTCGGTGAATACACGCCAGGGAGTCGCGGTGGTCACGCTGGATCCGCGTGGCGCGGCGATCTTCCGCGCCGAGGGGCTGACGTTCGCGTCGCGTCGCGACGATCTCACCCCGACCGCGCGCCTCGCCGGGACCACCCGGCGCCTGGGCACCCACCTCGGCCTGCGCATCCTCGAGGGCGAGCCCACGGAGGGCGACGAGGTCGTGCTGCTGACGCCGGAGCGTTGAGCCGCTTTCCCCCTTTACTCCCCCCGCCCGCCGCCTAGGGTTGGCCGAATCACTTTATGAACAGCCTCAGCACAGGTTTCAGCGGCACTCTCGCGGTTTTTGGCCTCGGCACGACCGAGCTCGTGGTGATTCTGGTCATCCTGCTGGTCCTCTTCGGCGGCGCCAAGCTGCCCTCGCTCGCCCGCGGCCTCGGCCAGTCGATCAAGGAGTTCAAGAAGGCCTCCGACGGCGAGGACGAGAAAAAGAAGTCCGAGGACAAACCCACCTCCCCCGACAAGGACGCCTGAGCCACGACGGCCGGTTTGCCGTCGCTCATCAAGTCACGCGTGGCTCACGCCAAAGGGGCCTCGCCCTCGGGTTTCTCGCGCAGCCAGTCCTTGAAGCCGCGCACGGCGGCCGGCGTGCCCAGCGCCAGCAGATCGTCGCCCGCACGCACCGTTTCCTCCGCGCCGGGGCTGAGGATGCGCAAGCCGGCTCGATGGATGCCCGCGATTTGCACGCCGTGGTTTTGCGTCGGCGAAAGCTCGCGCAACGTCGCGCCGACCGCCCGGCTCCACACCGGCACGTTGATCGCCTCCATGCCCACCTCGTCGAAGTCGGACGAATCCGCCCCCGATGAGAGTTGATTGAGAAACACCTTGCCCGCGGCGAGCTGTTCCGGCGAGCCGAGCAGCAGGACCTTGTCGCGGGCGTAGAGCACGCTCTCGGGACCGGGCAGCGAGATCATAAACCCCTGGCGCTCGATGCCGGCCACCGTGCAGCCGAAGCGCGCGCGCAGATCGAGCTCGGCCAGGCTCTTGCCCTGGCACGCCGTCAGGTCCGGCAACACGCAGTCGACCATGCTCATGCTCCATTCGTCGTGCGGACGCAGCCAGGGGGCGTTGGTCACGCTCATGCGGGTGTCGCCCTGTTCCAGCACGCCCTGCAACTCCACCTCCAGCTCGCTGTGCCAGTAGACCAGTTTGCGACGCAACAGCAGCAGGGCCGCCGCGACCAGCAACGCGCTGCCGAGGTAGAACCACCGCGCCTGGCCGTCGCTCGGCAAAAAGGAGGTCAGCCAGATGAACATGGCCGCGCCCGCGACCACGCGGATGCCGGTCTCCACCAGCGGAGCCAGCCGCGAGGCGCGCGGATGGCCCTGGGTCGAGACCTGCGCGTAGAGCAGCGCCAACGCGCCGATGTTGCGCCAAACCGCCAGCAGCGGCAGGACCACCACCAGGCACATGCCCAGCCAAAAGAGCACCTTGGGACCGCCGGGGAACAGCCAGTCCGCACCCAGCCACCGCTCAACCAGTTCCAGCAAGGGACCGGCGAAGGTGAGCAGGCCGGTGACAAACAGCACCTCGACGCCGATCTGAATGAAACGCTTGCGACTGAGCTGCCAGAGCAGGTTGCGCTTTTGGCGGGCACGCATGCGCTCCAGCCAGTCCTGATAGTATTGGAGCCAGACGAGCAGCCAGCGCGGTTGACCGGCCAACAGGCGCGTCGCGATGGCCTCGGAGTTCTTCGTGAGCAACGGCGCGAGCAGGCTGGTCAGCAACGAGAGGCCCACGGCCATGGGGTAAAACTTTGGATCGATCACCTGCGCCAGGACGCCCATCTGCGCGATGATAAAGGAGAACTCGCCGATCGGCGTGACCGTGACACCCGCCCGCAGCGCGTCTTTGGCGGGCGTGCCGATGAGGGTCAGCCCGCAGGACACGGCGAAGGTGCGCGCGACCAGGGTGAACGCCGTCACCCCGACCACGAGCAGCCACGAATCGGCCAGCAACCCCAGGTCGATCTGCATGCCGATGGCCACGAAGAACACCGCGCTGAAGATGTCCTTCATGCCGCCAAAGGTCCGCTCGATCTGATGCCGGTGCGGCGTCTCCGCCACGATGGTGCCGAGCAGGAACGCGCCCAGCGCCAGCGAGTAGCCGGCCTTGTGGGCGATCAGCGCCAGCGCGAAGAGCAACGCGCCGATGCCGAGCGTCTGCAGCTCCTCGTCAGCCGCGAAGCTCATCTTGCGCAGCATCCAGGGCACCAGCAGCAGGCCGCCGATGCCGGCGAACACCACGAACGCGCCAAACAGGCCCAGCGTCTCGAAGATCGCCGTGCCCGACCCGCCGCCGTCGACGTTGATCAGCGAGTTGAGCACCGTCAGCATCACCACCGCCACCACGTCTTCCAGCACCGTCACGCCCATGGCCAGCTGCGCCGGCCGTTCGTGCGAGCTGCCGGTTTCGTGCAGCACCTTGCTGATGATCGCCGACGACGAGACCATCAACATGCCCGCCAGGAACAGCACCTCGGTGCCGTCCAGACCCAGCGCCGCACCCAGTCCGCGCACCAGGTAATAAAGCAGGCCGGCGCCCGCAAACACCGCCAGCAACAGGCCCGGTCCCATGCGCCGCAGGCGGCGGATGCTCAGTTGCAGACCGATCGAAAACATCAGAAACACCAGCCCGACCTGCGCGGCCGTGTCGATGCGCACCACGTCCGACACAAACGCGAACGGCGGCGTGTGCGGCCCCACCATGATGCCGGCGGCCAGGTAGCCCACCACGACCGAGAGTCCCATGCGCTGGCACAGCCAGCCAACCACGCCGGCCACCGTGAGGATGACCGCAAGATCCTGGATAAAGTCGACGCCTTGCATGGATGGGTAACGGGCTTGGGCCGCGCCGGTGGACGCGGGCGGAGATTGCCACCCATAACGGGCCGCAAATCGCCGCCGTCAAGCGAGTGGCGGAGTTATCCGCAAAACCCGCGGTCAGCGCACGCTCTGCTCGCCGTCCGAGAAGCTGATCTTCAGGTTGAACAACGGCAACAGGCTCAGCAGCCCGATCACCGTGAGGCCGAGCACCGCGTAGCCCGCCGCGTCATGCACGGTGCCCTCGATGGCCTCGGGGCCGTGGTTGTAGGCCCAGGAAGTCAGGAAGACGCCGCGGATGAGATTGGTCAGGAAGGCGAAGACCATCGAGCACACCACCAGGGCGATCTTTTTCCAGAGCTTGTCCATGAACACCGCCGCCAGGAACGACCCCGCGAACAGGCACGCCGTCAGCGAGCGGATGCCCGAGCAGGCGTCGGCCACGCCGACTTCGCCGGAGGGCAGCACCAGCACGTTGCCGCGCTGCTCGATGGGCAGCCCGAGCACCTCGAAGGTGAAGAACACCACCGTGGTCACGCGGTTGAGCAGGAAGAGACTGACGTTGTTTTCGACCACCGAGACCATCGGCGCCGACACCAGCCAGACCAGCACCGGGAAGACGAACAACGCCACCAGCTTCACGCGGCCGTCCTGCTGCCAGGTCGACGCCACCGGGGCCGGGGCCGTCGGCGCGTTGATGAACAACAGCGGAAACAACACCCCGATGCTGCCCAACGTGATCGCGAGCGTGCCCGGGTAGGACGACCCGGCGCCCGCGCGGTAGAACGCCCCCAGCAAAAACAACGCGCCTCCGCCCAACAGGCTGGCATAGGCCAGCACCGCCAATGCGCCGCCGGCCGCGCCCCGCGCCCTGCCCGAGCCCTCGGCCTGACAGGCCGCCAGCGCCGCCTGCACCCGCGGCCAGCGATCATGCACCACGAACAATACAAAGGCCGGCACCAGCCAGCCGAAGCCGTAGTCCTCCTTGTGCGACCACCAGTGCGACTGGTCCCAGGCGATAAAGCCCATGAACCCCGCCGCCACCAGCAGCGCCCCGAGGAACGGGCCGGGGATAGTCTCCGTGAGTTTGCGCAGGGTGCCGGACATGGATTCAGAAAAAGGAGGTTATCAGGACAGGGGTTGAGACGTTTGCCGGGAACCGCCGCCGGTCGCCAGCACTTTTGCCAAGGCCCAGACAATAGCCGCCCCCGCCGGCTTCGCCAGCCCGGACTGAAAGCGGTCTTCGTAACCACCCCGGAACCGTCGCCGCCCTGCGTGATCGGGGCGCCGGCCGGACCGGCTTGTATTCAATGAATGGCGACAGGCTCATGCGTGCGGCGAGGACGGTGTCGGGGCCCGGACTCAAGCCTGCCGGAAGACCAGCGAGGCGTTGGTGCCGCCGAAGCCGAAGCAGTTGCTCAGCGCCGCGCGCACCGGGCGGCTGACGGCAGAGCCGGGGGTGAGATTGAGCCCAAGTCCGGCGATGGCCGCGTCGGGGTTTTCCAGGTTGATGGTGGGCGGGACGACCCCGGCCTTGATCGACATGATCGCGGCCAGCGCGCCGATGCCGCCGGCCGCGCCGAGCAGGTGGCCGACCATGGACTTGGTGGCGGTGACGTTGAGATTCGGCAACTGGTCCGCAAACACCGCCGCGATCGCCTGCGCCTCCTCCCCGTCGCCGGCGGGGGTCGAGGTGGCATGAGCGGAGACCACGTCAACATCGGTCGCCTTCATGCCCGCGCGATCCAGCGCGGCCTGCATGGAGCGTTGCGAGCCCTCGGCTCCGGGCGCCAGCGAGGTCAGGTGATAGGCGTCGGCCGAGGCGCCGTAGCCCGCCAGCTCGGCGTAGATGTTCGCGCCGCGGGCCAGCGCCTGTTCGCGCTCCTCCAACACGAAGACCACCGCGCCCTCGGAAAACACAAAGCCATCGCGGCCTTGGTCATAGGGCCGCGAGGCGGCGGCCGGATCGTCGTTGCGGGTCGAGAGCGCCTTCATCTGGGCAAAGGCGCCGACCGCCAGCGCCGTCACCGCGCCCTCGGAGCCGCCGGCCAGCATCACATCGACATCGCCGCGACGGATCGCCTCGGCGGCCTCGCCGAGCGCGTGGCCGCCGGTCGCGCAGGCCGAGGCCACCGCGTAGTTGGGTCCCTGGAGGTTGAGCAGCAGGCTGACTTGGCCGGCCAGCAGATTGGGCGCGATTTGGATGATAAAAAACGGGGAGATTTTGCGGAAGCCGCCGGTATTGAGCGTCGCTTGCATGGCCTCGATCTCCGGCAGGCCGCCGATGCCCACCCCGATCGCCGCGCCCATGCGGGTGGCGGACAGATGGGCCCGATGGGCGTCGAGCCCGGAGTCGGCATAGGCCTCGACGGCGGCGGCCGCGCCGAGGTGGGTGAACCGGCCGAACTTGCGTGCATCCTTGGGCGAAAACGCCGCCGTCAGCGGTTCGCCGGCCTCGCCGTAGGGACGCAGCGGGGCGGCCAGCGGTGCCGTCGGGTCGAAGCCACGCACCTCGCCGGCGATTTTGACCGGGCAGGCCTCCGCGTCGAAGCGCGTGATCGGGCCAATGCCCGAGCGGCCCGCCACCAGGGCGGCCCAGGTGTCGGGGGCGTTGTTGGCCAGCGGCGTCACGGCGCCGATGCCGGTGACAACCACGCGGCGACTGGAAGCGGAGGGGACAGGGTTCGTGGACATGGTTTGCACGGATAAGGCGGGTAAAGGATCACCCAGATGCCGGGTTTGGCCGACAAAGTCACCCCCGTTTTGCACGTCCGGGGCGGGAGGGTATGGGGCTTTGACATCGCCCGGCGGGGCGTCTTGCATCGCGGGGACTTTCCTTATGCAGCAGCTCCACCCTTATTGGCGAATGGACTACATCGCGGCCCCGCGCCCGCCCGCCTCCGCCCGGCCCTTCACCGAGCTGCCCTCCTCCGGCGACGACCGCGCCGCACTCATCGTGTTTCGCAGCGAGCACAGTTACCTGATGCTCAACAGGTTTCCCTACAACCCCGGCCATCTGCTCGCCATCCCGTTTCGCGAGGTCACCGACCTGCCCGAGCTCAATGCGGCCGAGCGCGCCGACTTGTTCGAAATCCAGATATTCGGCCAGCGCCTGCTCAAACACGTGATGAATCCCGACGGCTTCAACCTCGGCTTCAATCTCGGCTTCTCCGCGGGCGGCAGCATCGCCCACCTGCACGGCCACATCGTCCCCCGCTGGAACGGCGACAACAACTTCATGCCCGTGCTCGGGCAGACCCGCATCCTCCCCCAGGCGCTGGAACAGACTTGGGAGCGCCTCACCGCCGGTGTCGCCACCCTACCCGTCGAGGCCTGAAGCGGCCCGCACACGCGTATCCATTTGATCGGCTATGGCCCAAAAGACCCTGCATTTCCCGTCCGCCCGCCATCTCCACCAGCTTTATGCCGGTCGGGAGGATAACCTCGCCTTCGCCGAACGCCTGCTCGGCGTGAGCCTGGTGAGCCGCGACGACGCCCTCATCATCGACGGTCCCGAGGCCGCCGTTGCCCGCGTAGAGACCTTGCTCGGCTTTCTTCAGGAAGCCCGCGGACAGGGCGTGGCCGTGCGCACGCCGGACTTCGAGCGTTTCGTGCAACTGGTCGCCCGCGGCGAAGACGCCACCCTGCGCGCCCTCTTCGACCAGCCGGTCGTCGTCCCCACCCACAAGAAGAGCATCGTCCCGAAAACCCTCGGGCAAAAACTCTACCTTCAGTCCATCTTCGCCCACTCACTGGTGTTCGGCGTCGGTCCGGCCGGCACCGGCAAGACCTACCTCGCCATGGCCGCGGCCATCTCGGCCCTGTTGAAAAACGAGGTCCGCCGCATCATCCTCACCCGCCCCGCCGTCGAGGCCGGCGAGACCCTCGGCTTCCTGCCGGGTGATCTGCGGGAAAAGATCCTGCCCTACCTGCGCCCGCTCTACGACGCCATGCACGACATGCTCGACGCGGCCGACGTGGCCAAGTTCACCGAGCAGGGCGTCATCGAGATCGCCCCCCTCGCCTACATGCGCGGCCGCACCCTCTCCGACGCGTTCGTCATCCTCGACGAGGCCCAGAACACGACGCCCGAGCAGATGATGATGTTCCTCACCCGCCTGGGCGAAGGCTCCCGCATGGTCGTCACCGGCGACATCACCCAGGTCGACCTGCCCAAGGCCAAGGTCTCCGGCCTGGTCGAAGTGGAACGCATCCTGCGCAACGTGCCCGGCATCGCCTTTCACCACTTCAGCGGCTCGGACGTCGTCCGCCACCCGCTCGTGCTCAAGATCATCGAAGCCTACGAACGCTACCAAAACCCGATCAAAGCCGGCGCCCGAGCGGCCGGCCGCTGATCAATGAAACCCGCGATGAGCTTCCTCGACCGCCTCCAGGCCCTTTTCTCCGGCTCCACGCCGCGCCGCCGCCGCAAGTCCGCCCCCGTCAACGGCCCCGCCGCCTACTTCGAGACCAGCCGTCTGGTCGCCTCGCTGATCTTCATCGCGACCGTCGTCGCCATCGTCTTCATCAGCTTCGTCGGCGTCTCCTCGGGCAACCTCCCCGTGCTGCCCAACCAGATCGCGCCCGTGCGCATCGTCGCCAGCGTGCCCTTCAGCTACGAAAGCGCCGAGAAGACCCAGCAACTGCGCGAACAGATCCGCGACCGCGTGCCCCCGGTCTTCCGCATCGACATGCAGACCTACGACCGCTTCGAGACCGCCCTGCGCCGGCTGCTCGACGGTTTCGCCACCATCGACGCCCTGCCCGCCGAAGCCCGTCCCGCCGCCCTCGCCGGCCTGCGCAACAACTTCAACGCCGCCGGCCCCTCCCGCGCCACGCTTGAGGAAATCAAACAACTCTACGCCACCGGCGACCCCGCCGCCCGCGCCGCGCTGGTCGACAACGGCCTGGCCATCCTCAACTCCATCTACCGCCAGGGCGTCCACGACGATTCCTCGCTCATTCGCGAACCCGCCGCCGGCCAGACCGAGGTTTTCCAGATCATGCGCGCCGACAACGACGTTGTGCAGCGCCCCGCCGACTCCCTCGAGGACGCCCTCACCTTCCTGCGCATCAGCCTCGCCACCGAGGGCGGCGACCGCGCCCGCAACCACGCCCTCTTCCGTTTCTTCCGCAACGGCCTCAGCCCCAACCTCGCCTATGACCGCACGGCCACCAAGGCCCGCCAGGCCGAGGCTTCCCGTCAGTTGCAACCCGTGGTCGTGCGCGTCGAACGCAACCAGACCATCATCGAACCCGACACCCGCGTCACCCCGGAACAATACGAGATGCTCGCCGCCCACCGCCGCGCCCTCGTCGAGGAAGGCGGCGCCCTGCTCGAGGAAGGCCTGCAACTCTTCGGGCGCACCCTGCTCGTGCTCGCCATGGTGCTGGCCAGCCTGCTCTACATCCGGCTCGAGGACCCCGAGACCCTGCAAAGCAACGGCCGCCTCGGCCTGCTCGCGCTCATCGTCATCATCAACCTCGCCCTCGTGCGCGCCACCTACTCCCTCGGCGGCCTGCCGTTCTTTATGGAAAATACCGGCGCCGCCTCCGTGCTGCCCTACATCGCGCCGGTCACCATTGCCCCCCTCGTCGTCGCCATCCTCATCAACGCCGGCTCGGCCATCTACATGGCCCTGCTCATCGCCATCTTCACCAGCGTCATCTACGGCGGTCGCATCGACCTGCTCGTGCTCACCTTCCTCTCGTCGCTGGTGGCGGTGCACGCCTGCCGGCAGACCCGTCGCCGCGGCAACATCGTGCGCGGCGCCACCCTCGGCGGACTCACCGTCGCCATCTTCGCCCTCCTGATCGGCCTGGTCGACCGTCTGCCGCTCGTCACCATCTCCAAATACATGGGCGCCGGCCTGATCACCGGCATGGCCTGCGGCATCATCGTCGCCGGACTGCTGCCCGTGCTCGAGGGCCTCTTCAAGCGCACCACCGACATCACCCTGCTCGAGCTCACCGACTACAACCATCCGCTCCTGCGCCTCATGCAGCTCGAGGCCCCCGGCACCTACCACCACTCGCTCGTCGTCGCCCAGCTTTCCGAAAACGCCGCCTCCGCCATCGGCGCCAACCCCCTGCTCGCCCGCGTCTGCGCGCTGTTCCACGACATCGGCAAGACCAAGAAACCCGAATACTTCATCGAAAACCAGCGCGACGGCATCAACCCCCACGACGACAACAACCCCTCCCTCTCCGCGCTCATCATCAAGAGCCACGTCAAGGACGGCGTCGACCTCGCCCTCAAATACAAACTCCCCCGCGCCGTCATCCGCGTCATCCAGCAACACCACGGCACCTCACTCATCCGCTACTTCTTCCATCGCGCGGTCCACTCATCGCGCCCCGCCGCCACCACCCGTCCGCCCCTGCCGGCCTCGGCGTCCAAGGACCCGTTTACGCCCAGCCTCCCCGGCCTCGAGCCCCCGCCCGTCTCGGAAAACACCTACCGCTACGACGGCCCCGTGCCCGACTTCAAGGAAAGCGCCATCATTCACCTCGCCGACGGCGTCGAGGCCGCCTCGCGCAGCCTCCGCAAGGTCAGCCCGCAACACCTCTCCGAACTCATCGAGCAGATCTTCCGCGACCGCCTCGCCGACCGGCAGCTCGACGACGCCCCCATCACCCTCGCCGAACTCGCCACCATCAAGGACAGCTTCATCCACACCCTGCTCAACATGCTGCACGGCCGCATCGCCTACCCCAACGGCGAGGAGGACGACAAACCCGTCCCCGCCGCCACTCCGGTCCCACCGCCCCCCGTCGCCCCGCCCGCGCCCGCGCCCGCGCCGGTCGCGCCCAAGCCCGCCGACAAACCCGCCGTCGTCTGACCCCGTTTCCACCAACGTGCCGACCCGCGACATCTCCATCCGCAACGCCCACCCCCGCCTCAAGCTCGACCGCCGCGCCGTCAAAAAACTCGTCGCCACCCTCGACGCCCACCGCGACCGCTTCGACGGCGGCTGTCCCGACGGCGAGCTCTCCCTCGCCTTCCTCACCGACGACGAGCAGGCCGACCTCCACGGACGCTTTCTCGACGACCCCACCCCCACCGACGTCATCACCTTCGAAGGCGAACCCGCCTTCGGCCAGGCCGGCGAGATCTGCGTCTCCGCCGACACCGCGCGCGACTACGCGGCCAAGCACGGCCACGATTTCGCCTCGGAACTCGCCCTCTACGTCGTGCACGGCTGGCTGCACCTCGCCGGCTACGACGACCTCCGGCCCACGCTCAAACGCCGCATGAGAGCCGCCGAGAAACGCGCCATGAGCCTCCTGCGCGAGGCCGGCGCCCTGCCCGCCTTTCGCCTGACTTGATTAAAGCCCGCGCCGGGTCACCGTGGAGTCCGACCACATGCTCGCCACTCCCGCCAAGCTCTCCTCCTTCCGCAACGCGTTTTTCTCCGGGCTCATCCTGCTCGCCCCGCTCGCGGTCACCTTCCTGGTGTTCTCCTGGCTGGTCCAGCAGGTCGGCGGACCGTTTCGGAAATGGTTCTTCATCTTCATCCCCGACGCGCTGCTCAACGAGCCCAGCCTCTCCTTCGTCTGGGACATCCTCTCGACCATCATCGTCGTCCTGCTCATCACCCTGCTCGGCTACGTCTCGCGCCTCGTGCTCGGCCGCTACTTCGGGCAGATCGCCGAACGCGCCATCAACAACCTCCCCGGCCTCGGCACCGTCTACCGCACCGTCAAACAAATCGTCGACACCTTCAGCGTCCAAAAACGCAACATCTTCGAAAAAGTCGTGCTCATCCAGTTTCCCCGCGAAGGCTCCTGGGTCATCGGCTTCCTCACCAACCAGGCCCGCGGCGAAGTCCAGGCCCGCACCGAGCGCGACCTGTGGACCATCTTCATGCCCACCACGCCCAACCCCACCTCCGGTTTCCTGCTGCTGATTCCCCGGGAGGACATCCGCGAACTCGACATGAGCGTGGGCGACGCGATGAAGCTCATCATCTCCGGCGGCACCGTCACCCCGCCCTGGCCGGCCCCCGTCGCCCCGTCGCCCGAAACCCTCCCCCCGCCCCCGGCCCCGCCCGCCGCCTGAGCGCCCCATGGGTCCGCCCCTCGACACCAGGCGCTCGTGCTCCAGCGCCACCCGCCCTCGGAAAACTTCCAGCGCCTCGCGCTCTTCAGCCCGACCGAGGGCAACCTCGCCGCGCTGCAACGCGTCACCGCCCGCAAAAGCGCCCCGGAGTCCGCGCCCGCCGACCTCTTCGACGAACTTCACCTGCGCCTCGAAACGGACGCCAGAGCGCCGGCGGCCTGTGGTTCGTCAAGGAAAGCCGCCTGGTCACCCGCCACGCCGGCATCGGCCGCTCCTACGAAGCCCTTCGCCTCGCCTGTGAGCTGGCGTCGCTCGTCGTGCACAACCCCGTCCCCCCGGAAAGCCTGGAACCGGTCTACGCGCTGCTGCGGCAGGCCTTCGCCGCCTTCGCCACCGGCGTGCGCCCCGACGTGGTCGCGTTCAAAAGCCTCTACTGTTTCGCCCGCGACGAAGGCTACCCGCTCAAGCAAGACTGGCTCCCCACCCTGCCCGCGGTTGATCGCGACACCGTGGCCGGCCTGCTCGCCAAACCCCTCGCCGCCCAAACCGCCGGCCCCGCCGATACCGCCCGCCTTCACCGACGCTTGACCGACTACCTGCGCGCCCACACCGAACTGCACCTCGACTGATGCACTACGACCTCGACCAGCGCACCGCCACCCTCGGCATCGGCGAGTTCTCCACGTTCGCCACCGGTCCCCGCGACGACACCGGCGGCGGCCACGCCGGACTCTGGCGCGCCCAACTCGGCTCCCATTGGCATCGCGAGCTGCAACTGCGCGCCACCGAGACCGAGCCCGCCGCCACCTTCGAGGTCCCCATCGAGGGCAAGATCGTGCACGCCGGCTGGATCATCAGCCTCGCCGGCCGCATGGACCAATACCTGCCCGGTCCGGCCGCCTCGCTCATCCGCGAAATCAAGACCACCCTGCGTCCCCTACCCCGCGCCGAGGACGAGCTTCGCGCCGAGCACCCCGACTACGTCGTCCAACTCGCCACCTACCTCGCCCTCCACCGCATCGACCGGCCCGATCACCCCGTCAACGGCGAGCTCGTCTTCGTCGAGGCCGGCAGCGGACTCAGCCAGACCATCCGTCTCACCCGCGACGACGACCACCTCTTCCGCGCCCGGCTCGACCGCCTCACCGCGTTCCTCGACCTCCGCCTCGCCGCCCGCGAGCGCCTCCGCGGCCTGCGTTTCCAACCGCCCTTCGCCACCCTGCGACCCGGCCAGGAAACCACCCGCGCCGACCTCACCGCCAACCTCGCCACGCACGACCGCATCCTCTTCACCGCCCCCACCGGCTTCGGCAAAACCGGTGTCCTCCTCGAGTGCGCGCTCGAACACCTCCGTGCCGGCCGCGCCCACCGCCTCGTCTACCTCACCGGCAAAGCCACCGGCCAACTCCAGGTCACCCGCACCCTCGCCGCCATGACCACCCCCGCACAAAGTAACCATAATGGTTACTTTGATCGCAATACTCCTGATTCCAGCGAGATGCGTGGCGTGCAAAACGGGGTGGCGACGTGGGTGATGCGTCCGAAGAAGGAACATTGCATCAACGCCACCTTCCACTGCACCCGCGACGCCTGCGGCTACCTGCACGACATCGAAGGACGCTGGGAGCGCGCCGGACTCGGGCGGTTTCTCCATTTTCAAAACCACGCCCGCGACCTGCCCGCCCTGCTCGCCGCCGGCAAAAACGCCCGCGTCTGCCCCTACGAGATCACCCGCACCGCCCTGGCGTTTCAGGACGTCTGGGTCGGCGACTACAACTACGTCTTCGCACCCGCCAACCGCCGCATCTTCTTTGAACAACCCGGCTGGGAACCGGCCGACACCCTGCTCGTCATCGACGAGGCCCACAACCTGCCGCAACGCGTGGCCGACGCCCACTCGCATCAGGTCAACGCCACCGACGCGCAGACCGTGCTGGCCGAACTCGACCATCACGACGTATCCACAGACTTGCTACGCGCCTGGGATACCTGGACCCGCCTGCTCGCCAACCTCGGCGCCTGCGACGAGCTCGACCTCATGCTGGAGGACGACGTGCACGACGCCGTGCGCACCGTGGCCGACCGGCTCGCCGGCGCGGCGCTCGACCCCGCCGCGCTCGGCCCCTTCGTCTGCGAACAGCTCTGGCGCCTGCCGGTGCTGGCCGAGTGGCTCGCGCGCGCCGACCTGCCGCGCCTGCTCTGGTCGCCGCGCTCCGGCGAGCTGCACTTCACCTGCCTCGACGCCTCGGCGGCCATCGCCGAGACGCTGGCCCCGTTCGGCGCGGTCGTCTTCGCCACCGCCACGCCGGGCCCGGCGGGCGCGTTCGCCGCCGCCTGCGGCTTCGACGCGGAGACGCCACCCCGCCCGCTCGACGCGCACACGCCCTGGCGGGCCGACGCGTATTCGGTGGGGTATGACGTCCGCGTCGACACCAGCTACCAAAAACGCGAGCGCCACCACGGCGACACCGCCGACGCCGTGGCGGAGCTGCATGCCGCCGCGCGCGGTCCGGTCGCGGTGTTTTTCCCCAGCTATGCCTACGCCGAGGCCATCGAACGGGCTCTACAGGCGCGCCACCCCGCGATGCGCGTCGCCCGCCAGCCCCGGCAGTCCGGCCTCGCCGCGCAGACCGACTGGATGGAGACCGCCCTGGCCTTCAACGACGCGCTCTTTCTCGTGCTCGGCAGCAGCTTCGCCGAGGGCATCGACGGGCTCGGCGGGCGCATCGGCCACGCCATAGTCGTCGGCCCCGCCCTGCCCGAGGTCAACGCCGTGCAACGCGCCAAGCAGTCCGCCATGCGCGGCGAGAGCCGCGAGGAGGCCTTTCGCCGCGTCTACCAAATCCCCGGTTTGCAAAAGGTGAACCAGGCCCTCGGGCGTCTGGTGCGCGCGCCCGGCCAGCACGCCAAGGTCCTGCTGCACTGCCGCCGCTTCGTCGAGCCGGCCTACGCCGCGTTGCTCGCTCCGGAATACCAGTTCGGCGAAACCATCGCCACCGACGGCGATCTGGCCGCCTGGCTGGCGTCCTGAACGGCCCGGGCACAAAAAAACCGGCGATGTTCGCCGGTTAAAAATAAGTTGGCCGGTCACCTACCCCTAAGTGACCGGCCATTTGCTTTCTTAGTTACCCCAAAAATGCCACTCGCTAAGCGAGGGCACACAGGGACAAGACGTCTTCCGCTCTCTATCGTCAATGTTTTCTTTGCAGATTTCTTAAAAAAACACAGCGGTTAATACAGCAATCCGGATTTACTTAACCAACTCCACCGAGGCGATTTGCATACGCACGTTCAGCGCGCCGGAGCCTCCGTCGGCCTGCAACGTCATCTGCTCAAGCCCCAGATAAGGAGAACGTTCCGCCAGCGCCGTGTAGAAGCGGATGACCGCGCCGAAGTCCGCCCGGCGGCTGGAAACCTGCAACGTATGAAACGCGAACTGGCTGGTGCGTTGGGTCCGGGGCGGGTCGGTATTGACGGCCAGGCCGGCCTGGCTGGCCAACGCCATGACTTCGGCGACGAGCGCGGTGGAGTCGTAGGTGCGGCTGGGGTCGAGGTTTTGCACCGCCAGGGCGGCGGCGCCCTCGATGGTCTGACGGTTGTCCAGCCAGACCTGCTGGGCGTCCAGCTCGGCGCCGACGGTGCGCAGCTCGCGCGTGGTGCCGGTCAGCCGCTCGCCGGCCGAACTGATCCAAATGATCGCGGCGGCCAGCACGAAGACGACCATCAACACTTTTTCACGGGCCACGCGGGCCAGGAACCAGGCTTTCACAGGGCACCTCCCTCTTCGCCGGACTCGACGGCCTTGAAGGCGTCGGTGCGGAAATCCAGTGACAACACAAAGCTGGTCTGACCGTCGCGGGCGCGAATGTCGCGGGTCGCGACCGAGGCAATCTCCGGCAGGGCGCGCAGGGTGTTTTCGTAGGAACCGACGTCGGCGGCGTTACCGGTGCGGGCCTCGATCTCGAGACCGTGCACGCCGCGGGTGACGGTGCGTTGAAACTGGATCGAGTCGGGCCGGCCGGGGTTGATGGCCGCCAGCATCTCCATCGGCATGAGCCGGCGCTCGCCCAGCTCGGCGATGCGGGAGACCAGGGTCTGCGCCGTCTCGATGCGTTGCACATCGGGCGTCTGCGCCTGCACGCGTCCCGCCAGCGAACCGGTCCGCCAGCGCAACGCTCCCGCGGTGACATCGAGCACGGCCGCCAGCACCAACAGCGCGGCCGCGATCTGCAAACCGCGCCAAAGCCACTGGTCGCGGCGGGCGGTGCGGCGACGGGCCTCCAGAAAATCGTCGTCGCGCACGTCGGCCAGATCGGCGGCCTCGGCGGCGATGACCAGCGGCGCGGCCTCCCCGAGGCCAAGCTCGATGCGGCCGTCGTCGGTCGAGCGGGCAAACAGCTCGCCGTCGACCTCGCGCACGCGCGGCACGCGGTCCAAACCAGCGCGGGCGGCGGCCTCGGCCACGAGCGCCTCGGGGGCGGCGTCCGCGCGGACCAGCACAGCGGCGGGCAACGGGTTGTCACCGGTGCGGATGACGATCGTTAACCGGCCTTCGGCGCGATGTAGCTCGGCGACCGTTTCCGGTTCGCGCGGACCGCACAGCGCGAGAAAGTCCGGCAGCACCGCGGCGGCGCGGTCCCACTCGTCGGTCGCGATGCGCTTGCGGTAGGCCGCGTAGACCAGCGCGGCGGAGCGGTCCTCGGCGACCAGCGCGCCCCAGTAAAGCTGGGCGGGGGCGAACGGCGAGAGCCCCTCGAGGGCGAGCTCGATTTGCGGGCCGGCCTCGGTGTCGGCGGCGAGCGGGATGCGACGCACAAAAAAACAATCGCCCGGCACCGGCACGATGGCAGGAGGCGGCGGAGGCGCGGGCAAAAGGGCGGTCAGCTTGGGAAGCGGCATGTCAGGGGAGTTCGGCCCGGGGGGCGTGGTCTTCGTGAATTTCCAGAATTTGAAAGGGGTAGTCCAACCTTTCCTCCGCGGCTGCCGGAGCGGCACCGGACGCCTCATTGGGGGCGTTGATGGCTGAACCATTGCCCGACGGAGACGGCAGCGCCTCGGGGAAGGTTACCGCGGGGTCCACCGCGACCAGCGCGACGAGCCGCAGGGTGGACGCGCCCTCGCGCACATGGACGATGATGCGCAGCAGGTGCATATCGACGCCGAAGCCGTCCAGCGGGGCGTTGCCGCCGACCAGTTCCTGAACCTCGCGCGTGGTCCGGAAATAGGCGGGACGCCCCGGCGGACGTCCCAGGGAGCCGTCGACGTAGCCGCGCAGGTTGGCGACCTGCACCAGATCGAGGGTGTTCGCGGTGAGCAGGACCTCGGGAGCGGCGTTGATGTTGGTGTCGGGGAAATCGTAGAGGGAAACACTCTCGCGAAAGGCCTGCGCGAGCGGCGTGGGCTCGCCCTCGGGCGTGTAGAAAAAGTCGCGCGCCACGGTGATGGCCCGGATTTCCTCGAAGGAACGCAGGGAACGGTTGGCCGGCTGATGGGCGGGCGTCTCGCGCTTGTAGGCGTCGGGCGCGGACTCCCAGTTGATCGGGGTGTATTCGGCGTCGGTCCAGGACTTAAAGGCGTCGGCCACCCGCTCGGAGTCGTAGACGGACAGGCCGAGCGTCTCGAAGAGCACCTGCAGTCGGCGAAAGTCGGCCCTGGGCAACGACAGCTTGCCGCTCTCGTCCTCGAAGGAGATCGCGACCTCCACGCCCTCGCGCGGCTCGATGCCGGCGTAGCCGTAGGGGTCCGCCCAACCCTGCTCCGGAGACTGGAGCTTCTCGTCGTCGACGGCGCGGATCTGCGCGATGACCGCGAGTGTGGTCTCGAGCGCGGAGTAGGCGTCGGCGCGCAGGTGGCGCTGGTCGGCGGCGCGGGTCGCGAGAGTCAGCTCCAGCGAGCTTTCCTCGATGAACTTCACGAGCATGAAGCCGGCCAGCATGATCGTGACGAGCACGAGCACGATGACGGAGCCGCGCCGGGAACCGCGCCGGTTCAATACCATGTGGCCCCCTCCCCGCGCACGGGCACCTCGACGACGTGCTCGGCGGTGTATTCACCTTGTTGATACCCGATGCGCAGGCGCCCTGGCAGCGCGAAGGCGCCGTTGGCGTCGCGGGTGATCTCGGCCTCGGTCTTCCAGCGTTTGAAGGACTCGTCGTAGTAGTCGTAGGCGAGCGTGACGACAAACGGCGAGACGACCGCGATGCGCGGCGTGTCCTCGCCGAAGCGTTCCTCCAGGCGCGACTGCCAGCTGAGCGCGAGTCCGGCGCGCTCGACCACGCCGAGCGCGACCTCGACGTCGGGCAGCGGCTTGTCGGGCCAGGCGAACAGACGGCTGCCCGCGGCGAGCACGAAGGTGATGCGCGGCTGGGCGAGGCCGTAGGTCTGGGCGACCTCCTTGACCTCGAGGCCGGAGCCGGCGGCGCCGAACGCGGCGTCCTCCAGCAGTTGCGTGACGTGGCGGGTGACGGCGCGGGCGTGCTGGTCGAACAGGCGGCGGTCGCGGTTGTGCCCCCAGACCTCGGCCATGGAGAAGACGAAGACGTTGAGGGCGACCAGCAGGCCGCCGAGCAGCGCCAGCGAGAGCAGCACCTCGAGCAGGGTGAATCCACGTTTTGGATACGCGCGGGCGGCGATGGTCTTCATAGCCGGGCGCGCTCCTCGTCGAGGCGGCGCTTGGCGTCGTCGAGCAGTTGCTTGCGGTCGGCCTCGACCGACCAGGTGGGGCGCAGGAGGGTGTGAACCTCGGTATGATCCTCGGCGGAGCCGCCGTCGGCCGCGGGCACCTCGACCTCCAGCGTGACGGTGAACAGGTCGGCGACCGGCAGGGGCTCGATCTCGGCGCGCCAGCGGGCGGTGCGTTCGTCGGCGAGCACGACCTCGCCACCGGTCTCGGCGGCGTCGAGTTTGGGCTCGGCCAGCAGGGCGCGCCGGGCGAGGCGCAGGGCCTCGTCCTGCGGCTCGGTGCGGCGCAGGGCGTCGTGCGCGAGGATGAGGTTGACGTAGGCCGCCCCAAGTGCGACGGCGGCGAGCGCGAAGACCGCCAGGCTGACCAGCACCTCGACGAGGGTGAATGCGCGCGCGCGGCTCATGGCTGATTGCCGACGGGCGGTTGCGGGGAGCAGGTCCACGGGTCGATGGTCTCGACGCGGCGCACCTGGCCGCGGCGAATCTGCACGCGCACGGGATCGCAGGTGCCGTCGGGGTAGAAGCGCAGACGTTCGAGCGGGGTTTCCTCCAGCTGCCCGCCGAGCAGGACGGCCTGGTCGAGCTGCGGCTTGAGCAGGCGCACCGAGACGCCTTCGCGCTCGGGCAGGATGAGCGTGTCGGCCTCGTTCCAGACGAAGGCCGCGCCGTCTTCCACGGCGGCGACCTCGATGATGCGGTTTTCCTGCACGGCCTGGCGGCGCACGGTCTGGAACATCGAGAGCAGGGCCTGCTCGGGGCTTTGTTCGCGGGAGTGATCGAGCAGGTTGCCGGCGCCGCCAATGAAGAGCGCGCCGAACAGGGCGAAGAGCGAGAGGACGAGCAGCACCTCCACCAGTGTGAAGGCGGGGGCGCGGTCGCGGCGGCTCGGGAGGCGCGGGATCACCAGTTGCCGATGTCGTCCGGCGTGTCGGCGACCTTATCCTTGCCCTTCGAGAAGAGGTCGTAGCCGCCGGCGTTGGGATTGTTCTTGGCCGGATAACGATACTGATAGGGCTCGCCCCAGGGGTCGAGCGGCACGCCGCCGCCGGTGGTGATCTCGATGTAGGGGCCCTTCCAGCGGTCGGCGCGGCCGGCGGGCGGCGTGATCAGCGCCTGCAGGCCCTCGGCGGTCGAAGGGTAGTCGCCGAGGTCGATGCGGTAGCGCACGAGGGGCGTCTTCATGGACTCGCTGACGAAGAGCCTGGACACGGATTCCTGGCTGCCGCCGAAGATGCCGTCGACCTTGGTCGCGAGCACGCCGACCAGCAGGCCGAGAATGGCGAGGACCAGCAGCACCTCGACGAGGGTGAAGCCGCGGCGGACGGAGGAAAGGGAACGGGGAATGCGTTGGGTGAACATGACGGTAATGGGAAAATCACTGGCCGGTGGCGTTGGCCGCGGCGGCCTGCCGGAGCGCCCGGCGGCGGCGGACCTCGGCGGCGACGGCCTCGAGGCGACGGGCGTCGGCGACGTTGTTGACGGTGGGCCGCCCGCGGTCGTGGTTGTTGCCGTTGTTCGTGAGCGCGACCGGTGCGGGCACGGCGCCGGCCAGGATGTTGGCCTGCTTGAGGAGGAGTTCGTAGGTGCGCCCGCCGTGGCTGACGACCAGACGGTGCGCTTCGTCGTCGTAGCTGGAAACGGTGATGCCGCTCTGGTTGTCCGCGTCGTCCTCGGCCACCCAGTGGCCACGCTGGGCGGAGGGATCAAACACGCTGAAATACCGGCGGCCATCCTCGACGATGAGGCTGCGAAACTCGAGCGGCGCCTCGGCGGCGGGCACGGTGGTCGATTCGGCGACGGGCGGACGACCAAACGGCGAGTTGTCCAACAGCGGCTGCAAGTCGGCGCCGCACAGGGCGGATGCGGCCGGCAACAGGACAACGGTGAGCAGGGGGAATTTCACGGGACGTAAATAGGGGCAGCTCGGAATCCGGCTGGCAATAGCAACCTAGACGCCTCTTCAGACGAAAAAGTTTCCCGCGCCATACGGTTTTTCAAGATTGGTCACGCCCGTGCGTTCTGCAAAGTCGCGACGCATCATGTTGATCGCCCTGCACAAGCCCTACGGACTGCTCTCGCAGTTCACCCCGGAGCCGGGGTCCGCGTGGGGAACGCTCGCGCAGTGCGGACTGCCGGGCGGCGTCTATCCGCTGGGCCGACTGGACGCGGACTCGGAGGGCTTGCTGCTGCTGTCGGACGAACCGGGGCTGAACTCCCGCCTGATGGACCCGAAGCACGGGCACCGCCGCGAATACTGGGTGCAGGTGGAACGCGTCCCGACCGACGAGGCGATCCGGCAATTGTGTGCCGGGGTGCGCATCGGCGGTTATCAAACGCTGCCCTGCCGCGCGCGCCGCCTCGAACCGGCGCCGGACTGGCCGGCCCGCAACCCGCCCGTGCGTTATCGCAAGACCGTGCCGGATGGCTGGCTCTCGATCGAATTGACCGAGGGCAAAAACCGCCAGGTGCGCCGCATGACCGCCGCCGTCGGGCACCCCACCCTGCGCTTGGTCCGGGTGCGCATCGGCGAACTCACGCTGCCATCGCTGGAACTGGCTCCGGGCCGATGGCGAGAACTGGACGCGGACCAACGCCAGGCGGTGTTCGCGTCGGCGCGTCGCTGAGGGCCGGCCGGCCCCCGCAGGGAATCAAACGTGCCGGATGACCTCGCCGGCGTCGAAGCGGACCTTGGCCGTGGCCGCGTATTTGTCGTCGGCGGCGCGATAGCCCGCCGGACAGGCGCACACCGTGGCCCAGCCGGTGCCGGTAAGGCCGAGGATCTCGTCATACTTGGCGGGGACCAGACCCTCCATCGGGCAGGTGTCGACGCCGAGCAGGGCGGCCGCGGTCATGAACTGGCCGAGCGCGATGTAGATTTGGTGGGTTTGCCAAGTGTCGAGGCGACCGTCGCGACGGGCGGAATCGAGGCTCTGGTTGATCACCTTCATGAAAGGATCAAGCGACTCCACCGGGACTCCGCGCAACGCGGCGGTGCGTTGCATGTAGCGCCCGACGTGATCGGCGCCGAGATCCTTGCGCACGAGAAACACCACCAGGTGCGACGCGTCCACGACCTGGGTCTGGCCCCAGGAAGCGCCGACGAGTTGCGCCCGCAGTTCCGGATTGTCGACCACGAGGAATTGCCAGGGCTGCAAACCGAAGGACGACGGCGTCAACACCAGCGATTGCTCGAGCACGGACCACGTCTGCGCGGGGATCTTGCGGGTCGGGTCAAACTTCTTGGTGGCGTAGCGCCAATTAAGCGTGTCGAGGAGCTGTTGTGAGGAGATCGGCGTCATGGTCGGAAGCTGGTGAACGCCAGCATACGTCGGGAAATCGAAACGCAAGAGTGCGCTCCGTTTTAAGACGGGTGCTTGACTTGACGAGATTCCCCACTTTTGGTCGCCCTTCGTTTTTTCGCCAGAGTAGCTCAGTGGTAGAGCAGCCCCGACACGTCGGGGTTGGTCGCCGGAAACCTACTCATTTTGTTAAAATGCCAGAGTAGCTCAGTGGTAGAGCAGAGGACTCATAAGCCTTTGGTCGCCGGTTCAATCCCGGCCTCTGGCACCACTTTAAGCTCCCAAACCCGTCGCCGACCGTGACGGGTTTTTTGCGTTTGGAGGGGCGAGACCACCCCTGCCCCGGTTTCCCGCGGGCGGTTAAGGGCTTGCCAGCGACTGGCCAAAAAGATTTTTCTGTCCGTTTTCGCCAACCCGTATCCACACCATGAAATCCTCCACCTCGACCACCTCGTTTCCCCAGCCCGAAATCGGCCGTGAAATGAAAGGCGCCGACGTCGTCGTCGAATGTCTGGCGCGCGAAGGTGCGGATGTGATCTTCGCCTACCCCGGCGGCGCCTCCCAGGAACTCCACCAGGCCCTCGCCCGCTCCGACAAGGTTCGCGTCATCCTGCCCCGCCACGAACAGGGCGGCTCGTTCGCCGCCGAGGGCTACGCCCGCGCCACCGGCAAGGTCGGCGTCTGCATGGCCACCTCCGGCCCCGGCGCCACCAATCTCGTCTCCGCCATCGCCGACGCATTCATGGACTCCACTCCCATGGTCGCGATCACCGGTCAGGTTTACCAAAAATACATCGGCAAGAGCGCGTTTCAGGAAACCGACTTCTTCGGCATGACCCTGCCGATCGTGAAGCACTCCTACCTCGTGCTCGACGCGAAGGACCTGCCCCGCATTTTTAAAGAGGCCTTCCACCTCGCTCGCACCGGCCGTCCCGGCCCCGTCGTCATCGACATCCCGAAAGACGTGCAGCAGGCCCTCGTCACTCCGGTTTTCCCGGCAACCGTTTCCTTCGCCAACCCGACCATCGACGCCAAGCTCGAGGCTTCGGACGACGACCTCAAACACATCCTCGGCCTGATCGCCAAGGCCAGGCGCCCCGTCATCTACGCCGGCGGCGGTTTGATCTCCGCCGAGGCCGCGTCCGAGCTGAAGGCCTTCGCCGAGGCCGCCCACATCCCGGTCGCCACCACCCTGATGGGCGTCGGCGCCTTCCCCGAGAGCCATCCGCTGTCCATGCGTTGGTTCGGTATGCACGGCTCGGCCTATGGCAACTGGGCGGTCGACCAGTGCGACCTGCTGCTCTGCCTCGGCGCCCGCTTCGACGACCGCATCACCGGCGACGTCAACAAATTCGCCGCCGAGTCGACCATCGTTCACATCGACATCGACGCCTCCGAGCACAACAAGAACAAGCGCGTCCAGTTCCCGATCGTCAGCGACATCAAGTATGCGCTCAAGCGCCTCAACGAATTGATCGCCGCGTCCAAGATGGTCATGCCCGACACCAAGCCCTGGCTGACCCAGATCTCCGCCTGGAAACGCGACTACCCCTTCGCCTACGAAGAGAACCGCCACATCATCCCGCAAGAAGCCATCGCCGCGCTCTACGAGTTGACCAAGGGCGAGGCCATCATCACCACCGGCGTCGGCCAGCACCAGATGTGGGCCGCCCAATTTTATCAATTCGACCAGCCCCGCCGCTACATCAGCTCGCTCGGCCTGGGCGCGATGGGCTACGGTTACCCGGCCGCCCTCGGCGCCAAGGTCGCCTGCCCGGACAAGCAGGTCATCGACATCGACGGCGACGGCTCGTTCGTCATGAACATCCAGGAACTCGCCACCGCCGCGGTCGAGAAGATCGCCGCCAAGGCCATGATCCTGAACAACCAGCACCTCGGCATGGTCGTGCAGTGGGAGGACCGTTTCTACGGCTCCATCCGCGGCAACACCATCCTCGGCCACCACGACAACATCGGCGGTCCCGACAACCCCGGCGGCCTCTATCCCGACTTCGTGAAGATCGCCGAGGGCTTCGGAGTGAAGGCCCGCCGCGTCATCAACAAGGCCGAGCTCAAGGAAGCCATCCAGGAGATGCTCGACCACGACGGCCCCTACGTGCTCGACGTCATCGTGCCCTACACCGAGCACGTGCTCCCGATGGTCCCGGCCGGCAAGACGGTCAAGGACATGATCCTGAAGTAAGGCCCCCGCCCTGCTTTCGATTTCAAACAAAAGCCGGACCTTCCAAGGTCCGGCTTTTTTGCGCTCAATTCAGAATGTAGGGGTCGCGCTTGCGCGACCCGGCGCGACCCGTTGGGCGAAAGGAGCGATGCTGATGCGAACTCGCGTCCAACGGGCCTCGCAAGCGAGGCCCCTGCGGGAACCGCTCAGGCCGGCTGCTGCTGCGAGATGCAGTGCAGGGTGCCGAGGCCCCAGATCAGGTGGTAACAGTCGATCGGCACGATCTCGCGGCCGGGGAAGCAGTGGCCGATGATCTTGCAGGCCTCGGCGTCCTTGGTCGGCTGGCGGAAGGTCGGCACAAGGACGGCGCCGTTGATGATGAGAAAATTCGCGTAGCTGGCGGGCACGCGCTGGCGTTTGTAACCAAAGGGCTTGGGCATGGGCAGCTCGACGATGTCGAACTTTTTGCCGGCGGGCGTGCGGAAGGTTTTCAGGCGCTCAAGGTTCTCGGCGAGGATCGCGTGGTTCTTGTCCTTGGGGTTGGCCTCGACGCAGGTGATGAAACCATCGGGCTTGTAGAAGCGCGTCATGTCGTCGATGTGACCGTCGGTGTCGTCGCCGACGATGCCCTCGCCGACCCAGAGGATGCCGGTCACGCCGAGGTAGTCGCGCAGGTTCTGCTCGATCTGTTCCTTGGTGAGCTTCGGGTTGCGGTTGGGGTGCAGCAGGCACTGCTCGCTGGTGAGCAGCAGGCCCTCGCCGTTCACGTCGATCGAGCCGCCCTCGAGGATCATGTCGTTGACGAAGCGCTTCAGCTTCAGCTTGGCGGCGATGCTCGGGGGAATCTCGTTGTCGAGGTCGTAGGGCGGGTATTTGTCGCCCCAGGCGTTGTAGGCCCAGTCGGTGATGGCGACCTCGCCGGTCTGGCTGTGCTTGACGAAGATGGGGCCGTGGTCGCGGCACCAGGCGTCATTGGTCGGGTGATCGTAAAAGGTGACCTTTGTCATGTCCGCGCCGGCCTTCACGCAGAGTCTTTTCGCACGGGTGTGCAGACTGGCGGCGGCGTTGACGCGAACTTCCTGAAAGCGGCTGATCGCCGCGACGATGCGCGCGTAGACGTAGGGCACCGGGCGGAACTTGCCCGGCCAGGTCGCGTAGTTGTGCGGCCATGACAGCCAGAGGGCGACCTGCGGCGCCCACTCGGCGGGCATGTGGTAGCCGAGCGCGGACGGGGTGTCGGCGGCCGGGGCGGCGACGACAGGTTTTTTCTTCGCCGTCGTTTTTTTGGCCGACGCTTTTTTTGCGGGCGCGGCTTTTTTGACGGCGGTGGTTTTCGCGGGGGCTTTGGCCATGGAGGGAGGCGTGGACCGCGCGATGACGCCGGTCCAGGGGATGAAAAATCAGTCGATGTAGCGTTTGACCAGATTGCCGTAGGCGTCGATGCGGCGATCGCGCAGGAACGGCCAGTGCGTGCGGGTGACATCGACCTTGTCCATCTCGACCGGGACGAGGAGGATTTCCTCTTGATCGACCGAGGCCTTGGCCAGGATCTGACCGCTGGTGCCGGCCACGAAGGACTGCCCCCAGAACTCAAGGCCGTCACCGCCGACGCCGTCGATGACCTCGTGGCCGATGCGGTTGATCGCGGCGACGTAGCAGCCGTTGGCGACCGCGTGGCTGCGCTGGATGGTTTCCCAGGCACCGTGCTGGTTGACGCCGTATTCGGATTTCTCGGACGGATGCCAGCCGATGGCGGTCGGGTAGAAGAGGATCTCGGCGCCCTGCAGCGAGGTGAGGCGGGCGGCCTCGGGATACCACTGGTCCCAGCAAATGAGCACGCCGATGCGGCCGAACTTGGTGTCCCAGGCCTTGAAGCCGGTGTCGCCGGGGGTGAAGTAGAACTTCTCGTAGAACAGCGGATCGTCCGGGATGTGCATCTTGCGGTAGATGCCGAGGAGCGAGCCGTCCGCGTCGACGATGATGGCGGTGTTGTGGTAGAGACCGCTGGCGCGTTTCTCGAAGAGCGAGGCGATGATGACGACGCCGTGTTTCTTGGCGATCGCCTGGTAGGCCTGGGTCGAGGGGCCGGAGGGGATCGGCTCGGCGAGGTCGAAGAAGCGGTGCTCCTCGCTCTGGCAGAAATACTGCGAGGTCACCAGTTCCTGCGTGCAGATGATCTGCGCGCCCTGCTTGGCGGCCTGTTCGACGAGCGAGAGGTTTTTCTGGAGGTTGGCCTTGGGGTCGGGACCGCAGGCGTGCTGGAGGAGGCCGAGGGTGACGGTGGACATGATGCGTCGAGGAAACGAGGGAACGGCGGCGAGTCGAACGGGCCGGTCAGTAAACGACCTTGTTGAGCGGATATTCCACGATGCCCTCGGCGCCGAGCGCCTTGAGCTGGGGGATGATCTCGCGGACGACCTTCTCGTCGATGATGGTCTCGAGGGCGACCCAGTCGGCGTTGCTCAAAGTGGAGATGGTCGGGTTGCGCAGGGCGGGCAGCGCGGAGATGATTTGATCGAGCGAGGCCTTGGGCAGGTTCATCTTGAGGCCGACCTTGCTGTTGGCCTCAAGGGCGCCGATCAGGAGCATGGCGATGGTCTCGATCTTCTTGCGCTTGGCGGGGTTGGCCCAGGCGTCCTTGTTGGCGATGAACTTGGTGTTGGTCTCGAGCAGGGTGTCGACGATGCGGAGCTTGTTGGCACGCAGCGAGGAGCCGGTCTCGGTGATGTCGACGATGGCGTCGACGAGGTCGGGGACCTTGACCTCGGTGGCGCCCCAGGAGAACTCGACCTTCACCGGGATGTTGCGCGACTCGAAGTAGCGTTTGACGGTGCCGACCATTTCGGTGGCGACGCGCTTGCCGGCGAGATCCTCGGGCTTTTGCACGGAGGAGGCCTCGGGCACGCAGAGGACCCAGCGGGATTTGAGCGTGGAGGCGCGGCTGTAGATCAGGTCGCAAACCTCGACGACATCGGATTCGTTTTCCTGAATCCAGTCGTAGCCGGTGAGGCCGCAGTCGAAGAAGCCTTGCTCGACGTAGCGGCTGACTTCCTGGGCGCGGACAAAGCGACCGTCGAGCTCGGGGTCGTCGATGGACGGCTTGTAGGAGCGTGAGCTGGTGGAGATTTTCCAACCGGCTTTGGCGAAGAGATTTTTGGTGGATTCCTCGAGGCTGCCCTTGGGCAGTCCGAGCATCAGCAGTGGAGCTTGGGCGGACACCTCCACAGGGGAGCTTCGCGGGGAGAGCCGTTCAAGTTAAATTCGTTGCCCTGGTCATTCGTAACCAATGTTCATGCGACAAATCACCAGATGTAAAAAACGCGTGACGCCAAGGCTTCTCTAGTTTTTACATTTGTCCATGAGTTCATCCCCGCAACCCTTGATTCTGGTGGTCGAAGACGAGCCCGAACTGGCCCACTTGATCGCCAACTATCTGGAAGAAGCGGGCATGAAGGCCCAGATTTGCAACCGATCGGCGCACGCCCTGCGCTTTCTTAAAAGCAACTTCGCCAACCTGCTGCTGCTCGACATCAACCTGCCCGACCAATCGGGGTTTTCCCTCATCGAAGACCTGCGCAAGAACGACATTCAGGTGCCGGTCATCTTCGTGACGGGCAATAGCCTTGAGGTCAGCAAGATCAAGGGGCTGGAGCTCGGCGGCGACGATTACGTCACGAAACCCTTCAGCTATCCCGAACTCGTGGCCCGTATTCGCGCCGTTCTCCGTCGCGCCGAGTCCGGCACCGATCCGACCCTCACCAAGAACGTCAAGGTCATCGACGAACCCTTCGAGTTTTGCGGCGCGGAGGTCATTCCCCTGCGTCTGGAAATCAAGCTCGCCGACGGCACCGTGCAAAAAATCGGCCGCAAGGAGATCGGCATCATGGCCTACCTCAAGCAGCACCAAGGCGTGGTCATCACCCGCAAAACCCTCATCCACGCGGTCTGGGGCATCCACGCCAACGTAAAGAGCCGCTCCCTTGACCAATACATCGTGAAGGTCCGCGACATGCTCAAGGCCAGCGGCCACTCGCACGATTCGATCCGCACCGTGCATGGCGTCGGTTATATCTTCGACCCCGAAGGCAAGCACAGCGAGAGCTGAACCGGGCAACGCGCATTTACGCATTGCACGCCGATCAATCTCAACGCGCCCCCGTCTCCATCGCCCGGTCCAGCAGGACGTCCGCCTCGGCCCGCGCGCCCTTCGCGCCAAATAGCTTGGCGGCGTCCAGATAGGCACGCTCACGCGCCTCCGCGGGCAACGCGGCCACGCCCCGCAATACCGAACGCAGCGCGTCCGCCGGCCGCTCCAGCAAAAGCTGCAGTTCTCCCAGCCGCATCCATGGCGCCGGCGAATCCGGTGATAAAGCGGCCGCGCTCCGGAAGCAAATCAACGCACGATCAAACTCGGCATAGGCAATCGCCATCATGCCATGCCGGTAGGCCGCCTCCGCCGGGGTTTGCTCAAAATCCACCGCGAACAAACGCACCCGCGATTCGATCCGGCCAAACTGCGACGGCAACGCATAATAAACCGGACGCAGCCACGCCGGATTGAGCGTGCCCTCCAGCAACGCCGGCCCCAGAGCCCGCCCGTCGACATCATCTTCGGCACGATAAAGCCCGCCTCCCCCATCGAAACCGAACAGAGCCACGTGGGTGACCCCCCAGCGTCGCGCCAATTCCGCCGCCTGCTCCTCGTCATCGGCCCCCAGCAACCGCCCCGCGCGAAACAACCCCGGCCGGTTTTCCCAATACAAGGTGCCCAAACTGCCAAAATCGCCAAAATAGGTCACCCCCGTCGACGCATCCGGCGCCGCCGCCAGCAACACGCGCACGCCACCCGCATCGGCGGTGATTGCCCGGGCCACCTCGCGATAAAGCAACTGCCGGGCCTCGTCCGCCTGCACATCCCGCCGCGCGGCCACCTGTTGACGCTCACGCCACAACTGCCACGGCTGCCAAGCCGCCAGCACGACCAAAAACGCCGGCACCACGATGACCATCGCCCCCCTGCGCCCGCCCTCGCCCACCGTCCAGGCACAACGTGCCCAAACCACCGCCGCGAGCGCCAGCGGACCACCCGCAATCAGCATCCAGCGATTCTGCCACCAGCCGAGCCCCGTCACCAGCAAGGCCAACACCACCGACACCCGCAGCAAATACCCCTCCACGTGACCGCGCAGCCGGCACGCAAACACAATCGCTCCCGCCAACAACAGCGGTTGGAACACCACATAGCCCGCATGGTGACGCCAACCCAGCACGCCGACACGCCGCGCCATCGACTCGAGCTCGGTGACATTGGCGTGGACCCGGGCCATGAACGGATCCGTCAACCCAAACACCGCGCCGCCACCGACCAACAACACGACCACCGGAGCCGCCAACCCCAGCAGCCCCAGCCCCGGTCGCCATAGTCCCCCGCGGGCAAACATCCCACGCCCCTCCGCACGCCGTTCCAAAAACCACGCCAACAACTCCGCGCCGCCCGCCCACGCCAAGGCATAGACCGGATGATTGACCTCCAACCGCCAGCCCAACCGATCGGGGAACTGTTCGAGAAAATAGAAGCCCAAGCACAACCCCCCGCCCAACCGCCCCCATCGACGCCAGGCATCGCCGCAAAACACCGCGCCGCCCGCCCCCGGCCTGCCGCACGACACCACCGCGACCGCCAGCGCACCCATCACGGGAATCGTCGACGCCGCGCTAAACCACATCCCGACCGCGCCAAACACCGCCGACGCCGTGAACAAACGCCCGACCTCATCTTCATCGGCCGTCAACCAATCCCCGCGACCCGCACCCATGCCGCCACGGTGCCAACCCAGTCCGCCCAGCACGAGCGTCAGCACCACCCCCGCCCCGCACGCGGCGATGATGCCATGGTGATCGGGATTGCCCGGGTAAAACGCCGCGTAAAACCCACGGTGTCCCACCAGCACCATCGCATACACCGCACCCGCGACCACGCCCCAACGCCGCGCACACCACCACCCCAGAAGCGCCAAGGCCACGGCCAGCACCGGCAGATTCGCCCAGACCGCCGCCCGCTCAAGCGCTACCGCAAAAGGCAAGCCCGTCGCCGCGCTCCACAGCTTGCCGGCGCCGATCAACCACCAGCCCCAGGCCGAACTCCAATACACCGGCCGGCCCTCGGGCGCGTTGTCGTCCACGCTTTGTCGCAGCCGCCACCCATCCGACACCGCCAGATGCTCCGCCACCCGTATCCACGTCTGGCCGTCGAACGCCGTGCCCTGCGGGATCTGTTCACGCGGCAGCACGACTTGTTCGCCCGGAAAACGCTCCGCCGTCACCCGACGCAAATAGCCGTCCATCGCCGCCGCGTGCCAGACCACGAACCCGATCACCGCGCACCAGATCAACACCGCGCACAGCGTCCTCGACGAACTGCGGGAAATGTCGCTATCGAATGCCATGCCGTGTCGCGCGCAGACCGTGTTCAGAACAACTCGGGCTGGGAATAACGCCGCTGCGCCTCCGCCAACGCGCCACGCATCTCCATCTCGCCCAGGATGCCCAGCACCGCGTCAACGTCGGGCGGCACCGGCCGGCCCGGCTGCACCGGCAGGGCCAGATTCAGCGTGGTCAGCTTCAGATTGCGACGCAGGTCGTCCGCCCGCGCCGCGATCACCTCGCGGAAACGATCCGGCTTCACCGACGCGGCCGCCGCGATCAACCCCTCGATCGAGCCGTGCTCCAGCAACCACTTCACCGCCGTCTTCGGCCCCACGCCCGGCAGACCCGGGATGTTGTCCGAAACATCGCCGACCAGGGCCAGGTAATCGGCGATCACCGCCGGCGGCACCCCGAACTTCGCGACCACGCCCTCGGCGTCCATCGTGCGCCAACCCAGCTTCGGATTCGCCGACGGCGGCGGCAGCATGATCTTGATGCGGTCATTGACGATCTGGGCAAAGTCCTTGTCCGAGCTGACCACCAGCACCTCGTGTCCGGCCGTCGCCAGCGACACCGCCTCCGACGCCAGCAAATCATCGCTCTCGACCCCGTCCTGCTCGACCCCGACCAATCCCATCGCGCGGGTCAGCCGCTTGAGCACGGGGATTTGTTTTTCCAACGCCTCGGGCATCTCTTCGCGCTGGGCCTTGTAGTCGGGTAACAAGGCCAGCCGGTCCTGGGCGCCGCCAAGGTCGAAAAACACCAGCACGCCCTCGGGACGTTCCTGGTCGGTGAGCCGCCAGATCGACTTCACCCAGCCATGCACCGCGTTGGTCGGAAAACCATCGGCGCGGGTCAGCTCGGGGATCGCGAAAAAACAACGGTAGGCGAGATTGAAGCCGTCGATGAGAAGCCACTTGGACATGATGCGGAAAAGGTCTGGGGCAAAGTCGTTCGCAGGCAAACAAAAGCCCCGGCCAAAACGGCCGGGGCTTTGCAATGGATCGCGGGATCGGCCAAAGCCGCCCGTTTACTGACCGCGGATACGGGAGTCCGAACCGGCCGGGGTGACCACGCTGGGGTTCTGGAACATCGAGCTCGCGGAAACACCTTGCAGATTCTGCTTCTTGGGCGAACCACCGGGGCTGACGAGGTTGGCAGTGACGAAAATCAGCAGATTACGCTTGGAGGAAGTTTCCCCCTTGGATTGGAAGGCTCGGCCCAAGAACGGAATGTCGCCAAGCAAGGGAACCTTGTCGTTGACCTTCCGAACTTCTTCACGGGTCAAACCACCCATCACCAACGTGGCGCCGTCCCAAACCGTGACCTTGGTGCTAATCTCACGAACCGAGAAGATCGGCTGATAGAAGCCCGAGGGAACACTGACAGTAGTAAACCCGGAAATGGCCACGCTCTGGCCACCGTATTCAACGAAGCCCTCAAACTCGGTCACCTTGGGACGAAGATCGAGACTGATAGAGTAGTCGTCTTCCTCGACCGTCGGCGTCACGTTCAGTTCAACGCCTACATTCCGCGTGGTGAAGTCCTGCGGAGTGCCGGCAGTGATGCTAACGCCACCGGTGCCGTTGCCCGTGCTGACCTGACTTTGGATTTCACCATAGCTTTGCGGGTAGCGTAGCTCTTGGGCAACCGCGATGTTGGCGGGGTTTCCTGACAGAACAGTCACCTTGGGAGCGCTCAGAAGATCGGAACCCGAACTTTGAGAAAGGGCGCGCAACGTAGCTGTCACGTCAAAATCACCAAGGACCGCGCTAACGTTTAACAAATTAGCTGCACCGAGCCCAAGCTGAGCAGCACCTGGGATATTTGGCGTATTATTCAAAATAGGAGTCCTCTCGGTGTCTCCTGTGAAAAAATTCGGTGCAACAATGACACCCTCTGTATCCCCGACTGAACCAGTAAAAGCTTCCGCCAATGAACGATTCACCGTATTGACGTTACGTCCGTTGGGAACGCCAGCAATTTGAGAGCCAGCGTTGCGATTACGCTGAGCAGCTCCCCACTGGACACCCAACTCCTCCAATGCGCCTTCCTGCACTTCCATGAACTTGGCTTCGATCTCCACCTGGCGAACATCGTTATAGCGGTTCAGGATGGCACGGATACGCTCAAGGTTGCGATTCGTTTGGGTGACGATGATGGAGGCGCCGTCATAGGCGAGACTGGAGCCAGGGGTGTTCGTGAAGTCGACACCAGCCTGCTGAAGGAAGGCCTGCAGCGAGGCACCCTCGCCTCCACCGCCACCACCACCGCCGCCGGCCGCGGGAGCGGGGGCAAACGGATCGGCCGAGGCCGCCGGGGCGGAAGTGCCGCCACCAATACCGGTCATACGGGTGACCGTCGAGCGGGTGACCGCAAAGAACTCGGTGGCGAGGTTGGCACCAGGGGCATCACTGCTGGGACGAATGATCACAACATCGGTCTGAACCTCATATTCAAAGCCGGCATTGCTGACAATAAAGTCGAGGATGCGCTTGAGCGACATCGGGTTGCGCAGGGTGATGTTTACGCCCGGGTCCTTATTGGCCGGGTTCTGAAGCACAAAACTGACACCACGGGAACCGGTGGGTGATTGATCATACTCCTCACTGAGGGCACCCAGGGTGCTGATTACGCGCGTGAACTCGATATTGTTGGAGAAGTTCACACTCGGGATGATGATCGAGTCGAGCTTCCGCAAAAGCGCTTCGGAGTCAGAACGGTTCGCGTCGCCGAGGGAACTCCGGTCGGTATAGACCCCCGGACGCTGCCACGAGACCGCGACTTCCTGCAGAAGCTGGGCGCGGGTCTTTTCGCGGTTGAGGTTGCCGATCATGCCACGGTCCGTAGCGATACGCTTGAGAAAATACTTGGCGTCGGGGCTGTTGGGCTCCTCGGTTTCGAGCTCGCGGAAGGTTTCCTGCGCGCCGTCGAGATCACCGGCGATATACTGGCTGCGGCCCTTGGCGAGCAGCGCGGCGATCACCTGCTGGCTGCCGATAAACTCCGGGGAGGCCTCGGAAATGGGGGGCAAAGCGGGGTTGAGCGCGGCCTTGTTGATGCGAGCCTGCTGGGCATCGGCGGCCTTGGGGCTGGCATCAGGGGCCTTGCGATAGGCCTCGAGAGCCGCGCGCGACTCGGGAATCTTGCCTTGCTCGAGCAGGCCTTGCGACTTGGCGAGCTGAACATCGAGGATGTCGTTCTGGATCGCGGTGATCTGCTTTTGGGTGAGGGTGTTGGCCGGCAGGGTGCGCTGGGTGGCCTCGAGGGAAGCGATGGCACCGTCGTAGTTGCCTTCGGCGGCCATCTTCTTGGCGGCGGCGCGCTGGGTCTTGGCGTCGGCGATCAGGGCCTCAATGCGGGCGGCCTCGTCGCGGGCGAGCGCCTCGGCGGTGGGCAGCTGTTCGGCCACAGGAGCGGCCGAAGCGGCGGCGGCGGGCGCCACAGCGGCGGGCTGGTTGGGATTGTAGACCACCTCCACCGGCTCGGCGCTGGCGACCGGGGCAACCGGAGCGGCGGACTTGCCGGCCTGCTCGTTCACGCTGGCCAGCAGGCGCTGGACGGTGACGTCGTTGGGCGCGAGAGCCAGCAGCTGCTCGAAGTTGGCCTTGGCCGTGGCCAGGTCGCCGCTGTCGCGGGCGCGCAGGCCGTCCGCCATCAGGCGGATCTTGGTCTCGGTCTGGCTCTGCGCATTAATGGCGGGGACCGCCACAGCCAGCAGCACCGGGGCGGCCAGCGAAACGAGGAGCGATTTGGGGAGCTTGGTGGTATTCATCAGGGGATATAAAGGTGGGACAAAAGGGTTTTACGGATTAAAAAACGACTCTAAAAACACGCATTGAATTAGAAACCGGGAAAAATCCCCTCCGGCAGCGCGGGCGCGCTTTCGGAAGGGGCTTCGTCGGTCATGTCCGCGGCGGGTGCGGATGCGGCCGGGGCCGGCACGCTGAGCGTCTCGGTCTTAGGCTCGGTCAGGGTGCCTCCCGACTTGGTGATGGTCACCGCGGGAGGCTCGGTCTGGATGGAATCGATGACAAAGGTGTTCTCACCGACGGTGAAGGTGGCTCCCGCCTCGAGCTCGCGAGTGGACTCCTCACCGGCGACCTGGATGACCACGGAGGGGTCGGCCTCGACCAGGCGCTTGGTGCTGCTGAGGTCGGTCTCCTTGCCGCTCTTGAGGTCGCGAACCCGGGCGGTGGCGACGGTGTAGACGACCGGCTGGCCGTCGACGGTCTCACGCACAACCTCGGCGGAGAACTTGACGATCTCCATGTTGAGCGCGGGGATCTGCTTGCCGGTGGTGCCGATAATGGTCTCGCCGGTGAGTTCGTTGAGGAAGTTGCCCCGGGCATCCGCGCCGGTGCCGATGTAGCCGACCAGCTGGATTGGGAAGGGATATTGCACGACCTTGACGAGGCTGACGCCGAAGGGTTCCTCGACCACGACCTCGACAACCTCAACTTTGGGGCGCTCGGGTGGGGTGACGGTGAACTGCTTGGTCTCGGTGTTGTAATAGATCACCGGCGGGGTGAACACGTCGTAGACCCAGTCTTGGCCACGCTCAAGCGAGGTGGCGTCGGGCCAGGGAAGGGCCTCGGAAATGTTGGCGGCCGGCAGGGGCTCGGGAGCGTAGGCCGGGCCGGAGGAGGGCGCGTCGACGTCGCCGTCGAGCTTGGCCAGCTGGCCCTGCTGCGTGAACGCCCAAACACAGGCGCCCGCGAACAGCAACCCGCCGGCACCGAGAAAGATTTTGTCGGAAACTGGGGTAGACATGTCAGGAGTTCTCTTGGTTCTCGTCGGCGCTCTTTTCGACCAGGTTGATGTATTCGATGGTCACCGTGAACTTGGAGCGGACTTGGTCCACGATGGGCTTGGCCGCATCAGCGGCGGGCGTCTCGGTGGTCGCGGCCGCGCCGCCAAAGAGGGCGCTGAGAGAGTTCGCGGCCGAGGACTGGGAGCGGCGGTTCGAAGCATCGGTTTTGTTGGCAACAGGCTCGACCTCGACGCTGCGCACAACGAGGGGCAGCTTGAAGGTGGCGATCTCGTTGAGGAAACCACGCAGGGAGCCGGTGTAACCGATGAAGCTGAGCTTGAAGGCGGTCGTCTCCACAAAGCCGGGGACGGCGGCGGTCATGCGGGAGTCGATGGCGAAGAAGTCGCTCTCGGGGCTGTTGGCGGTGTTGCCTCCGCCGGCGCCCCGGGTGTTCGAGGTGTTCTGCGCGACGGGAGCGGCGCCGGGGGCGACCGGGCGATTGCGCTGGAGGGCGACGAGTTCCTGCGGGGCCGCTTCCAGGAGGGTGGTCAACAGATACTCCGCGACCAGACGCTGGCGATGGACCTGAGGGATGAGATCACGCTCGGGACCGGTGCTGACGTGGGTCTGGAAACCGAAACGGGTGCCGGCCGGGATGGCGACTCCGGCGGACTCGGCGGCGGCGCGCATCGACTCGACGAAGTTGGCGATGTCGAAGTAGGCCTCGGTCGGCCCGACGGGGGGCACGGAGGTCTGCACACGCTCGGCAAACTCGCCGCGGCCCTTGAGCGCGGCCTGCATGGTCGCGAGGAGCTCCTCGGAGCGCGCGAGGTCGGCCTTGGCGGCCTCGACGTTTTCCGCGGAGGGGAACGGGTTGCGCTGGGTGTAGCCGGAGAGGGCCTGGGACTTTTGCCGCACATCTCGCTCGGCGGTGGCGACCTTGCCAAGCGTGAGATAGAGCAGCACGCCCGCACCGAGGGCGACGAGCAGCAGCAGCGAGACGGTTAGGGTAAATACAGGGTGGGACTTGAGCCGAGCCATAGGGGAAGGGGATCAGAGGGGGCGTTGGGGATCGACCACGAGAACGAAATCGAAGCGGAGGATGCCGGGTTGGTCGGCGTTGTAGCTGTCGTTCTCGATCGCCGAGATGAAGCGCGATCCGACAAAGCTCTCGAGCAGGGTCTTCACACGCTCATAGGAGTCCTGGCTGACGCGGGAAACGGGGTTGTTGTAATCCATCAACCGACCGCTGACCTGCAGGCGAATGATCTCGGGGGCCTTGGCCTCGCCGTCTTCGGTGGGTTCGACGGCTCCGCCGCCAAACAGTCCGCCGGATTGGGAAGCCACGGGCTTGGCCTCCGGGCGCTGGACCTTGAGCTGCTCAATCCAGACGTCACCGACCGAGTGAAGTCGGTCCTGCAGGTCGGTGAGGAAGTTGATCCAGTTGGCCTTGCTCTCGACAAGCGAGCGGATGGCCTCGACTTGCTCGCGGGCCTGTTGGATTTGCTCGCGGTTCTGCTCGAGGCGCGACTGGTTCTGCTGGAAGGGAGCGGTGGCCTGCTCGTAGGCGCGGGCCTCGGACTGGTAGGCTGAGAGCAGACGCTGCGATTGCAGCAGGGGCGGGATAAAGACCAGGGCGGCCAGCGCGGCGGCGGCGATGAGCAGGGGCTGGCGGCGGCGGAAGGCGAGCTTTTCGCCGATGGAGGGAGGCAGGAGGCTGAAGGCGCTCTCTCCCTTCGCTGGCGCGACGGCCAGACCGATCATACCGGCGAGCACGGACGTGCACTCCGAGGCCTCGCCGGCGGCGGGGCCGACGGTGACGTTGCGCAAGGGGTCGAGCCGCTCGACCGGCATCTTGAGGCGCTCGCTCAACAGCGAGGCGGCGTTGTCAATCAGCGAACCGCCGCCGCTGAGATAGACCGCGACGGGTTGCTCGGCTCCGCTCTGACGGCGGTAGTTGACGGTGGAACGGGTGATCTCGAGTTGCAGTCGGCCGACAAAGGACTGCACGGCGTTGGCCACGGCGGTGCGGGCGGGCGAGGTCGCGGGCAGCTCGCTGGTGCCGCTCAGCACCTGGACCTTCAGCGACTCGCTGTGAGCGAAGTCCTGCTTGATCTCCTCGGCGATGGACTGGGTGATGGTGTTGCCGGCGAGCGGAATGGTGCGGATGAAGAAGCGCTGGTTCTCAACAAAGAGCAGGTTGGTCGAGCGCGCGCCGATGTCGACGACGAGCACGCTGTCGGTGATCTCCGGGTAATTGTAACGAAAGCAGCGCAGCAGGGCTACGCTGGAGGAGGATACCTGCTGGACGGTGAGTCCGGAGCCGCCGACGGCGGCACAGGCGTTTTCGACCACATCCAGCTTGGCCGCGCCAAGCATGACCTCGAGATCGAGTCCGTCATCGGCGACGGTGACATGATCCCAGACGACCTCGCTGAGCGGATAGGGAATGTTTTGCTGCGCCTCGAACTGAAAGATTTTGGCGCGCTTCGATTTCTCGACCGCGGGGGTCTTGATAAACTTGCTGAGGGTCTGATGGCCGGGAAGTCCGATGATCACGGGGCCCTCCAGCTTGGCCCTCTGGGTCAATTCGCCCAGGGACTGGGTCAGCATTTGATCCCATTTGCCTTCGAGCGCGGCGTCGGGGTTGAACGTTTCGATGGCGAACTTCTCCAGGGAGAGCCGACCGGACTTGTCGCTTTGAATTAAACCGCAAGCGACGTGGCCGGCGCCACAGTCTACGGCGAGAACACGAGGGGATGACATAGGGGAGACGGAGTCGATTTCACATGTGCCCAGTTGCAGCAAGAAGAAACTTGCCGGCGGGCCGGGAGGAGGTGCGCCGGGGCTGAATCAGCGCTCGATGCGGATAAAGGAAGGAGCCGGCTTGCCGGAAGTGAAGGCAAAGGGCGTGAGGTATTGCGGCTGGAGAATGCCGTCGTTCACACCACCTTCGGAGGATGCCCGCGACTGAAAGGCCTGAAGCGAGGCGGGCGTGGTGAACGCGTTGGAGAAACTCTTGCGGGAGGGCGGCTGCTGCTTTCCCTCGGCTTCGATATCGATGGAGTAATACTTGGCGTCCCCGCGGATGCCGTCGCGCTTCACAACCTCGTGCGGAAGGTAAAAGCGGAAAAAAGCTTTGCCCTGCTCCAGGGCGACGGCCTCGGCCGAGGCCCGGTAGAAATCAAATCCGTTCTTGGATTTGTCCACGGTGTTCTCAATGCCGAGGTTCAACGTGACCCGGACACGATCAACATGGCGGTCGCTGCCACGCGGATCGGCGGGCTTGGCATCGACTTCGATGGCGACCTCATACCAGCTCTCGCCGGGACCGAGACCACGCACATTGGAGTCAAAACGGATGTTGGAGACCTCGACCAAAACCGGTTCCGCCGGAGTCTGGGCACCGAGCCGGCCGAGACCGGCACCCAAAAGGAACAACGACAGACCAACACGAAGGGGAGTAAGCAGTTTCATAGGGGTGAAGCACAAAACCATTGTGCAAGCTTCCCCTGTCGTCACGCTTAAAGATGCACCGTCGCACATGAACTTTATCCATACGCGAAGGCATCCCAACACCCGCTTCAAGTGCCCGTCCTCGACCACAAAATCGCCGTCCTCGTCTTCATTGAAAACACCGCGGGACAACAACTGCTCCTGCTGCGCAACAAGGCGCCAAACATCGGCACCTGGAGCCCGATCGGCGGCAAGCTCGAACGCGGGATCGGCGAGTCGCCGTTCGAATGCGCCGTGCGCGAGACCCGCGAGGAGACCGGCCTTGAGATCACCACCGCCGACCTGCACCTCTTCGCCATGATCGCGGAAAAAGCCTATGAGGGCTCCTCGCACTGGCTGTTGTTTCTCTTCCGCTGCCGCAAACCCATCGCGACCCTTCCGCCTCCCATTGAGGAAGGACGCTTCGGGTTCTTTTCCCGCGCCGAAGTCGACACCCTCCCCCTCCCCGCGACGGACCGCCAGGCGCTCTGGCAGATTCACGATCAACACCGCGACCGCTTCGTCGCGTTGAGAGCCGACTGCGATCCACACCACGAACTGATCGTTCACGTCGAACAAACGACCGGATGAAGAAAATCGATTGGCAATCATGAGCCTACCGCATTGATCGCCGACTAATCGCACTTGATTTATTGATTCAGGGACCAGAAAACCAACCTTCCACCCGACCAAACGACTTTCCCGTGAGCAAAAAATCCACCACCACCGCCAACGTGAGCGCCTCCGGCAGCGAGACCGCACCCATCAACGCCAAACTCTCCCCCGAGGACAAAATCGAGCTCTACCGCCAGATGGTGCGCATCCGCCGGTTCGAGGAACGCTCCCTGCGCGCCTATCAGGCCAAGAAGATCGGCGGTTTCCTTCACCTCTACATCGGCCAGGAGGCCGTCTCCGTCGGCTGCTGCTCGCTCATGGGCAAGGACGACCACGTCATCACCGCCTACCGCGACCACGGCCACGCCATCTGCGTCGGCATGGACACCAAGCCCCTTATGGCCGAGCTCTACGGCAAGGCCACCGGCTGCTCCAAGGGCAAGGGCGGCTCCATGCACTACTTCTCCCCCTCCAAAAACTACTGGGGCGGCCACGGCATCGTCGGCGGCCAGATCCCGCTCGGCACCGGTCTCGCCTACGCGGTGAAATACCAAGGCAAAAAAGGCTGCGCACTCGCCTTCATGGGCGACGGCGCCGTCAACCAAGGCGCCGTGCACGAGGCCTACAACCTCGCCGCGCTCTGGGACCTTCCCGTCATCTTTGTCATCGAGAACAACGGCTACTCAATGGGCACCTCCCAGGAACGCTCCTCCGCCGGCCCCGGCCTCGCCCAGCGCGGCGAAGCCTACGGCATGGAATGGGCCACCTGCTTCGGCCACGACGTCTACGAAGTCCGCGCGACCATGGACAAATACATGACACGAGCCCGCGAGACCAACAAACCCGCCGTCATCGAGATCGACACCTATCGCTACCGCGGCCACTCCGTCGCCGACCCCGACAACACCTACCGCACCCGCGAGGAGGTCGCCGAATACCGCCGCACCAAGGATCCGATCAACCTGTTCCAGGAAAAGCTCAAATCGGAAAACGTCCTCACCGACGAACTCATCGAAAAGATCGACGCCGAGGCCAAGGCCGAGGCCGACCTCGCCGCCGAGTTCGCCGAAGCCAGCCCCTTCCCCACCCCCGACGACATCCAGACCGACGTCTATTGGGAGGCCGACAACGCCGACCAACGCGCCTCCAAGGGCCGCCTTTTCGTCGATTGATCCAGCCGCGCGTCACCAACTTTCAAATACAAAAGATCACCACCACCATGGCCGTCCTTTCCTACCGCGAAGCCGTTCGCGCCGCCCTCTCCGAGGAACTCGAACGCGATGCAAACGTCGTCCTCATGGGCGAAGAAGTCGCCAAGTTCAACGGAGCCTACAAGGTCTCCGAGGGCCTGCTCGAAAAATTCGGGCCCAAGCGCATCGTCGACACCCCCATCTCCGAGGCCGGCTTCATCGGCATGGGCGTCGGCGCCTCCATGCTCGGCATCCGCCCCGTGATGGAACTCATGTTCTGGTCCTTCTACTCCGTCGCCTTCGACCAGATCCTCAACAACGCCGCCAACGTCCGCTACATGTCCGGCGGCCTCATCAACTGCCCCATCGTCATCCGCGGCCCCGCCAACGGCGGCACCAACGTCGGCGCCACCCACTCGCACACCCCCGAGAACGTGCTCGCCAACCACCCCGGCGTGAAGGTCGTCGTGCCCGCCACCGCGCGCGACGCCAAGGGCCTGCTCAAGTCCGCCATCCGCGACAACGACCCCGTCTTCTTCCTCGAAAACACCATCCTCTACGGCGAGAAGGGCGAGGTTCCCGACACCGAGGAACTCATCCCCCTCGGCGTCGCCGACGTGAAGCGCGAGGGCTCCGACCTGACCATCGTCACCTACGGCCGTTGCGTGTTGCACTCCCTCGCCGCCGCCGAAGTCCTCGAAAAGGAGCACGACATCTCCGTCGAGGTCGTCGATCTGCGCACCATCCGCCCGCTCGACATCGACACCGTGCTCAAGTCCGTCGCCAAGACCCACCGCGTGCTCATCGTCGAGGAGCAAAAACCCTTCGCCTCCGTGGGCTCGCAACTCTCCCACATGATCCAGCGCGAGGCCTTCGACGAACTCGACGGCCCCATCCACCGCCTCGCCACCATCGACGCGCCCGCCATCTACAGCCCGCCCGTCGAAGTCGAGCAGCTCCCCAACCCCGCCCGCGTCATCAAGGCCGCCCTCGCCGCCCTCGCCTAACCTTTAAACACCTCTTACATCAAATGGCCGACATCATCGAAATGCCGAAACTGAGCGACACCATGACGGTGGGCACGCTCGTCAAGTGGCTCAAAAAGGAAGGCGACAAAGTCGCCAGCGGCGACATGCTCGCCGAGGTCGAGACCGACAAGGCCACCATGGAGCTCGAGTGCTTCTTCGACGGCGTCCTGCTCAAGACCTTCGCCGAGGCCGGCGCCCAGGTCGCGATCGGCGAACCGCTCTGCGCCGTCGGCAAGGAAGGCGAGACCGTCGAGGCCCCCGCCAAGAAGACCCCCGAAGCGCCCGCCCCCGAGGAAAAGAAAACCGAGACCAAGGAGTCCTCCAAGAAGGAGGATGCCCCCAAGGCCGAATCCAAGCCCGCCGCCTCCACCCCCGCTCCGGCTCCCGCCGCCGAGCCCGCCCGCGCCTCCGGCGAACGCGTCAAGATCTCCCCGCTGGCCAAGAAACTCGCCGCCGAGAAGGGCATCGATCCCGCCCTCGTCAAAGGCTCCGGCCCCGGAGGCCGCATCGTGCGCGCCGACATCAACGCCGCCGAAAAAGCCGGCACCGCCAAGGCCGGCTCCAAGTCCGCCTGCGGCGCCGCCTTCGCCCCCGGCTCCGTCGCCAAGGGACCCGTCCAGGAAGAACGCGCTGTGCCCGTCTCCACCATGCGCGGCGTCATCGCCAAGCGCCTGCTCGAGTCCAAGACCACCATCCCGCACTTCTACCTCGAGATCGAGGTCGACGCCGAGCCGTTGCTCACGCTGCGCGAGCAACTCAACAAGGGCCTCGCCGACGCAGGCGTGAAGCTCTCCGTCAACGACTTCATCCTCAAGGCCAGCGCCGAAGCCCTGCGCAAGGTTCCCGACGTCAACGCCTCTTGGCACACCACCGAGATCAAGTATCACGCCGCCGCCAACGTCTCCTTCGCGGTGGCGCTGCCGGACGGTCTGATCACCCCGGTCGTCTTCAACGCCCACGACAAGTCCGTCTTTGAGATCAGCAAGGAAGCCAAGACCCTCGGCAAAAAGGCCAAGGAGAAAAAGCTCCAGCCCGCCGAGTTCACCGGCGGCACCTTCTGCGTCTCCAACCTCGGCATGATGGGCATCCCCAAGTTCCTCCCGATCATCAACCCGCCCAACGCCGCCATCCTCGGCGTCGGCACGACCGTCACCAAGCCGGTCGTGAAGAACGGCCAGATCGTCGTCGGCCAGACCCTCACGCTCACCCTCTCGGCCGACCACCGCGTGGTCGACGGAGCGGTCGGCGCCCAGTTCCTCGGCGCCCTCAAGGCCGTGCTCGAAAGCCCCGCGCTGATGCTCGTCTGAAAACGACGGCACCGCCCCGCCCTTCCAAGACCCGGCCCGCAAGGCCGGGTCTTTTTTTGGCCCGGTTCCGCCATGCACAACGGTGTTCCGGCCGGAACATCGTTGTGCATGGCCACGTGATTGCCGCGCCGTCAAAACTTACGGTTTGCGACCGTCCGCGACGCGCCTGACATTGCCCCCATGCCCAAGTCGAAGCCTTCAAAATCCGCCTCCGCCAAACCCTACGCCGCCCCCGCCTTTCTGACCGATCTGCTCGCCGCCCGCTCGCCCTCCGGCGCCGAGTTCGAGGCCCAGGCCGTCTTCGACCAATACGTTTCCCCCGCCGCCGACAGCTACACCAAGGACGCCCTCGGCAACCGCGTCGCCACGCTCAACCCCAAGGGCGACCCCGTGCTCATGCTTGCCGGCCACATGGACGAGCTCGGCTTCATCATCAGCTACGTCAACAACGACGGCTTCCTCTACTTCGACACCATCGGCGGACACGACAAGACCGTCATCTCCGGCCGCCGCGTGCTCATCCGCACCGCCAACGGCGTCGTCAAGGGCGTCACCGGCAAACGCGCCATCCACCTGATGAACGAGGCCGACCGCAAGAAGGTCCCCGAACTGCACGAGATCTGGATCGACATCGGCGCGCGCTCCAAGAAAGAAGCCCTCGCCCGCGTCTCCGTCGGCGACACCGCCACCTACGACCACGGCTTCGACCTCATCCACGGCAGCATCGGCACCGCCCGCGCCTTCGACAACAAGGTCGGCGCCTACGTCGTCGGCGAGGCGCTCATCCGTCTGGCCAAGCTCAAGAAAAAACCTGCCGCCCGCGTGGTCGCCGTCGCCACCACCCAGGAGGAAATCGGCTGCCGCGGAGCCACCACCGCCACCTACGGCGTCGACCCGCATGTCGGCCTGGCCGTCGACGTCGGCCACGCCACCGACCACCCCGACTGCGACAATCGCAAATACGGCGAGGCCACCCTCGGCGGCGGCCCCATCATCTGCCGCGGCCCCAACATCAACCCGATGATCTACGAAAAGCTGATCGCCGCGGCGAAGTCGCTGGGCATCCCCTATCAACTTGAGGCGGTCCCCCGTCCCACCTCCACCGACGCCCGCTCCATCCAGATGGGCCGCGGCGGCGTCGCCACCGGCCTGGTCAGCATCCCCCTGCGCTACATGCACACCCCCAGCGAGCTGGTCGATTTGGAGGACGTGGAGCGCTGCGTGCAGCTCTTTGTCGAGTTCGCCCGCAGTCTCAAGCCGGGCGACTACGGCCACTTCTAAGCAGGCGCCGCCAGCTCAGCGCGAAACCCGTGTAGACCAGCACGAGCGCGGCCAGCGAGGCGACCGTCACGATCACCTTGCCGGTAAGGCCGAAGCCGCCGCCCGTGTGCAGGAAACGCATCCACACGCGGGCGCGCAGGCCGGGACTGCGGTCGTGATAATGCACGGCCCGCAGGATCTCGCCGGTGAACGGATCGGACTCGACCGGCACCCAAGCACGGTTGGGCATGTAGTCCGGCAGGACCACGTCGAAGTGCAGCGGGCGCAACGCCTCGCCGTCGCCTCCGGCCTCGGGATAACCCAGCCCGATCGAGCGCCACTCGGGAAACCGCGCCGCGATGACCGCGAGCGCCTGTTCCAGCGAGACCGGCTCGGCGCCCGGCGAGGGCTCGGGCACCGTCAGCGGCGGCAACGCGAACATGCCGAAGTTGCGCGACTCCGGCGCCTGCTCGCCGGCCAGCGTGAAGACCAACCGATGCCCCCACTCGTAGGAGATGACGACGCCGGTCAAGCCGAGCACCAGCAACACCGGCAACGACCAAAACCCCAACGCGTCGTGCCAGTTGCGATCACGGGCCTTGCCCCGCCAACCGCGCATGAGCCAGAGACGCGGCTTCAGCGCCCGCACGTGCCAGCTCCGCGGCCACCACAGCCACAGACCGGTGACGCACAGCCCGACAAAGGCCACGTTGCACGCGCCGGTGATCGCGCGGCCGACCGGAAACCAATCGCCCTCCATTCCCAGCCAGCGGTGCCAGCCCTCGAGTTCGTGGAGGACGTCGTGCAGGCCGTGCGCCCGCGAGTCGCGCACCTCGCCGGTGAACGGGTTCGCGTAGAGCGGCCCCTCGCGGCCGGCGTGCAGCACGACCGCGTGGTCCGGATCGCGAAAGATGGTCGCGTGGTCGACGGCGAACTCCGGCCGCTGACGCAACGACGCCGCGCGGAGTTCGTCGAGCGTCAACCGTCGCGCGTCGGCGTCGGCGGTCGGCTTGATGTGCGCCACCTCACGGTCCTTCCACCCGAGCAATTCCTCCTCGAAGGCGATGGCGACGCCGGTGGCGGACATGATCGCGACGATCACGCCCGACACCACGCCGCACATCAGATGCGTCCAGAAGATCGCCTTGCGCAGGGTCATGGATACGATGCGGGACGGCGGCCGCCGGCTCAGAAGCGCCAGCTGGCGGAGACGCGGATGTCGCGGCCGGCCTCGGGCGCGCCGACGACCCCGCCGAAACCGGGGAACGCGGTCATGTCCTCGACGCTGCCGTGGCTGCGGTAGTATTTGTCGAAGACGTTTTTGACGGTGAGGTTGAGGCTCAGGTTCTCGGCGAACCACGGGCGCCAGCGCACGAAGAAGTCGTGCACCGCGTAGCCGGGCTTGTCGATGGTGCTGCCGGCCACGCCGCTGATCGCGAACGGCACGGAGATGTCGTCGATGCCCTGCACGATGCGGGCGTTCCAGCCGAGGTCGACGTCGTGGCGAGGACGCCAGACGGCGTCGACGACCCAGGTGTCGCCGATCTGCGAGACGAGCGAGCCGTATTGGTAACGGGTGGCGGTCTGGCCGTTGAGCTCGGTGTCGGCGTGGTTGTATTGCACGCCCACGACCACCTGGCCGAAGTCGTAGGACGCGCGGGCGAAGACGCCCTCGGTCTTCAGCTCGCCGGCGTTGTCGTAGACGTTGGACCAAGGGAGCGTGTTCGTAATGACATCGTCGATACGGTGGATGTAGCCGCCGGCCTCCAGCTGCAGGCCGCGCTTTTGGTAGAGGAAGCGCAGCTCGTAGTTGACCGCCTTTTCGGCCTCGAGGTCGGGATCGTTGTTGGCGATGTCGACCTTGAAGGCGTCGTTGATGTCGGGGCCGCGGTAGGCGGTGGCGACGCCGGCGTTGACGCTGAACTCGGGAGTGAACGCGTAGGTGGCCCCGAGGTTGGGGCTGAAGCCGTCGTGGCGGAATTGTTGATCCAGGCGGTCGTCGAGGCGATAGATGTCGTAGCGTGCGCCGGCGTTGATGGTCAGACGCTCGGCGGCGGCGAACTCGCCCTGCGCGAACAGCCCGGTGACCGTGGCGTCCTCGCTGTCGGCGACGGGGCCTCCGCGGGGGCCGGCCTCGACGTGGTCGATGCGGTGGTCGACCCCGTAGACGATCTTGTGGTCGCCGGGGCGGGAGGTGTTGCGCAGGTCGAACTGCCAGCCGTCGATGTCCCCTTCATACGGGCCAAACGGGCCGATCTGCAGCAGCTGCGCGTCGGTGTAGCTGACGGTGAAGTCGAGGTCGACCACGTCGGACATCTCCGGACGGATGCCGTAGTTGAAAGTCGAGGTGCGGCGGTCCGCCTCCATGTAGAGCGCGGGGTTGGCCGGGCCGGGCGCCCACTCGGGGCGGCGGAGCTTGTCGCCCTCTTCCTCGAGGTTCTCGAAGCTGAGGCGCAGGCGCTGGCCGTTGGCAAACTCACCGACGACCTTGCCGAACACGACCTGCTGCTGCGAGTCGGAGCCTATGAGACGGTTGCCGTTGCCGTCCGTGATTTCTTCATGATCCGAGGACACGACGCTGAGCAGGCCGCTCCAGATGTCGTTGGCGCGGCCGAAGCCGGTGAGGCTGCCGCGGTGTCCGTTGGTGTTGTCGAAGTAGCCGTATTTGGCGAGCGCGCCGGCGGTCTCGCCGGGGTTGAGCAGATCGGACGGATCCTTGGTCACGAAGCGAATCGCGCCGCCCAGCGCGCCGGGGCCGTCGGCGGCGTTGCCGACGCCGGGCTGGATCTCGACCTGCTTGAGCAGCTCGGGCTCGATGGTGACGCGGCCGATGTGGTGGAACAGCGAGCCGCTCTGCGTCGCGCCGTCGACCTTGATGTTGAGCAGACCCTCGCCGAGGTTGCGCACGTAGATTTTTTGCGCGATGCCGGTCGAGCCGCCGACCGTGACGCTCGGGTCGATGGAAAGCGTGTCCTCGAGGTCGGTGGCCTGGCGCGTGTCGAGGTCGTCCTGGGTGACGATCAGCACGCGCTGCGCTCCGGTCGAGGTGACGACCACGGGCGCGAGCATGAGGGGAGCCTCGTCCGCGAACGCCTGCGGATTGGCGGTATCGGCAGCGCCATCGGCGGGCAAGATCGCGATGGTGCGGCCCTCACCCGGTTGGTGGACCAAGCCCGAATCAGCCAACAGGCGATCCAGAGCCTCGCCCGGCCCGAAGGCACCGCGCAGGGCGGGCGCCTGTTTGCCGGCGACCACGCGGGCGTCGAAGATGATGTCGGCGCCGATGATCTCACCGACCTTGGCCAACGCGTCGGCCAGCGGTTGCGCCGGCAGGTCGAAGGCGTGGGTCGCCGCGATCTCGGTTTGGGCGACGGCCGCAACGGGCAGCGTCAACGCGGCCGGGAACCAGCCGGCGGCGGCGATTTGCAGGAGGATGACAAGGGAACTGGATGCTCTCATGGAAGGGATCGCCCCGCCCGTCGATCAGCGACGGTAACAGCGGCTACCCAACACGACGGGCGGAGCGCCGCATCGTTCACCCTCGCTCGCAAAAAAGTTCAACGTTTTGGTCCGATCTCGATCAAACGGTCACCGATCCGGTCGACCGTGACCGGCAGGATCAGCTCCAGCGACAGGAGAAAATCAACCGGCTGATCCGTCTGGAACGAGCCCGACACCGCCAACCGCCGCAGCTCTTCGCCGCGGATGATGATGTCCCCGTCGAAATACCGGTCGGCCTCGCGCACGACCTCCTGCAACGGCAGTGCGGCGAACACGATTCTACCGCCGCGCCACGAGGCGAAGCTTTCCAACGGAAACTCGATGCGCTCCACCGCGCCGCCCGTGGCCGCGAGCCGCGCGCCTTCGCCCATGCGCAGCAAAACGGCCCCGCCGCCGGCCGCTTCCACCGCGCCGAATTTCACCACGCCCTCCGCGACGGTCACCGTCGCGCCCTCGCGGCGACGGTCCACCTGAAACTCCGTGCCGACGACCTCGACGCGCGCCGCGCCGGCCTCGATCACGAACGGTCGCGCGGCGTCGCCGTGGACCCTGAAAACCGCCCGCCCGTCAAACTCCCGCAGACGGCGCTCGTCGGCGGTGAAAACCGCCTCAAACCGCGTCGCGCCGTCCAGCGTCACCTCCGAGCCGTCGGACAAACTCACCGTGCGTTGCTCGCCGCGTCCCGTCTCGAAGCGGGCAAACTCCGGAGCCGGTGCGCGCCCGAGCCACAAAAACACGCCCAGAGCCAAAACCGCCGCCATCGCCACGAACGCCCCGCAATTGGCCGCGAGCAGGCGTCCCCAACCCGTCCACGTCGCCAGCGACGCCCGCCGGCGCGCGGCGTCGGCCGCAGTGGCGCGCAATGTTTGCCACACCTCCTCGTCGGAAAACAGATCCGCCTCGCCCGCCTCGCGGTAGAGACGCTCCATCCGCGCGTATTCGTCACGGTTGCCCGGATCGGCCAGCCAACGCTCGAAGCGTCGCGCCTCCTCCGCGGACAGGCGGCCGCCATTGGCGCGCAACGCAAGCCAACGGGCAGCCTCGGAGGAACGGGTGGTCATGGTCGGATAAAGGTTAAGGTCTGGCGAGTCGGTGCCCGCCACGGGACGGGCAAGGCGCCGGCAAACGACGCCCCATTCCCAACGACGGACGAGACGGGCAAACATTCACCCGGAGCGACGATTTTTTTCGAGCGCCATCTGCGCGCCGCATGCCCGCGCTGCCGTCACGGCCGCGCCAGCGCCTCCGTCACCACCGCGACCGCCTTGGCCAGATGCTTGGCCACCGCGGTCTTTGACAACGCCATGTGGTCGGCGATCTCGGCATAGGACATGCCCGCCCGTGAATGCAGGATAAAAACCGCCCGGGTCCGTTCCGGCAACATCGCCACCGCTCCGGCCAGCAAGGCGCGGCGCTCGGTCTCGCTCGCCGCGTAATCGGGAGCCGGCGCGGCGTCCGGCAGGCACTCCACACAGGCGTCCCCGGCGGCCGCGTGGCGTTCACGCACCTGCCGTCGACGGACGTTGTCGAGGATCAGGTTGCGCACCAGACGAAACAAGAACCGCCGCGGCTCGCGCACCCGCTCCGGATTGGTCAGCCGAAACACCCGCAGGTAGGCTTCCTGCACCACATCCTTCACCTCGTCGGCCACCCGCGTGCGGCTGGCCGCATACTTGGTAACATCCTGATAGTGATGGGTAAAAACCTCGTAGGCACCAAGTCCGGACACCTGCGAACCCGCTTCACCATCCAACCGGGCCGATACACCGCCGCCGATCACCACGCCCGCCCTCCCCTCGGCGCCGGCACACATGCGCCGCCTCCCAGGCAAGTGACCAAACGTGATGATGCGTAGTGAGACATATTCTCACTTAAGGGCGCTGAATAACGCCCCGTCAAGAACCAGTCTCAATAATAACGCAACATGGATCAGTCGCCGAATAGTTTCTGGTTTGAGGCAGGGATCGACCGCCGGGCCGTCCGCCGTCGCATCTCAACCATTTTGCCACTCCGAAGCAGCGGTCCGGCACCGTTCAGGCTCTGAGGATGGCCGAGTGATCGCCGGCGGGCGTCCGCTTTTCCGGCGACTTCATGGGAAAAGGAGGCAGGCTGTGATTCTCGTCCTCAGTGAGCTTGGCATCGCCATGCAAGGTCGCCTTGACGAGGCGGCGCAACCGCTTGGTGGATACCCGGAGGTTAAAGGTGCGGCGCAAGGGGCCGTCGTTGGCCGGGTGATGCACAAACTCCTGCACCTCGACGTTGTAGTCGCGCAGGCGGGTCAGCGTGGCCACGTTGCGCACAAAATCGAGGTCCGCGGCAAAGTGGTCGGGATTCAACAGACGAATCAACGGAGCCAGCCAACGCGCGTGCGGATAGAGCGACTGCCGAAGCACCACTTTTTCGTAGAGTTCCGGCGGGAGATCGTGCTCACGGCAATAACGAGCCTGGAAGTTTTTTTCCGACATGGGACAGAGGGGGATTGGGGTGAAGACCGGGGCGGGTCTGGGGTGTTTCCATCAAGGCAATCCGCCGGATCGCTGCAAATGAAAAAAAATGATAAAACCTCTCCCGATACATTGTATCAGCGGCCCTGTTTTCACGGCCGGATTGATCCGGGCAAACCGCCCCCCGCGTCGCCAACCCCAGGCGGTGATTTGGCAAACAAACCGGCAGCTTCCGCCAAGGAACTCCGGACGGGCGGAGACGGGTCACGCGAGGCCGGCCGGGCGAGGCCTCAGGCGGCGTCCTTGGCCTTGGGCACGACCTTGGGGGATTTTCGCAGGAGGGGGCGGCGTTTGCCGGCGACCACGGCCGCATCGATCACGACCTCGGAGATGTCGGCGCGCTGGGGCAGCTCATACATGACCTCAAGCATGAGGTTCTCGAGGATCGAACGCAGGGCGCGCGCGCCGGTCTTCAGGTCGATGGCCTTCTGGGCGATGGCCTTCACGGCGTCGGAGGTGAGCTTGAGGCTGACCCCGTCCATCGCGAAGAGTTTGGAATACTGTTTGATCAGCGAATTCTTGGTGCGGAGGAGCACCTTTTCCAGGTCGGCCACGGCGAGCTGGTCGAGCACGGTGACGACGGGCAGGCGGCCGATGAACTCGGGAATCATGCCAAAGCGCACGAGGTCCTCGGGGGCGACGGACTTCATGATCTCATCGGCGGACATGTGATGGGTCGCCTTGTCGTCCTTGCCGCCGGCGGTGAAGCCGAGCTGATTGCGGCCTTGGCGGCGCTCGATGATCTTGTCGAGGCCGACGAACGCGCCGCCGCAGATGAAGAGGATGTTGCCGGTGTTGATCTGGACGTAGTCCTGGTTGGGGTGTTTGCGGCCGCCCTGCGGGGGGACGTTGCACACGGTGCCTTCGAGGATCTTGAGCAGGGCCTGCTGCACGCCCTCGCCGGAGACGTCGCGGGTGATGGAGACGTTCTCGGTTTTGCGGCCGATCTTGTCGATTTCGTCGATGTAGATGATGCCGCACTCGGCTTTCTTGACGTCGTAGTTGGCCGATTGGAGCAGGCGCAGGACGACGTTTTCCACGTCCTCGCCGACGTAGCCGGCCTCGGTGAGCGTGGTGGCGTCGGAGATGGCGAAGGGCACGTCGAGGACCTTGGCAAGGGTGCGGGCGAGCAGGGTCTTGCCGGAACCGGTGGGGCCGGTGAGCAGGATGTTGCTCTTTTCGATCTCGACGTCGTTGAACTCGGGGGCGAGCGCGCCGCCCTCGGCGGTGGCGGCGTTGTCGCGGGTGCTGGAGTTGAGCCGCTTGTAGTGGTTGTAGACGGCGACGGAGAGGACTTTTTTGGCGTGATCCTGGCCGATGACGTGCTCGTCGAGCGCGCGTTTGATCTCGGAGGGCTTGACCAGACGGACAGGCGAACGGCTCTCGATGGCGGGTGTGCTGACCTCGCGGTCGACGATGGTCTTGCAGACCTGCACACAGGAATCGCAGATGTAGACGCCGGGGCCGGCGATGATCTTCTTCACCTCCGCCTGCGACTTGCCGCAGAAGGAGCAGAGGGTCATGCGCGAGGATTTGGCCATGGGCTCAGTGTCTCCGAAGGGGAACGGAGGTGTCGAGGGCGTTGTTTGCGGCCGGCATCCCGCCCCGCGACCGGGGGTGGTCGCGGGAGGGGCTCAGGCGGCCGTGGCGATGTTGTTCTTGGCCTCGTCGGTCGACTCGACGACGTGGTCGACGATGCGGTAGGTCTTGGCCTCGTGGGCGCTCAGGTAGTAGTCGCGGTCGGAGTCCTTGTCGACTTGCTCGATGGTCTTGCCGCTGTGCTTGGCGATGATGCCGCTGAGGGTCTGGCGCCAGCGCTGGATCTCACGGGCGGCGATGGTGATGTCGGCCGCCTGGCCGCCGGCGCCGCCGCTGGGCTGGTGGATCATGACGCGGCTGTTGGGCAGGGCGAAGCGCTTGCCCTTGGCGCCGGCCGCGAGCAGCACGGTGGCCATGCTGGCGGCCTGGCCGATGCAGTAGGTCACCACGTCGCACTGGAGGAAGTTGATGGTGTCGTAGATGGCCATGCCTCCGGTCACCACGCCGCCGGGCGAGTTGATGTAGAGGTGGATGTCCTTCTTCGGGTCCTCCATCTGAAGGAACAGCAACTGGGCGATCACGCTGTTCGCCACCTGGTCGTCGATCGGCGAGCCGATGAAGATAATCCGGTCCTTGAGCAGACGGGAGTAGATGTCCATCGACCGCTCTCCGCGGCCGGTGTTTTCGATGACGTAGGGGACGTAGTAGCTCACGTTGAAAGGGCCGGGTCCGGACGGGAGTGTCAGGCGGTGGCCTCGGCGGTGGAGACGGTAGCCTTGGAAACCACCAAATCAAGGGCCTTGTCGAAAATGATCGACTGCTGGATGGCGCGGAGACGCTCGCGGTCCTTGGTGAGCTCCTTGACGAGCTTCTCGGGGGTGGAGTTGGTCATCATGGCCTCGCGGTAGATGAAGGTGTCGATGTCGCGCTCGTCGACCTTGAGGCCTTCCTTCTCGGCGATCTTGGAGAGGATGAACTGGGTCTTGACGCGGGTGGTGGCGGCCTTGCGGGCGTTGTCGAAGAGTTCGGTCTTGTCCTTTTCGAACTGCTCGGCGGGGACGCCGCGGCGCATGTTCTCCTCCATGAAGCGGCGGAGGACGGACTGGGTCTCGGCCTCGATCAGGCTCTCGGGCACGGCGAACTCGGTCTTGCCGGTGAGGGCCTCGACGACTTGCTGGCGCTGGGCCTGGCGGTTCTGGTGCTCTTTGCGGAGCTTGAGGTTGTTGGCGGTCTTGGACTTGAGGCCGGCGAGGTCGTCGGCCTGGTTGGCCTTGAAAAAGGCTTCGTCGAGGGCGGGCAGCACGCGCTCGCGGATTTCCTGGATCTCGACGGAGTAGACGGCGGTCTTGCCGGCGAGGGCCGGGGCGCCGGCGAACTCGGCGGGGAAGGTGACGGTAACGTCCTTCTTGTCGCCCTTGGCGAGACCGGCGAGTGCGTTGCCGAGGCCGGGGATGAGGCCTTCGTTTTCACCCTCGACCTCTTCCCAGGTCTGGGGAACGGAGCCGTAGATCTGCTTGTCGGGGACGATCTCGAGGATCGGCTGGCCCTCGACGGTGCCGGTGTAGGAGAGCTTGACGTAGTCGCCCTTTTGGGAGGCGCGCTCGGCGACGTTGAACTCGGCGCGCTGGCCGCGGAGTTCCTCGATGGCGGCGTCGACCTCGGCGTCGGTGGGCTCGGCGGCGGTCACCGTGGTGGCGAGGCCGGCGTAGTCGGGCAGCTCGAAGGTGGGGCGCAGGTCGACGGTGATGGTGATGGTGGCGGCCTGGTCGGCGGCGATGGTGCCTTCGTCGACACCGGTGATCTGGAGGACGTCGAGCTTGGACTGCTCGAGGCCGTCGCGGTAGGCCTTGGTGACGACCTTTTGTTTAAACTCTTCGCCGATCTCCTTGCCGTAGCGCTTGATCACGAGGTTGGCGGGAGCCTTGCCGGGGCGAAAGCCGGGCAGACGGGCGACCTTGGAGATTTCGCCGATCACGGCTTGGTGTTGAGCGGCGACTTCGGCCTGGTCGAGGGAGACCACGAGCTCTTTGCGGGTGTCGGAGACGTCTTTGATTTCGATGTTCACGGTAAGAAATGAAGGGCGGGTTTTGTTGACAGAATCCGAAAATCTACGGCCCGGGGCGTAAATCGGTCAATGCCGTATTCCGACGCTTGAAAGCCGGGCGCGCGGCCCGCTTCATTCCTCCCGCCCTTCGTCACATGGAATCCCTGCGCCAACTGCTCGCCCGCCACGCCCCGCTGCTGCTGATCGACACCTGCTCGCAGGTCGTTCACGCCGGGCTTGCCCGCGAGGCCGGGACGCCGATCCACTGGCAAACCTGCGAGGAGGAAGCCGGCTCGGGGTTGTTTCGCGCTGTCGAGGCGGTGCTCGCAGCCGAGGGCCAGAAGATCGCCGACATGCGCGGCTTTGTCTTTTGTGAGGGCCCCGGCTCGGTGCTCGGCATCCGCACGGCCGCGGTCGCCCTGCGCACCTGGCACGTGCTCAATGACGCTCCGATGTTTGCGTTCCAAGGACTCGATGTCGTCGCGCGGTTTCTGAACCGCCCCGAGGTCTCCATCATCGCCGACGCCCGGCGCGACACCTGGCATGTAGCCCGACTGGGCCAGGCCATCACCCGCGTGCCCTCCGCCGAATTGAGCGACGAATTGGCCATGCCCGCGGGATTCCGCCACTGGAGCAAACTCCCCGCGACCGCCGCGAGGGTGCCCTACGATCTCGGCGCCATGCTCGCGGCCATCGACGACCAGCCGGTTTTCCGTCCGGTGGACGCTCCGGACGCCTTTTTGCACGAGACGCCGGCCTATGCCACGTGGTCGCCGCAGGTCCATCAAGCCCCCGCACCGCGCGCCTGAAATCATGTCGACCGCAACCAGTCTGCCCCACCGTTGCTGGGCCGAGATCGACCTCGCCGCGCTCGAGCGAAACCTCCGCCTGATCCGCGCGTCGCTGCCGGCCCACATGCGTTACGTCGCGGTGGTCAAGGCCGACGCCTACGGGCACGGCCTGCCGCAGACCGCCGCCCGGCTCATGCACGCCGGCGCCGATCTTTTCGCCGTGGCCAATCTCGCCGAGGCCGCCACGCTGCGCGAACTCAGTCCCGACTGGCCCGTGCTCGTCCTCAGCGCCCTGCTGCCCGACGAGGACCGCCACGCCGTCGATTATCAGGTGGCCCTCACCGTGTCCTCCCCGGAAGAGGTCGACCGCTTCGAGGCCGCCGCGGCCGGGGCCGGTCGCCCCCTCGCCGTCCACCTGAAGATCGACACCGGCATGGGCCGGCTCGGCGTGTGGCACGAGCAGGCCGCGCCGCTGTATCAGAAAATCCGTGACGCCGCCCACCTGAGGCTCGAGGGCGTGTTCACCCACTTTTCCTCGTCCGACGAGGACCCCGGGCTGACCGATCTGCAACGCACCCGCTTTCTCACGGCGCTCGATCACCTGCCCGGCCTGGATCCGTCGAAGATCTTTGTGCACGCCGACAACAGCGCCGGCCTGGAGACCTACGAGGAGGCCGGCCCCTTCAACGCCGTGCGCGTCGGCCTGTTGCAGTTTGGCGTCCTCCCCTCGTCCGGCTCGCTGCTGTCCGAGGTGCACACGGAGCCCGTCTTCAGCTTTCGCACCCGCATCGGGCTCGTGAAAACCCTGCCCGCCGGCACCCGCATCAGTTACGGCGGCACCCACACCCTCGCGCGTGAGTCGCGCGTGGCGATCCTGACCGCCGGTTACGGCGACGGCATTCCACGCGCCGCCAGCAACCGCGCCTCCGTGCTCGTGCGCGGTCAACGCTGTCCTGTGCTCGGCCGGGTGACCATGGACCAGACCATCATCGACGTCACCGACCTGCCCGCCGCCGCGGTGGGCGACGAGGCCGTGCTGGTCGGCCGCCAGCAAGGCGCCGAGATCGACCTCGCGGAGTTCAGCGCCCGGGCCGACACCATCCCTTGGGAAACCCTCTGTTCCGTGACCAAGCGCGTCCCCCGCGTCTACCGCACCCCCCTCGGATTTTGACTTTTCCGCGTGTCCGGTGAAACTCGGGCCTCCTCCCGTCGTCCCATGGGAATAACCCGCGCCGCCGATGACCCCGCCCCTCCCCCCCGCCCAGGCCTGGCAGCCGCTGCCCCGCTCCCACTGGAACGCCGCCACCGCCCGCCACCTGCTGCGCCGCACCGGCTGGTCGGCCGACCCCGACGAGGTCGCCCGCGCCGTGAGCGACGGTCTGCCCGCCACCCTTGACCGGCTCTTCCCCGACACGCCCCCGGACTTCCCCAAGCCAAAACTCACCGAGGAGGAACGCACCCGCGCCCCCGAATTCCGCCAGCGCCTGCGCGCCGCCGACGGCCCCGAAGCCCGCCGCGAGATCCAACGCGAGCAACGCGACCTCTCCCGCAACGCCAACACCGACCTCATCCTGCGCTGGCTCCAGCAGGCCGCCACGCCCGCCGACTCCGCCTTCGAAAAGTGGGTCCTCTTTCTCAGCGACATCTACGTCGTCGCCTTGGAAAAGGTCCGCTCGGCCAACCTCATCTACGAACACTTCGACATCCTCCGCCAAGGCGCCCTCGGACCCGCGGCCGACCTCACCAAGGCCGTCTCGCGCTCCGGAGCCATGCTCAACTACCTCGACCTCCAGCGCAGCGGCAAGAAGGCCCCCAACGAAAACTTCGCCCGCGAACTGCTCGAACTCTTCACCCTCGGCGAGGGCCACTACACCGAAAACGACATCAAGGAAGCCGCCCGCACCTTCACCGGCTATCGCCGCCGGGGCGAGGCGTTTTACTTCGACAAAAACCAGTTCGACCAAGGCCAGAAAACCATCTTTGGCCAGACCGCGTTCTTCTCCGGCGACGAGGTGATCGACCTCGTCTACAAACAACCCGCCGCCGGCACCTTCCTGCCGCGCGAGATGACCCGCTTCTACCTCACCGACCAGGTGCCCGACGCCGCCTACTTCGAGCCCCTCGCCGCCTGGTGGCGCGAACGCGGTTACAACCTGCGCGAGCTCTGCCACCGCTACTTTTCATCGATCATCTTCTACCACCCGTCCTACCGGGCCAACTACATCAAAAGCCCCGTCCACTACCACCTCGGCCTCCTCCAGGATCTCAAGCTCGACGTCACCCCGCTGCCCCGCACCACCCTCAACCCGCTCCGGCAGATGGGCCAGCAGGTCTTCAACCCGCCCAACGTCCGCGGCTGGGTCGGCGGCCGCCTCTGGATCAACTCCTCCACACTCGCCGCCCGCCGGCAGCTCGTGCAGGCCCTCTTCGCCCCCATCAACGAGGACAAGATCAACGCCGACGACCGCATCGCCCTCGACGCCGCCCGCGCCGAGGGCCACACCCGGTTCACCGTCGACGAAGCCCGCCTCGAAGCCTTCGCCGAGCTCGGCGTCGACGGCATGGTCGACCGCTTCGTGACCTACTTTCTCCCCGCGCCCGTCGACGACGCCTACCGCGCCGCCCTGCGCGACTACCTCGCGGAAACCACCGACACCCGCCGCATCCGCGAGGCCGCCATCGCCGTCCTCCAAACCCCGGAATACCAGCTCTGCTGAACACCGCACGCCCCGCCCCCCCATGAACAACTCGACCAATCCCCGCCTCCCCACCACCCGTCGCGAGTTCCTCCGCATGGGCGGCGCCGGCATCGGCCTGCTCGCCTTCAGCCGCTTCGCCCCCTCCTTCCTTGTCCAGTCCACCCTCGGCGCCGCGCCCTCCCCCGAGAAGGACCGCACCATCCTCGTGCTCATCCAGCTCGCCGGCGGTAATGACGGGCTGAATACAATCGTCCCCTACGAGGACGCCGACTACCACCGCCTCCGCCCCACCCTCGGGCTGAAGAAGGACCAGGTCCTCCCCATCGACGACCAGCTCGGTTTCAACCCCGGCTGCGCCGCCCTCAACGAACTGCTCAAGGACGGCAAACTCGGCGTCATCCAAAACGTCGGCTACCCCAATCCCAACCGCAGCCACTTCCGTTCGACCGAGATATGGGAGTCCGCCAGCGACGCCAACACCAACGACGCCACCGGCTGGATCGGCCGCTACCTCGACAACGCCTGCTCCGGCCGGCCCGACGAGCCCGACCCGCTCGCCGTGCACATCAGCGGCGAGGTGCCCCAGTCCTTCTGCGGCGAGCAACCCCATCCCACCTTCGGCCTCTCCGGCAACAATCGCGGAGGCCGGGGCGAGTCCGCCGACCTGCTCAAACAACTCGCCGGCCACGACGACCACGACCACGGCAACGAAGGCTTCCTGCGCTCCACCCTCATGGACGCCATGGTCACCGAGCAAAAGGTGCAGAAGATCCTCAACCAATACCGCACGGACGCCAAATACCCCGGCGGCGGCTTCGCCCAGTCGTTGCGCAATGTCGCCGCGCTCATCGCCGCCGGCCTGTCCACCCGCGTCTACTACGTCTCCATCGGCGGCTTCGACACCCACGCCAACCAGCTCAACAGCCACCAGCGCCTCCTGCAGACCCTCTCCGAGGGCATGGCCGCCTTTCAACAGGACATCGAGTCCAAGGGACTCGGCCCGCAGGTGCTCACCATGACGTTCTCCGAGTTCGGCCGGCGCCCCGTCGAAAACGACAGCGCCGGCACCGACCACGGCACCGCCGCGCCGCTCTTCGTAGTGGGCGCCGGCGTCAAGGGCCCGTTGCACGGCACCGCGCCCAGGCTCGACCTCGACCGCAAGCAGGACCTCACCTACAGCACCGACTTCCGGCAAATCTACGCCACCGTGCTCGACCGCTGGCTCGACTGCCCGTCGGACAAAGTCCTCGGCCAGAAATTCGATTCGTTGCAGTTTATCTAAACGAAGGCTGACAGCGCCCCGCCCGCCGTTCATGGCTACGAAACCATGCCCGCCTGTCCCGAATGCACCCTTGAAGACGTCCTCGAACACTCCGACCACTGGGAGTGCTCCACCTGCGGCCACGAGTGGCCCAAGGCCCCCGCGCCCGAGGTCGCCCGCGTCGTGAAGGACGCCCACGGCAACGCGCTCGCCGAGGGCGACAGCATCACGTTGATCAAGGACCTCAAGCTCGGCGGCTCCCAGGTGCTCAAGGCCGGGGCCAAGGCCAAGGGCATCCGCCTCGTCGACGGCGACCACGAGATCGACTGCAAGGTCGACGGCGTCGCCGTCATGCTCAAGGCCTGCTTCGTCAAAAAGGCCTGAGCGGCGGACCGCGCATGAACCACCCCTGCGTCCGCATCGTCGGCAGCTTTGAGGAACTGGTTTCCACGCCGTTCGCCGGCGCGGTCAACGCGCTGTGCTGGCCGCGCACGCTCGGGGGCGACTTCGACGAGATCGCCCGCGTCGTCGGGCCGCTCGACGAGATCACCACCGTCGACGACGAATCGCTGCTTGACCTGCCGCTGTCGGCGGCCGGACGCGCGGCGCGCGAGGTGTTGCTGGCCGATCAGAAACGGCTGCGCGACGCGGGCCTCGATCCGTCGCTGGATTTGATTCCCGCCTACCCGCGCGAGGCCGTGCCCGGCCCCGTGCCGGTCGACGTCTACGACTGGCACGCCGACAGCGCCAACACCCTCGCCGACACGTTCCTGTGCAGCTACACCGTGGCGGCGTCCGAGGGCCTGGCCAACGCCGAGGCGGTGCGCCGTATCGACATTCCGGAGACGCGTGCGGAGCTGCTGCGCATCCACGGCGGGGCCGACGACGACGTATTCAAAGCATGGATGCGCGACCGCTGTTACGACCTGCACTACGCGGCGTCGCCGCACGCGCGGCCGTTTTCGTTTGGCTTCGGCAACCTGTGGCGCATCGCCACGCGATGCCCGGGCAGCCCGGTCTTGCCGTGCATCCACCGCGCTCCGGTGACGCGCCCCGGTCAGCCGCCGCGCCTGCTGCTGATCAGTTGACCGGATCGCGGACTACTCCACGCGGCAACCGACGTTGTCGGCCGCCAGGTCACGCACCTCGGACGGAATGCCCTCCGCGGCGAAGGCCGCCTGCATGGCCGCCCCGACTGCGGAGGCCACCTCTTGGGGCGCCACGCACAGCACGCTGGAGCCGCTGCCGCTCAGCCAGCCCGTGTAGGCGCCGGCGGCGACGCCGGCGGCGATGGCCTCGCGGCCGCCCTTGATGCGCGGCAGCCGGTAGGGCTCGTGCATGTAGTCGCCCACCGCGTCGCGCAGTCGCCCGAACTCGCCGGTGGCCAGCGCGGCCACGAGGTAGTTGGCGGCGTTGATGCTCCTGACCGCGTCGAAATACGGTAGTTGCGCGGGCAATACGCCGCGCGACTCCTTGGTCAGCATCTCGACCGAGGGCGACACGACGACAAAGCGCAGCTCGGGCGGCAGGGCCACGCGCACCGTGCCGAGGTAGCGGCCGTCGTCCGGGTCGCAGCGCGCCACGCAAAACCCGCCGAGGATGCCGGCGGCGGCGTTGTCGGGATGACCCTCCAGCTCGTTGGCGATGGCGACGAGCGCCTCCCGGTCGAGGCCGGCGTCGGCCAGCACGTTGAGGCCGGCGAGCACGCCTCCGATGACGGTGATGCTGGAGCCGAGGCCGCGGGCGGGCGGCACGTCGCCCTCGATGCGGTAGGTAAAGCCGACCCGGGCGACGGCGGGCGCGCGCTTTGCCATGGCGGCGACGGTGGCCGCGACCATGTCGGCGGCCCGGGCGTCGGACTCGCGCTCGGCGGCCTGCCGGCCGTCGTCGCGGGCCGTCAGGGTCACCCGGTTGTAGACTTGCAGGGCCAACCCGAGGGAATCGAAGCCGGAGCCGCAGTTGGAGGTGCTGCCAGGGATGCGGACGACGACTCGGGAGGGCGTGTGGCTGTTCATCGGCGGTGGACTTTAAGGGCTTTCTTCAGCTCCATCATCTCGGTCTTGTTCTTCAAATCGTCGCGTTTGTTGTAGAGCTTTTTGCCCGTGCAGAGGGCGACCTCGACCTTCACCAAACCCTGTTTGAAATACATGCGCAGG
>JBDRJH010000148.1:0-11818 GCA_043815125.1 Verrucomicrobiota bacterium
CTGAGCGTGAGCTCAGGGAGTTTGCCGTCGAGGTCGTCTGATCTTGAACGCGAATTGGAATCAGAAGCTGAAGTCGGCGCTGAGCAGGTAGGTGCGGGGGCCGCCGATGGTGGCGCGGCTGCCGTTCCAGTTGGTGGTGACGGCGTAGAACTCGTCGAAGACGTTGTCGACGTTGAGGCGGAGGCTGAGGCGGTCGTTGACCTCGTAGGCGACCATGGCGTTGACGACGAAGTATTCGGGCACCTTGCGGGCGTCGTTGTTGGGGATGATGCGTTCGGCGTCGTCGGGACGGCCGAGGTAGGATTCGCCGACATACTGGAGGCCGCCGCCGAGGGTGAGGCCGGCGGGGAGGCGGTAGGTGGTCCAGAGGTTGGCGGTGACCTGGGGGGTGAAGGCGAGCTGGTCGCCGTCGGTGCGGGTCTCGGTGCCGTAGTCACCGGGGCTGGCGAGGCGGCGGGCGGCGTCGAGGAAGGCGGAGTGACGGCGTTCGCTGTCGAGCACGAGCAGGCCGCCGAAGACGGACCATTGCTCGGTGATGCGGCCGCTGGCGCCGAACTCGATGCCGCGCACGATCTGCTCGCCATAGCCGCGCAGGGCGACGGTGGTGTTGGCGAGGTTGTTGGGATCGCGTCCGGTGATGGCGACGTTGCGCTTCTCGGTCTGGAAGGCGGCGAGGGTGGTGGTGAGGCGTTCGTCGAACAGTTCCCACTTGGTGCCGATCTCGTAGTTGAGCGAATACTGGGTCTTGGCGTCGGGGTTGTTGATGCCGGCCGCGCCGGGGATGCCGTTGCCGCCGGTGCGGGAGATGTCGGAGTTGGACAGGAACGAGCCGGGGGGCAGGGCGGAGACGCCGAAGGCGGCGTAGACGGTGCCGTTCTCGCGGGGTTTGTAGGTGACGCCGATCTTGCCGCCGAGGGTGGTGTCTTCGACGTCGTAGCTGGCGGGGGTGGCGTCGCTGTTGTCGATGCTGGCCTTGTAGCGTTCCAGGCGCAGGCCGCCGGTGAGCTGCCAGCGGTCGTTCAGGGTGGCGGTGTCGTAGGCGTAGAGGGCGGCGCTGTCGATTTTGATGTCGAGCGTGGAGGTGGCGGCCGGGTTGAACACGGGCAGGCCGCTGTTGACGGGGGCGGTGACGGGGGTGGCGCCGGGGTTGTTGGTGCCGCGGCGATTGGAGTGCGATTTTTCGCGGGAGAGCTCGAGGCCGGTGACGAAGCTGTGCTCGATGGAGCCGGTGGCGAAGTCGAGGGCGAGGCTGGTGTTGTTGGCCAGCGATTCGTTGTCGCGGTCGTAGAACTGGGTGGAGCGGTTGACGTTGGTGCCGGTGCCGTCGACGCCAGTGGGCACGGTGAAGCGGGCCTTGCGGTCGGTGCGGGCGACGCGGGTGTCGTTGGCGATCCGGAGGTCGGGGGTGAGGTCGTGCTCGATGCGGGCGAGCAGCGAGTCGGCGACGACGTCGTCGTAGTCGGTGTCGAGGCCGTAAAAACGGTCGCGGTTGGCCTCGCCGTCGATGGCGGGATTGTAGGCGGGCAGGCCTTTGACGAAGGCGCCGGGCACGCCGTATTCGGGGATGTTGTCCTGCTCGAGGTGCTGGTAGGAGAAGACGACGCGGGTGTCGGTGCCGAGGCCGAGGGCGAGGGAGGGGGCGAAGCCCCAGGCGTTGTTCTCGGCGACGTCGCGTCCGGGCACGCCGCCGGTCTGGCCCATGAGGTTGAGGCGCACGGCGGCGGTCTCGGAAACGGATTGGTTGAGGTCGAGGGTGGCGCGGTAACGGGGCTCGGAGCTGTCCTCGTCGAAGCCGAAGCTGGCGGTGCCGGTGCGGGTGTCGGCGAGGTGCGGGGTCTTGCTCACGAGGTTGACGTAGCCGCCGCCGCTGCCGCGGCCGTTGTCGGCGGCCGGGCCCTTGACGACCTCGACCTGCTCGATGTTGAAGGAGTCGCGCAGGTGGTTGCCGGAGTCGCGGAAGCCGTCGGTGAACACGCTGCCGGAGGTGTCGAAGCCGCGCATGGAGAAGTTGCCCGCGCCGGTGGAGAAGCCGTTTTCGCCGGCGTTGAAGGAGATGCCGGGGGTGTTGCGCAGGATCTGGGCGAGGTTGGTGGCGCCCTGCTGGTTGAAGACTTCCTGCGGGATCACCGAGACGGTCTGCGGGGTGTCGAGCAACGGCGCGGTGAACTTGGGCGAGGCGATGGCGGCGTCGGCCTCACCCTCGACGACGACCTCGGGCAGATCGACGACGTCATTGTCATCGGGGGTGGCGGCCGGCTCGGCGGGAGCGGCCTGCGCGAAGGCCGCGCTCGCGCCGATGCCGTGGGCCACGAAGAGGGCGGCCAGCGCGGCGGCGCCCGAAGACGCATGGCCGTCGGAGCCCGGCGCGGTGACGCGGCGGTCGCGTTTGGAGGAAGAGGCGGAAGGGAGCGGATGTTTCATTGTTGGAAAAAAGTCTGACGCGGTAACGGGCTGTCGCAGGATCCTGCGCGGGGGGAATACGGAATGGCCGGGAACCGAAACCGCACGCACGCACACCCGCCGCCGGCTCGCGCGGCGAGGATAGTCAACGACGATGAAGTGAATGGAATGGCCATGAGTAGGAATGAGACTCAGGCTCATCAAGTTTAGGGGCGGCAAGCTTTAATGAGACATGTTCACAATAAATTCATCCCGTCGGTCGTCGTGCGGGCAACATTGACGGGATCTCGACCGCTTGGCGCTACGCGGGCGGCGGCTGTGCGTGGTGGTTCGGCGTGCGGGCGTCTGCGCTTGCCGCGTGGTCAAGAGCATCGCACAGAGGGCGTTGTTTTATGACTGACCCGCACATCACGAGCGCGCGGCGGGACGCCTCGGCCGCCCTCGATCTGGCCGAGGACGCCTGGCGCACCCGGGACGCCGCATCGATGCAGGCGGCTCTCGCGGCGTGCGACCGGGCCCTGCGCGGCCTGCCGGCGGAGCGGATTAACGAGGCCGACGGTGCGCCGGACCCCCGGGACCCGCTGGCAATGGAGCGCATGGCGCTCTGGTTGTGGCGCGGCCGTCTGCTGGTGGCCGCCGACCAACCCGAGGCGGTTTCCCAGGGTCTGGCCAGTCTCGATCAAGCCCTCGCGCGGCTGCGGCTGGCCCGACCGGGGCCGGACGTGACCGGGATGCTGATCACCGTCTGGATGAACCGTGGCGGCGGGCTGTTCCGGCTCGACTCGCGTCAAGCGCTTGAGGAGGGGCTCGCCTGCTATGAACGTGCCATCGGCTTGATGCGTTCGTTTGCGGGAACCGTGTCCGTGACCCTTGGTGCCGCCTGGATGAACATCGGCGCCGGCCTGCTGCGGCTGGAGTCGTCCGGCGAAGCCAAGGACGCCCGCGCCGCGCGCCTCGCCCGTGCCGCCGCCGCGCTCGCCGAGGCGGTGCGGGTGCTGGAACCGGTGGCGACCGGCTCGGATGCGGCCCGGCGCAACCTCGCCTCGTCGTGGGCCAACCTCGGCGTGGTGCGCCTCGCGCAACATGACCCCGCCGCCGCCCTCGCCGCGAATCAACACGCGGTGGAGACCTTTCGACCGTTGGCCGCCGGTGGCGATCAAGCGACGGCGCTGGAACTCGCGGCACGGCTGCACAACCTCGTCCATGCCGCCGGCGAGTCCGGCGAATACGAACTCGCGCTGCGGTCCGGTCGCGAAGCCCTTGCCCTCGCCAGGCAAGCCGCCGCCGTGCACGAGCCGCGCGCCCTCGAAATGGAGTTGCGCGTGCGTCACGGCCTGTGCGTGGCTCTGGGCAAAACCCTGGCCGCCTCGCACGCCGCCGCGGCGGCCGACGATCCGGTGCGCGCCGCGCGACTGGCCGAGGCCGGCGATCTGGTCGAGGACGGTCTGGCTGCGTTGCGCGCCGCGGGCGTCCGGGCCGGCGACGAGGCGCGGACCTTTGGCGCGAGGCTCTACGAGTTTGGTGCGTGGCTTTACCGGACCTGCCAGCCGTGGTTTCTCGCCGAGTTTTTGCTCGAGCATCTGGACGACGCTCCCGGACACGAACTCGTCGCCCGGGAAGCGCTGCGCATGGCCCGGCAAACCTATGTGCAACGTCCGTTCGACGACCACGCGCCCGACCGGATCGAGCGCACGCTCGAAACCCTGAACTCGCTCAACGCCGTCGAGCAGCGCCTGCTGGAACGCGAGCGCGCCCGCGCCTCCGCCTCTGCCGCAACACCCCCTTGATCGAAATAAAAACTAACCAGTCTGGTTAGTTTTTATACCAACCACCGCTTCCATTTGGACTTTCCGTCAGCCTGATTTTTTGACCGCGGATATCACGGATGACACGGATGGAAAAGGAGTTGAATTGATCCGTGCCCATCCGCGCCATCCGTGGTTAAAGTCTGAAAAGGTGGGGGGATTATTTCAACGGCCCCGGTCCCCGGCATCGCGCACCCGGGCAGGGCGTTGGGGGCGGCTAGGCTCCAAACCCGCTCAACCGGTCGCCGCGGAGATCGCCGTCACCAACGCCGCCGTCAGCACGCCGGCCAGCGCGGGCAACAAGCAAAACCGCGGCGCGCGCTCCAGCAGCAGCGTGAGCAATAAACCGCACGCCGCCCAGCCCGCGAACCACAGCACCAGACCGACGCCGATTCCGTGCGCCCAAACCGACGCGGCCAGGGCGAGCGCGAGCAGCGCGCCGCCGGCGCATTTCCACGCGCGGCGTCGATCAGGCGACGGCCCGCGGCCGAGAATTGCACGATGATGGACATCCATGCCGAGCGCGAAGGCCAGCAGGGCGGCGTAGTCGAGGGTGAGCGCGAGCCAGATCATGCGGCGGAGGGTTTGCACAAGCGCCGTGCACCGAAGACGCAGAAGGCGGCCAGCGCGAAAAACACCAGACTGAAACCGGCGTGCAATCCGTCGAAACGCCCGCCGGTGGCGAGGTCGAGCAACGGCAACCCGCCGAAGGCGACCGCCCCCGCCACGAACTGCTCGCGCCAGCCGGCGCGCTCCGGTCGCACGAACGCGTGCAGCGCGGTCGCCGCCCAGATGATGAGCACGGCGTTGATTTCCCACTGATCGCGTCCGGCGACGCCGGCGGGCACGAGCCGGTTGGCCCAGAAATACGCGGCGCAGGCGACCGGCAGGCCGGTGATGAAGGCGACGTTGAGCCGTGACACCAGCCAATAGCCAAAGCGCCCGCCGCGTCCGGCCGAGCAAAGTTTGTCGCGGCGCTTGAGCGTCCACAGCGCGAGGCCGGTGCCGGTCATCGCCGTGCCCATCGCGCCCATGATGAAGAACAACGTGCGCAACACCGGATCCGCGAACCGCGCCAGGTGAAAACCGTAAAGCCAACCCAGCGCGGCCCGTCCCGGCCCGACGGCGTCCGCCTCCTGTATCGGCTCGCCGGTGACGGCGGAGAACTTGAGCGTATCGCGCGAATGCAACGACACGGCCGGACCGTCGGCCCGCGTGAGCGTGATGACGGCGTCGGCCGTGCCCCGGTCGGCGATGTCGATGCGGCGCACCGAACGCTCCCCGCCCCAGAGCGTGGCGGTGGTGCGGAAAATTTCCTCCGGCGAAACCATGTCGACCGGCGCGGCGTCCGTGTCGTTTCCCGATGCGGCCACGGCCTTGGCCGGTTTGGCGTCGACCGAGTCCAGCGCGAAGCGCGCCCACGGCATATACATGTAGTTGAAAACCACCAACGCGCTGTAGGCGATCAGCACGTAGAACGGCAGCGCGAGCACCGCGGTGACGTTGTGAAAATCCAGCCACGGGCGGCGGCCATCGCGCGTGCGGCGAAATAAAAACATGTCCGCCAGCAACCGCCGATGCGTGGCCACGCCGCTGATCAACGCGACCAACATGAACACCGCCGCGATACACGCCAGCCAGCGTCCCCACGGGTGCGGCAACATCAGCTGAAAATGAAACCGGTAGAAAAACTCGCCGCCGTAGGTCTTGCGCGCGGTCGACTCGGTGCCGTGCAACGGGTCGATGTCGGCGCTCTTGAAGCGGCGCGCGGGCGGCTCCTGCCAGAAAACCTTGAGCTCCGAGCTGCGCGCATCCGGCAGGCTGACGAGCCAGCGCGGCGAATCGGGCGCGACCTCGGCGAGGTGGGCCAGCGCGTGTTGACCGGCGTCGGGCACGGAGACGCGGCGCGGGACCTCCGGCTGCATCCACGCGGTGATCTCGGGACGAAAATAGGTCGCCGTGCCGGTCACGAAAATGGCGAAGAGCACCCAGCCCGGCAGGAGCCCGGCCCAGGTGTGGAGCCACGTCATGGCGTTGCGAAAGCCGGTGTCCTTCATGCGGCGGCGTTTTGTATCCAGATAATAACGACGCCGAAGACCAGCGCGGGCAGACCGATGCCGAGCCAGGCGCGCAACACGGTCGACGCCCAGAACGCCCAGATGGCGGCGGCGATCTGCAGCACGAACCCCGGCAGCACGGCCGCGGCGATCGCCTCCTCGCGCGGGGCGTCGGACCGCAGCGCGAGCGCGGCGGCGCAGAGCGCCGCGAGCGCGTAGCCGCCGAGGGTGGCGGCCACGGCGCGCGCGGCGATGGACCAGCGATAGCCGGGATGCCCGCGGGCTGCGCGGGAGTAGAGCGTCGTTGTTGAACTGGCTTTAGGCATCGCGGCGGGCAGGAGAACGGACATTCCTGTCCGTTCACGTCGTTGGGTTCGCGTCGGGGTGGAACGGACAGGAATGTCCGTTCTCCTTTTTTACTTGGCGGGGACGTCGAACGTGACGGTGTGCACGTGGCGGATGGCCTCGTAGGCGCGGCCGTCGTGTTCGCCGGGGGTCTTTCCCACGTGGCCGACCTCAAGGATGGCCTGGCCGGCCCACGGGGTCTCGATGGTGACCTTGCCGTCGGCGTCGGTTTCCCACGTGCGGTTCCAGCCGGCGGAGGTGAACAGCGTCACGTCCTCATCGGCCACGGGCTGACCGCGCAGGAGCAGCGTGAACGTATTGGCGTTGGCGGACACGGGCACGAGTTCGAGGTCGAACCGCGCGGCGGCGGAGGTTTCGGTGCGGCCGAGCTTGGCCTGGTAGCGGGTGAGGTTTTTGCCCTTTGCGGGGAAGTAATCGTTGGCGAGACGGATGTCGCCGGAGACGTCCTTCGCGTCGATGGCGAGGCGGTCGTTTTGGATGTCGACCGTCAGTTCGGTGCCGTCGCTGGCGAAGGCCTTGGGCGCGGCGATGAGTTTGAGGTAGCCGTCCTGGGTTTCACGGACGTCGTGGGCCCATTCGCCGAAAAAGGCGGCGGGCGCGCCGGTGTCGGCGTCGCGTTCGATCCAGACGAAGTGGGCCTGCGCGGAAGCGGCGTGGGTGAGCGAGGTGAGCAGGGTGATGAGCAGACGGTGCATAGTGTCGTTGGGTTTTGAATACGGGTCAGAATTTGTAGCGCACGGTGAGCTGGACGCTGCGGGGCTCGCCGTAGTTGGGGTAGTCGAGGGTGGCCCAGTAGGTTTCGTCGAAGGCGTTGCGCACGCTGAGGGTCGTGGAGAGGTGATCGTTGAACCGGTAGTCGGCGAAGAAATTGACGAGGGCAAAGGCGTCCTGGGTGACGCGAATCGGCGTGATGGTCGGGTGGGTGGTGACGCTGCCGACCTGCTCGCCCTGCCAGTTGATGCCGGCGCCGAGGGTGAGCTTGCTCCAGTCGCCGGGGAGGCGGTAGCGCGTGTAGAAGCGCAGGAGGTGCTCGGGCACGTTGGCGTAGGTGAGGTCAGTGGGATGGCGGCGGGTGTTGACGTTCGAGTAGCCGAGGCTGGCGCTCCAGTCGGGGGTGATGCGCGCGGTGAGATCGACCTCGAAGCCGCGGCTTTCGGTGCCGTCGACGCCGACATGGGGCGTGCTGCCGTCGGGCAGGGAGTTGGGCGGCTGGGTGGCGTCGACGATGGCGTAGTTGTCGAGCTTGGTCTCGAACACGGCGACGTTGGCGGTGAGGCGATCGTCGAGGAACTCGGTCTTCAGGCCGATTTCGGCGTTGCTGCCAATGGAGGGCGAGAGGGTGTTGAAGTTGCGGTCCTTCTGGGTCTGCGGGCGGAAAGTCTCGGTGTAGCTGGCGTAGACGGCGACGTCGGGGGTGAGGTCGTAGACAAAGCCCGCGTAGGGCGTGAGCTCGTTGTTGACCTCGGCGGCGCCGGTGCGGCCGGTGTAGGCGCCGGTGGCGGCGTAGTTGTCGACATGGGTTTCCCAGGTGCTGACGCGCGCGCCGAGGATGATGGCGAGCGGGTCGAGCGGACGCAGGCGGGTGGTCCCGTAGAAACCGTGCTGGCGGGTGTGGGTGACGCGGTCGGCGCCGGTGTCAAAGACGACGGGCATGGTGGGCGTCAGGCCGTTGTAGGTGCGGTAGTCGGGGATGACGTAGGTCCAGGCGCCCGCGCCCCAGCCGGAGTCTCCGCCGAGCACGGCGGCGTCGCTCTCGTAGTCGTCAAAGTTAAAGCCGACGACGACATCGTGCTCGCGGTCGAGCAGGGTGAACGTGCCGGAGAGGTAGAGGTCGAGGTTGTCGCGCACGTCGTCGGACTGGTTGGCTCCGGAGAGCAGGAAGAGGCCGCCACCGGTGGTGGTGTCGGGGTTGCCGTTGGCGTAGACGGCGAGGCGTTTGTAGTCGCCCGTGGTGCGGCTGTAGGCGGCGCGGAAGTTCCAGTTTTCACCGAGTTGTTGATCGAGGGTGATGAACGTGGTGTCGGACTGGCGGTTCCAGTAGGTCCAGTCGGCCGCGAAGTTGATGGACCGGGGCAGGTTGGCCTCTGAGCCGTCGGCGGCGAAACGCGGGATGGTGCCCCAAGTCGGTGACTCGGGCTCGTTATCCTGGACCTGATAACCGAGGCCGAGGGTGGTGGTGGGCGTGAGGTCGGCCTCGAACGAGGCGAGGAAGGCGGTGGTGTCGTCGGAGTAGCGATCCAGGAAACTTTCCTTGGTCTGGCCGACGCCGACGATGCGGCCGCGCACGGAGCCGTCCTGCGTGAGGGGCAGGTTCACGTCGGCGACGCCGCGGTAAAAGTCCCAGCTGCCGACGCTGCCGGAGACGGTGGCGGCGAGTTCCTTGCCGGGTTTTTTGCGGTGGAGGTCGACGGTGGCGGAGGGCATTCCGGCGCCGGTGATCAGGCCGTTGGCGCCGCGCACGACGGTGATGTGGTCGTAGAGCGCGGTGTCGAATTCCTGGTTGGTGGAGCCGCTGTAGGTGGGCATGCCGTCGATCTGGAAGTCGGTGATCTGGAAGCCGCGGGCGAAGTAGAGCGGGCGCTCGGTGTCGTAGAAGGACACGTGCACGCCGGTGACGTTGCGCAGGACGTCGTCGACGCTGAAGAAGTTCTCCAGCTCCATGCGCTCCTGGTCGATGGTGGAGACGGACTGGGGCGTCTCGCGGGCGGTCATCTCGAGGCGGGTGGTGGAGAGCGCGGGCGGCGCGGCGGTGGCGGCCTGGGCGCTGATCTCGAGCGGGGCGAGGGTGACGACCTCGTCTGGCGAGGCGGTCTCCGTGTCTTGGGCGAGGGCGACGCCGTTGAGCAACGCGCCCGCGAGCAGGGCGGCGCCGGTGAGGGTGCGGTGGAGGGATGATGCCGGATGTATCATGGGAAAACGGGGACGGTGCCGACGGGGGCCGTGGTGCGCGCGACCGCGCGACGGCGGCGATGGCGCCAGATGAGGAAGCCGGTGACGGCGAGCACGCCGGGCGTGAGGCCGCCGAGCGACCAGAGGATCTTCACGGGCAGGCCGCCGAAGCTGCCGTAGTGCAGGGGCGTGAAGGTGTCGGCGACGCGCGCCCACAGGCCGGCTTCGCGGATGTCGTGCGCGTCGGCGAAGGCGTGGGTCTGCGCGTCGTAGCTGACGGTGCTGCCGTAGGGGCCGGTGAGGAAGTGGCCGGGGGCCTGGCCGTAGAAGGTGATGGGCCAGCCGGCCTCGGTGGGCAACGAGACGAAGCGGGGGAGGTAGCCGGGGATGCGTTTGCCGGTGTCGGCGATGAGCGCGTCGAGGTCGAGCGGTTCGGCGTAGTGACGCGCCGCCGACGCGGGTTGTTCGTCATCGTGCCCCTCGATCCAGTGGCCGACGATGTGGGTGAGGTTCCAGTAGGCTCCGGTGAAGCCGAGGATGAGGTTGAAGACGACCGTGGTGATGCCGACGAACCTGTGTGTATCTGAAAAAAGAATACGCGCGCCGCGGCCCCAGCGAAGCGTGAAGAGGTGTTTCCAAAAGTCGCGGTAGAGGTAGACGCCGCTCACGCCGAGCAGCACGAGCAGCAGTCCCAGAATGCCGGCGGTGAAGGCCCCGGCGTGGTCGGCCAGGAGTTGGTAGTGCAGGTCGAGCACCCAGCCGGTGAAGGTCGCGGTGCCGAGGCGCGGGCTGGCGAGGACCTCGCCGGAGTAGGGGTTGACGGTGGCGATGAGCCACTTGGGCGAACCGGGCTCGCGGACGTAGAGCAGGTCGGCCTGCGTCGGTTCGTCGAGCCGGTAGAGCCAGCCGGCGATGCGGTGGTCGGGGAGTTGGGCTTGGGCGGAGGCGAGCAGCTGGTTGGCGGGGAGGCGGCCGGCGGCGGTGGGTTCGACGCGGACGATCCCGGGATTGAGGAGTTTTTCGATTTCGTCGTGGAAGACGAGCAGGCTGCCGGTGAGGCCGATGACGATCAGCCCGAGGCCGGCGACGAGGCCGAGCCAGGAGTGGAGTTGCCAGATACGTTTGCGCATGGGTTTGGTCGAAAGGTCGGTCGATGGTCGGTCGAAGGGCCAAGTGGCCGCCGGGCGACCAAACCCGGCGGCCGTGTTGACCTTGTTTTGACCTTAACCACGTCCGCCCCGGCGGGGCGGACGAAGGGGGAGAGTGAGTGTGGTCAGCGGTGCAGCAGCAGGAGAAACGCGAGGAGCAGGGCGACGGCGCAGAGGACGCCGGCGATGAACTTGAGGTCGCCGGTGTCCGCGGCGTTGCGCCCGGGTCGCATGGTATTCAGGAAGTGGTGACGGGGCTGGCGGCGAGGGCGTCGAACAGGCGGTCTGCCCAGGCGGCGTAGGTGTCGTCGAAGTCGAGATCGGCCTCGGCGCGGTCGACCAGGCGGCGCGCGCCGCGGGCGGCGAGCTGCTCGTCGAGGTTGCGGGCGAAGGCGTTAAAGTCGGCGTAGTCGCGGTCGCCGAGGCCGAAGACGGCGTAGGTGAGTCCGGAGAGATCGAGGCCGGTCGCCTTTTCGAGTCCGTAGTAGAAATCGGTGGCGTCGCTGGGCGGCTCGCCGTCGCCCCAGGTGCTGACGACGAACACGACGAGCGTGTGGTCGCGCAGGGCCTCGGGGGTGAGCCGGGCGATGGATTCGACGGTGGCGTCGGTCCGGCCGTTGGCGACGGCGCGCTCGTGGGTCTGGTGGGCGAGGGTCTCGGCGTTGCCGGTCTCGGTGGCGAAGTAGATGTTGAGGGAAGCTGTGTTCATGAATGGGTCGCGGAGGTTGGGACTCAGTCTCAATAATTTGGGTTTAAAAACCTCGCCAGTGAGGCGAGGTCGGTTGGTTGGCGGGTGAGCCGCCGGGCGACCAAACCCGGCGGCGACTAACGTGTGATCTTAACCCGCCCGGACCGTGGGGTCCGGGAAGTGGTTGGTTGGGCGCGGTGCGCTCAAAAGGTGATGTTGGCGGTGAGGATGATGGAGCGTCCGGCGCCGGGGATGTAGTGGCCGCCGCCGACGCGATCTACGTATTCCTCGTCGGTGAGGTTGTTGACGTTGAGGCGGAGGCTGAGGTGTTGGTTCACCTCGTAGGCGGCCATGGCGTTGTAGAGCCAGTAGCTGGGCACGACCTGGTTGAGGGTGGTGGTGCTGCGGTCGACCTCGGAGGAATACTGGGCGCCGCCGCCGACGGTGAGGCCGAAGGGCAGCTCG
>JBDRJH010000149.1:0-11435 GCA_043815125.1 Verrucomicrobiota bacterium
AGCGACTGGCCGGCGCTCGCCATGTGGGCGAGCACCTCGCGTTTGAACTCCTCGGTGTAGGCGGGTTTGGTTTGTGGCACGGTGTTGGATTCCTTTTCGGATTTGCCGCGCTCCCTGTCCATCAAACGGGGGTAACCTCACCCCTCAAAACTGTCACCCCTATAGCGGAACACCTGTTACCCTTGACCCGAGACTATACACGGCGGTCGCGCCCTACCCTCGATCCAAGGTCCGGAAGCAAAAGAGGCTTGGTGTTATCCATGCGCGCCGGCTTGCAACCGGACCTGCGACCAAGCTCCGAAACAAGTCTCGACCACCCGGCAAAAAAAAACGGCATGCGCTCGTGCGCATGCCGCTCGGTTACTCGATAATCTCGGTCTCAGGCGCGCTTACGCCGCCGCACCAGCACCAGCGCGGCGCACATCCCCGCCACGCCCAACGCGGAGGTCGAGGGCTCCGGAATCGCCGCCACCACCGTGTAGGTGAGATCGATGCTCGTGCCGTTATAAGCGATGCTCGCGGCGGTGATGCCTTCGCCCAGCGTGCCCAGCAGCAAGCCGCCGACGATCCCGTGCTCGACCAAGGTCTCGCCATTGTCGCTGAAGAACGTGAAGAGGCTGACCGTGTGCTCGCCCTCCGTCCGCGGCCCCACCAGCGCCAGGTTGAGCGCGTTGGCGTTGAGCACGAATTCTCCGTCATTGAAGTTGTAGAACACCATCTGGTCGGAAATCCCGCCGTCGCCCGCCAGTTCGAAATCGAAGACCGCGCCCTCGGCCATGGCGAACCTGGACAAGGTGCCCACGCGGTTGTTGATCAAGGTGCCTATGCCGTCATCCCCGACGCTCACCGAGGTGGTGACGGTCGTGATGGCGGCGGGCGTGTTGGCCAGAATCATGCCGCCACCCGCGAGCCGGGCGAAGGTTTCACTGTTGTTGGCGGTGTTGAAGAAGCCGCCTTTTTCGACCGTGACCATGGCGGTGTCGGCGATCTGATTGCTCGAGCTCATGCTGAGGGTGCCGCCCGTGCGCACCACCACGTCTCCGGCGATCGACGTGACGCCTGCCGTTTTCGCCAGGGAGAGGGTGCCGCCGTTCACATAGGTCGTGCCGGTGTAGGTGTTGGCCGCACTTCCCCCAAAGGTCACTTGGGACGCCCCCGTTTTCGCCACGTCGATGTCGCCGGTGATGGGAGTCATGATGGTGACGGTGCCCCCGGTCGAGGCGTAGCCGGTGCTGATGTAGAGGGCGTTTCCGTCGGCGGTGGTGAGCGAGCTGCCACCCTGGATCGTGACCTGCGTGTTGCTGTTGTCGTTGGCCACCGCAAGTCCGCCGCTCGTGAGAGTGAGGGTGTCGGTGATCGTCACCGTCACGGGATTGCTGCTGGTTCCCCGGTAAAACCCGAGCGTGTTGGCCTCGGCGCCGCTGGCAAAAGTCGTGTTGGTGAGCTGCGTGCTGTTACCCACGATCCGGTAGTTGACGGCCCCGTTGGTCACGGTCGAGACATCGCTCACATCGGTGGAGGTCATGACGGCCAGATTGTTGCTCTCATCCACGCGGAGGAAGCGCGCCTTGCTGTCGGTCATCCACGGCAATAGGCCGCTACCCAACCCGTGCGAGGTCCCGAGATTGACCGTCGAAGCCAACTCGCCCGAGGAGTTCACCCCGACGAGCAACTGGGAGCGGTTGTTGGCCCGGTCGATGCCGTTGGCAAAGGTCAGGCTGCCTTGTCCGGAGATGGTCGAATCGACAATGAGCACACCGGAAGACTCGAGGCGCAGCGCGCCGGCCACCTCGCTCGTGCCCGAGTGGCCCACGTAGTCGAACGCGCCGACGCCGCCCAGGCTGATCACGGCCGCGTCGTTGAGCTGATTGACCCCGCTGGTGCTTCTGACCGTCAAACGGGTGGTGGTGCCATAACTCCCGCCCCCGCCTTGAGGCGCGCCCGCCGAGCTTAGCCCCGTGGCGGAAACATTGAACCGCGTGACGCCCCGAAGGCTTCCTCCGTCGTTTAGCGACAGGATGCCGGCGGAATTGCCACCGTCCAACTTCGCGTCGTGGGTGACATTGATCGTGCCGGTCAGCAGATCATGATCGCCGCGGATGATGAGCGTGCGATTGCCTGTCTTCGAAAATCCGTCGCCGGCAAGGGACACATTCGCCGCGCCGGAGGATGAATTGATCATCAGTCCGGCAGTCGTCGCAACACCCAGGGCGGTGGAGCCATGCGGGCTGACATCGATCACCGCGTTGTCCGCCAGCGAGAGACTCACGGCACCGGCCGCATCGAAAGCCGCCCACTTGTTGCCGCTGGCGCCGGGAAAGCCCACCCGCACATTAATCCCCGACACATTGATATTTTCGGCAAGGCTGATGACGGCGGTTTGTATGCTGTAACCGGAATCGAAGCCATCGAACGTGCCGTTAAAAATCCCGCCGCTCTGCCACGTCTGATAAGTGTTCGGGCTGGCTGGACTGTCCGCCCAGTTCCGGGTCGTCGTGTCCCAGGTTCCGTGAAGGCTGGACCAGAGCGTGGGGAGAGTCGTGTCGTCGGCGATATCGGTGGTGCCGCCGCCCCAATAAAAGTTCGTCTGCGCGGACAACGGAGCGGAGGCGGAGGCCAGCGCCAAAGCCAGCAGGCAGGGAAGTGGACGCTCGCGCAGGATAGGGAATAACGGGGTAGTGCTCATGGTGCGGCCAGTATCCCGCGCGCGTATCCCACGCCAACACGGGCATAGTGGGAACCGTCCCAACATTCATCCCCGAGCCTTGCCGTGTGTGCCAGGCTTGACCGGGCTCCTAAACGCCGCCGACCGGATCCGGTTTGGGTTTTCTCGTTTTCTTCAACCGCGACGGCAGCGAACGCCCGTCCGACCACACGGATTCCACCGTGATCGTGATCGGCTCGGCAGGCACGCCGCGCTCGCCGTGCCGGATCATCTGGTCGAGCAGGTTGACCGCGCTGCGCGCGATGAGCGGGAAATTCTGCGCCATGCATGCGACCATGCCCGGGCGCCGTTTTCCCTCGTTGAAAAAATCGTTGTGCAGGCAGGCAAAGCCCATGTCCCGCGGGATCTTGATCCCCATCGAGCGCAGCACGGCGTATTGCCCGGGATGAAACCCCAGCACCGCGTCGGGACGGTGCCTGCGCACCCATTCCTCGAATGAACTCTGGCCGCGCAGCGAATCCAGCAGCGGAGGGATCGCCTCGCCGCCGTCGCCGCCCATGAGCGCCTGGCAGCCGAGAGCACCCGCCAACCGGGAAAAATCGTCCTCGATCATCGGCTCGTGCCTCATGATCGCCGCGCCGATGCGCCGGTAGCCCAGCGCCCTCATGCGCTCCCACGCCTGGTGCACGGCCGGCAGGATCGCCGGCCTCACGGTGTTGAACGGCAGCGGGTCACCTCGCCCCACGCACACCACGGGGAAGCGGTCGTTGCCGAGCAGGAGATCCCGGTAATCGCTCCGCAACGTGCCCAGCAGCACGCCCGCGAAACCCCGCGCGTAAAGGATCTGCCAAAGCCTCCGCGGAGAATCCCACGTCGCCAGATTGATGACCTCGACCTTGTAGCCGAGTTGTTCCGCGCGCGCGGACAACCACTCCGTGATGAGCACGCCCACGCGCTCCGGCGCCTTCACCACGTTCACGAGATAGGCGATGGGGATGCCGCCCCCCGTCTTCCGCTGCCGGCGCGAGACCATCGCGGCAAACACCGGGTCGGGGCGATAGCCGAGCTTCTCCGCCGCCTCGCGCACGCGCGCGGCCGTCTCCTTGTTGCAACGCGGATCGTTGCTCAGCGCGCGCTGGACGGTGGATTTACCAACGCCCAGATGCCGGGCCAGATCAACAAGGGTGGGACGGGGGGACACGGAATGACAAAGTGCGGTTCTCGCCATGGTTGCAACCGCCGCGACGCCTCAACCGGTCGCGACGGAGCGGGCTTCTTCATGCGCAACAATCAGCTCGACCCCCACCGGCCCGGATGCCCGCACGTGCAGACCGTGCTCGTCGCGCGTCCACCTCACCTGGATCGCTCCGCGCGGATGCGGGAACACGCACTCGGCATGCCGCAACGGTCCGGGGCATGGCGCGATCAGGTAACGGTCGGTGCGTCCCGGCACGGCCGGCCTCAGGCCGATGACCCGCGTGATGCAGGCCTGCGTCGCCGCGCCCGACCACGCATGGCACAGGCTGCCCGCGCCCTTGCGCCCCATGGCCAGCGTCTCCCAAAACGTGGGCGCCCCCGCGGCCTGCATGGTTCCGTAGTAGGAGCGCACCACGCGGTCCGCCAGCGCGACCTCGCCCAGCCCGTAAAGCAGGTCCAGCGCGTAGTGCAGGAAAAACAACTCCACCCGTCCCGGTCGCGCCTGCGGATGGGACGCGGCTTCCTCCAGCGCATGCAGCACAAACGCCGTCGCCGGTCCGCGCTGCTCCGGCGTCGCGAGCCCGAAGAGCAAGGCAAGGATGTTGGCATGGATCGCTCCCTGCGGAGGAGACTCCGGTTCGTCCAGCGAGGCGCGAAAACGTCCGTTCTTATCATCGAAGAGATGGCGCCGGAAAGCGGCGCGCACCCCGTCCGCCTCCGCCTCGAGCCGCCGCGCCTCGTCCTCGCGACCGATCTCGCGCGCCAGTTCGCCCGCCCGGCGCAGCGCCTCCGCGCGCAGCGCGTTGATGCAGGCATTCCCCCGGCCCCGACGCCACTCGGGCAGCACCCCCCAGTCGATGAACAGGTGCAGATCCGTCGCGTCCCACAAACCCGTCCCGTCCGCGCGCCACGCACCGGACTCCAGTATCCGTCCGACCGCCGGCCACAATTCCTCCACCAAGACCCGGTCGCCCGTCCACGCCCAATGGTCGTGCAAAAACAGTATCCAGCAGAGCGTGAAATCCGCATGAGGTTTCCCGTGCCATGACGGCACCACCGCCTGCATCTGTCCGTCCGGCATCTGCCCCTCCGCGAAAAGACGCAGGCAACGGCGCGTGATCGCCGGATTCGCGTCGAACCCGCGCTGCATCCGCGCCTCCACCCACGCATCGCCCAGGTAAAGCCCGCGCTCGCGCCAGGGACAGTCGAGATACGTGTCCTCCATGCACGCCTCCAACGTGCGCCGGCCCGCGTCCCACACCCAGTTCCAAAGCGGGTCGTCGCACGTGAAACGCCCGGTGTCCGCCAATGGCGTCTGCGTCGAACGGATGGTCACGGAATGGATGATCACCTCGCCCTCACCCCCGTGGGACAGGTCCGCGACCAATTGGAGAAACCTCCCGCCCCGCACCGCGAACCCGTCGATCGTTTCCCTGCCCCCCGCGAGGATGAACCGGTCTCCCGGCTCGATCATGGGATTGCCCGCGTAGAGCATGACGCAGCCATCCGCGCGCAACGTCTCGCCCCAGCCCGCGTCCAGGATCGCCCCCGCCGGCGCCTCGACCTCGATTCTCAGGTGCCCCAGAAATTCCGTCCCCCATTCAAGCACCACCAGGCTCCCGCCCGCCCGGCCGACCGCCAGCCGCAGCGGTCCGGCCGGCGGCGGCGAAGGCTCTTGCAAAGACGATTCGGGCGTGACCCACGCGACCCGCCGGGCCGGCGCGCCCTCCCGCCAGCCGCGCAACACCGGTTTCCAATCGAGCGCCGGATCCTCCCACAACGCCGCGTCGCCCGCCTCGTCGCCCGTGAAACGCTCCGCCAGACCGGGATCGAGCGGACCGGCCACATTGAGGACAAACGCATCGCCCGCGTCGCGATGCGCGCTCACCGCGACGTCCCCCTCGCGCGCGAAACCCAGCTGCACCGTCCAATACTCCGCCAACCCCTGCATGTGGCCCGTCAGCAGGTTCCAGCCCGCCTCGATCCGCGCGGTGTAGTTGGTCCGGTTCCCCCTCAGCGCATCCCCGTGCCCCTCGACCAGACGCCCGTTGACGCGGGGATGCAGCCAGAGCGACGCAAAATCCCAATCCCGCGCCCGCGTGGAATGAATCCAAGTTTTGAATACATAGATCGGCGGCGCGACCAGCCTGCCCGGAGCCCGCCGGATGCAGAACGCCGACACCTCCTCCTCCCCCGACCAGCGGACGGGCCCCGCGACCGAGACGGGCGGCGCCAGCGTGAAAGCCGGCGGCGGCACCTCGCGCGGCAGCATCCGCCCCCAAGGCCCGCTTACGGACAAGGCCTTCTCGCCGGCCGCCTCCGCAAACTCGCGTTTCAAGACGCGCCGGTCGCATATCTCCACCGGTCCCTGCGCAAAACTGAAAACCGGAGCCTCCGCGCTCCAGGCGCGCAAAGTCCGCGCCCGCCACCCGCCCGGCGTGCCCAGCTCGATGCGCCCGCCCGGCAGGCTCACCTGCCCACCCGCGGCAAACCCGCCCCGCGAGGCCGGATCGGTCTGGAACGACGAAGTCCCCGGCGCATTGACGATCACCTCGATCCGATTGGCCCCAGGACGCAGCCACTCGGCGATGTGCCAGACATCATACCGGGGAAACGCAGGCAGGAAACGCCCCGGCCCGGAAGCCACCCATTCACCGTTCACCCGCAGTTCGTAACGCGAGTCGGCGAACAACGTCAGCACCGCCGGCCCGGCATTTCCCTCCAGGGAAAATTCGCGCGTGAACAACACAAACGCATTGCGCGCGACCGCGTCCGTGCCCGCAGGCCAGACCATGTCGCCAGGCGTCGAAGAAAGATCGTGAAAAGGGGCTTCCATCAGGCCTGCGACCATGCCGCCCGCGCCACCGATTGCGCCTCCGCGGCTTTGGGAACGAACCCAAATGACCGGCATCGGCAGCCCCGCCTTCTCTTGCGAAAGAATCCCGCCCCATGACCCCCTACGCCCATCCTCGCTCGTTGCCCCGCTCCACCCTTTTCCACCTCCTCATCAACGAGCGCCCCGTCGAAGTGCTCGCCACCGGCGTCGCCGACTTCGCCATCGCCGCGCTCGAACCTGACGACCTGCCCGCTCGCATCGAAGTTATCAGCGCCACGGATTTCCCTCCGTCCGAAACCGGCGTGCGCCCCCGCTCCAGAAAAATCCCGCATGAGATCGAAAACCGCACCGTGCGCTTCACCCTGCCGTCCGCCGAAAAAATCTCCCTGGATTTCGGCTACGGGCGCAAACCGCTCTACCTCTTCCTCGGCCCGCCCGAGGAAAACCCGCCCGCGCCCGCCGGCGCCTCCGTCGTCACCTTCCCCGCCGGCCAGATCACCGAAGTCCCGCTCCTCACGCTTGAGGACGGGCAGACGCTCCACCTCCCCGGCGGCGCGGTGTTCAAAGGCCGCATCCACATAAAAGGCCGCCGCGGCGTCCGCATCTGCGGACACGGCATCATCGACGGTTCGTTTTATACGCGGGAACACCACGGCTGCGTCCCCCTCGTCGTGCTGGAGGACTGTCCCGGCGTGCGGGTCGAAGGCGTCACCCTGATCCGCCCCGCCGGCTGGATGCTCGTCCTCGCCGCCTGCGCCGGCGCCACCGTGCGCGACGTCCGCCAGATCGGCGAAGTCGTCTCCTCCGACGGCATCGACGTGGTCGGCTCGTCGGACGTGCTCATCGAGGACTGCTTCCTTCACAACAACGACGACTGCATCGTGGTGAAGGCCTTCGACATCGGTGAGAACAACCTTAGCGGCGTGACCATCCGCGGACGCGAAAACGTCGAGAACGTGCTCGTGCGCCGTTGCACGCTCGCCAACTGGCACGCGGGCAACGCCCTCGAAATCGGCCACGAACTCTCGGTCGATCACGTGCGCAACATCGTCTTCCGCGACATCGACGTGCTCCATGTCCACGGCCAGGGCGCGGTCTTCTCCCTGCACAACTACGGCCGCGCCCTCATCGAAAACATCCGCTTCGAAGACATCCGCATCGAACACTGCTACGACAAGTTCATCGACTTCCGGATCTCGCGCTCCCGCTTCAGCGTGGACACCGAACGCGGCCGCATCCGCGACGTCGTCCTGCGCGACATCCATTGGCGCACCACGCCCGCCAACGCCGGCTACACGACCTCGCTCATCGGCGGCTGGGACTACACCCATCGCATCGACGACGTCACCCTGGAAAACATCCGCCTCGACGACCGCCCCGTCCGCCACCTCGAGGAACTCGAAATCCACACCCGCCACGCCACGGGCCTGCGCCTGATTGCGCCGGGCGACTGAACACGTCCTCACCGATCATCGTCCATCCGCGCCACCACGACGGCCTTCTCTTTCAGCAAGGCCCGGAATGCCGGCGAACAAAGCAGCGCCGCCTCGGCGCTGCGCGCCACGAAAGGTCGCGCGCCATCCGCCGTCCTCGGTGCCAGCCGGTCCACCACCCCGTCCGCCCGCATGGGATGAAACACCGCGACCGTCGGCTCCCGCACTCCGTCGAGCAATCCCGCCCAACGCTCCAGGTCCGCCCCCAGATTCGGTCCGCAGGGGCCATGCTGCAGCTTGGGCAGCCGATCGCGACAAACCAGCCCCTCGCCCGCCGCAAAATCCTCCGCCAACGCCGCCAGTTCCGGCGTCGAGGCCAGCACCCCCATGTGCGAATCCAAATAACGAATACACAACCCCAGGCTGTGCAAAAAATCGAGCTGCGCCCGAAGTTCGCGCGCCACTTCGGACGGATCGTAAACGACGCCCTCCGGCAACCGCCAGGGATTGGGAAAGAAAACGCCGTCCGGCGACACCAGCCCCGCCACGCTCTCCCGCGGCGCGCGCGGCCCCCACGGTATTTCCGGCCATTCCGAATTGAGCGTGAAGTGCAGTCCCAGGCACAGCTCCTCGCGCACGCGAAACCGCGCCGCCGCATCCTCGATCGCGGGGGCGACGGCCATGAGCCCGATGTTCGGGCACACCACGCCGGCCGCGTCGATGGCCGCATTGGTTCCGGGGCTGAGCCCCGCATCGTCTGAACGAAAAAAAAGCACGCGGCTCATGCCCGTGATCTAGGGGGCAATGCCACCCGCGTCGCCCCCGGCGGGATGGGAACCGAACCACCACACCGATTCCGACATGGTCGTCCTGTTTCTTCTCGCTACGCTCGGGGAGCTATGTCCACACCAGCCATGGGGCGCTAGCATGAACCCATGCTTGATGCTCGCTGCGCTCGATGGTTCTAGCGGGGGCCGTTCCAGAGGTTGCCAAGGCTAGCACCTGCGACGGCTGGCGGGCTTCGCGCTACGCACTCCGCCTGTCCGCGCCTCAAGGAGTTCTCGGGCTGCGCCCTGCGCTCCTCCTTGCGCTGCCGGTGCTGTCCGGAGGCACCCTCCGGGGCGGCCTTTTTAAAGGTTCGGCTCAGGGAGGGACCGCGCAGCGCGGCCCGCTGCTTCCTCCCGCGCTCTCGTTGGAGCGCACGAATCCCACATTCCATGCGTGACTCTTCCCGTGATCCGGTTCTTCAATCCGGCGACGTTATAAACCAACCCGGCCACCCGTTTGACGGCTTCGTGGTCGTTTCCGTTTACACCCGTGCTCAAGCCATCGCCGACGGCGTCCTGATCGACGCCACCACCGGCGACTTGGCCGAGGTATCCGCCCAGCACTTCCCCGGCGTCCATGTCGCCATGACCGCAACCGTGGGCGAACTCATCCGCCGTGCCGTGGAGCATCCCGACCACGGCAACGACTGGAAAGGCGTCTGGCATGACATCCTTCACATGTCGCGTTTTTGCCCCGTGCAAGCCGTGCCAGGCGGGCGCCTGTTCCGTGTCATCATCACCGGCACGGGCCGCAGGCGCCTGCATACCCTCAAGGCCATCGTCCATCCCGGCGACAAAGGAGAGCCGTGTTTCACGATCATGCTCCCCGAGGAGGATTGACCTGTTCGACCCCGGCGCGTAGGTTCTGCGCGTCGGGGTTTCCGGGCTGAGTTAGGTTGTCCAAGGTTGCCAAACACCCTGTTTTTGGCTTCACTTTTCAACACCGTTCAGCTCTAATCAGCACGTTCTAAAACATTAACAATCAACTAAGTCCGTAAGATTTCGGCACTTAGCTTTGAACGCGGGCGGGCATTCGAATCCCTCCCTCTCCGCCACTTTCTCGTTCTAAACCAACGAGTTAATTAGTCCGACAATCGATTGGGACATTGACCGGCCAAATCGGTCATGAAAAAGCAAAGTCCCTTCGTCATCTCAGAATTCACGAATCCCTCCGGGAAGATCGTTTTTCAGCTCTACGCCCGCATCGACGGGCAACGCTTCCGCAAGAACTTCCCGACGCGCGCGGAGGCCGAGGCGGAACGTCAGGTTCAAGAGATCCAACTGCTTCAGCGCGAGACGGGCATTCGTGCGGCCGCCACGCGTTTGACCGATGAGCAATTGCACGAGGCCGAGTCCGTGTTTCGTCGGATTGCCGGACGCACGCAGTCGCTCTCGTTCTACGTCGAGTTTGCGCTGGCGAACCATCGTGAACCGGTGACGCAGAAACTCCTGTCGGAAGCCGTCGTGGAGTTCCTCGTCATCAAGGACCACGAACTCGAACAAGACCTGATCTCCGAGCCGTATCTGACGCGTGTGAAACGCGACCTCAAGCGCCTGCAAAAGCACTTCCCCGAAGCCACCGTGGCCGACGTGACCGGGACAAAGCTCATCGAGTATCTGGAAGCCCGCAAAGCCGTCCACAAGACCTTCAACAACCGGCGCGGCGTAGTCTCGGCCTTCCTCAAGTTCGCCCTGCAACGGGAATGGATCGCGGAAAACCCGCTCGTGAAGATCCCGCCGCGCCGGACCCGTCGGCGCCGTGGCGGCGCGGTGACCTTTGATGCTGCACAGGCAAAAGGGCTCATGGTCTTCGTCGAGGACCACTACCCTGCCGCCGTTCCGTTCTTCGCGCTCTGCCTGTTCGCCGGCATCCGGCCTTGCCTGCGCACCGGCGAAATCCTCCGGCTCCAGCCCTCGCATGTGAAAATGGAAACCAACGTGATTCGCATCGACGGCGAAGTCTCCAAGGTGCGCGAACCGCGCAACGTCACGATTCAACCCAACTTGGCCGCGTGGCTGCGAGCCTACCCGTTGACGAAATTCCCGATCATCCCAACCAACCTCCAACACGTTCGGGAAAAGGTGGCGCAGAAATTCCCGCTCTCGCACGATGTCATGCGGCACACGTTCATTTCGATGTTTGTGGCGAAATTCCGCTCCATCGGCGAAGCAGCGCTGCAAGCGGGCAACTCGGAAAGCATCATCCGCAAGCATTACCTCGAACTGAAGATGCCCGACGAAGCGGAACAGTTCTTCGGCATCCTCCCGAAAAAAGCCGACACCGGTCCCGAACCGGCAATGTCTATCGCCGCCTGATTTCGGTCTGCCCGCCCACCGGTTCTTGACCGCGTGGGCTTGGGCATGGAAACGCAATCAATCACATCCATGCCCAACCAACTCACGGATATCATCGGCCTGCGTAACAGCGGGATTTTCCCCGCCAACAAAGAGCCCTCCATCGCCACCCTGAGAAACTG
>JBDRJH010000150.1:0-3423 GCA_043815125.1 Verrucomicrobiota bacterium
TAAAGAACGATGGCGTCGTGGTTCGCGGATTACCCCGGCCCTGCCGAGTCAAGGGCTCGCGTATGGTAACGTGGCGAATTGCCGAACCCCGCCACCTTTGGGAGATGTGATTATGACTACACCGCGTCATGGTGACAAACCCTATCCGCGAGTCGAAACCGGGAACCCGTGTAAGTGCTCGCGGTGCGGTAACACGGTTGCGGCAAGCGAGGCCCCGGCACGATTCGGGGTCGCAACCGGACCCGGACTCGAGTACAGATTCTGCTTCGCCTGCACGAATGTGAAACTCGACCCGACGCCGATGGGCGAGCCGAGAACGTGCCAGGATCGCGCTTATAAACTCGGCGGCGGATTATAGTTGGCGGGCACGCGCCCGCTCGGTACATTACAGAAAAGGAGAAACGCATGCCTATCACTAAGGCGCAGTTTTCACAGAGGAGCAAGCGACTCGGAGGTAGTGACGTCGCGGCCGTCATCGGGGTTGACCCGTGGCGAAACGCGGGCGACGTCTGGCTCGAAAAGACCGAGCAGGTCAAGCCCGCGGAGCCAACACCGGCCATGCTTGCAGGAACGCATTTCGAGACGGCGATTCTGGACTGGGCGAGTGAGACCCTCGGCCCGCTGACGCGAAACCAATACCGTTCGCGAGTGGATCTATGTCTCGGCACCCACGCGGACGCGCTCACGCGCGCCGGAAACGAGCCGGTCGAGGCCAAGACGGCGGGACTATTCGGCCCGTTGGTCGATGACTGGGGTGATGACGGGACCGACCAGGTTCCTGAACACGTATGGGCCCAGGCGCACGCTCACATGATTGTGGCACCGGCCCGAGTTTGCCACGTCCCGACGTTCCTCGGCGGACGGGGGTTTGCCATGTTCCGGGTAGACTATGACGAAGAGTTTGGGAACCACCTTATTGAATACCTGCCGTTCTGGTGGAAGGAATACGTCGCGACGCGGACACCCCCACCGGATGTAACGCCACACCTGGACGTGCTCAAGCGGCGATTCCGGTTCCCGGGCGAGCCTGCGGAAGTCGCGGACGATCTGATCGAGGCGGTCGAGGCGGCAACGAATCTTCGCAAGGCCGCGGTGAAAGCCGAAGAGGAGGCCAAAGCCGCGGTGGTAGCGGCCCTCGGAGCGTCGATCTGGGGTCAGTCTACGTCTGGCCGGACCGTGACGTACCGCGAGCAGTCGGCGCGGCACGTCGATTCGGCGCGGCTCAAAGCCGCGGGGCTGTATGACGAGTACGTCAATGTGAGCACGTTTCCAGTGCTGCGGTTTCCAAAGCGGACGCCGAAACTGATGATAAAGGAGCTGATGGGATGACTATGGTAAACGCAAACGTACAGGCCCAGGTTGAAGCGCTCAAGGCCCGCGGGGATGACAACGGCGTTCAATCGGCAACCGACTTTTGGAGTAGCGTCGCGGTTACTGACGACGGGGTGCGGTTCGAGAACGTGCAGCAGGTTTTCAGCTTTGCGAAATGGGTGTGCCGCGCAGGTCTATGCGTCAAGGGCGATTCGCCCGATCAGGTCACGATAAAGATTCTGTTCGGCCGGGATCTCGGTCTTGGGTGGTCCGCTGCAATCCGCGGGGTCGCGGTGGTAAACGGCAACCCGTCGGTGTACGGCCGGGTTATGTTGGCGATTTGCCAGCGTTCACCATTCTACGATCACGGCGCGTTCAAGGAATGGTTCGAGAATGAACCGAAGCCGGGCGAGCCGTTTGCGGACAACTGCACGGCACATTGTCAATGCCGGCGCAAGCCCGATGGCGTTGTACAAGAGCGGACGTTTTCTGTCGCAGACGCTAAACGCGCCGGTCTGTGGGACCGCCAATCGTCTACCGGCGCGGCAATGCCGTGGAAATTGCATCCGAAGGCCATGCTCGCGGCGCGGGCTCGCGATCGCGTCCACGGCGTCACGTTTGCGCCCGAATTGCAGGGGCTCTATAGCGCGGAAGAAATGGCGTCCGCTGACGTGTTTTTGGCTCGCATGGATCAAGTCGGCGAGAAGGCGGCTGCGCTGGCGCAGCAAGACGCGAGCCCCGGCAGTAAGGCCCGCGCGGCTATCACGGAACGGCTGGCCGATCGCAAGGGAAACGGCAACGGCCAGAGCGACGTTGAGCCGGAACGCCCGCCGTCTCCACCGCTAAAACCCGATCCGCCGCGCGAGCCCGAACCGCCGTTGCCACCGGAGCCCGAGCCCAAACGCGACCCGACGGCCAACGAGGTCGAGGCCGCGGAATGCGAAGGGATTCGCCAAAGCATTCGCTACGCGTTCAGAGTGATGAACCCGTTACAGGTTTCCGCGGCATTAAACCGGGCGAGGTTACTTGCACTTACCGACATCGACAACGTCTCGGCGCGACCCGAGCTTGAAGAAATCGAAGCAGCCGTCACCAAGGGTTCCTAACTAGGAGACGTGAGGTGCGTGTCCGTTTCAGCCCTACCCCGCGCGTGAGCGTAACAGTGCGGACCCGCTCAGTCCGTACCGGTGACGGCGCTCGTGGTCACGGCAGGCGGTGTAGCCTGCAACGCGGGGTAGGGCTGGTTTTTTGAAAGGAAGATGAGAGACGATGGCTACAACTGAAACGGCTATAGTAAAAGTGGTTCCGGTCCCCGACACGACTGAGCTTGCGAAGGAGGTGGAGGGGCTGGTCGAGCTGGCCAAGGGTTTCACGGTCGATTCAGACGTGACGCGTGGGACCGCGGCGAATGCTCTCGGGATCATTCGCGGCAAACGCGAGCGAGTCAAGGAGCATTTCGCCAAGCCGATTGAAGATGCACGCGCAACTAAGCTGGCGGCCGAACGCTCGCGTAAGTCGATCGAAGAGGCGTGGCTCACGTTGGACCGGCCCGCGGAGCAGGCCGAAGGGATCATCAAACGCAAGATCGGCGATTATGACGATCAGGTGTACGTGCTCAAAGTTGAGGCCGAACGCAAGGCGAAGTTGGCTGCGGCGGAAAAGCAGCGAGCCGAAGCGGAGGCGGCGCGGCTGCAAGCCGAATCCGAGCTAAAGGCGAGGCATGCCGAGATGGCTGAGGCCGAAGCTGCACGAGCGCGCGCGCTTGGCGATACGCAAGGGGAGGAACAGGCCCGAGCCCAGGCTGTAGCCGCGAAGGCGGCGGCGGCGGTAGATATGGAGGCAGCAAAAGAGGCCCAGGCCGAGGCCGCTAGCGTGCCGATCCCGTTTCCTGCTCCGGCGCTACCCACGAAAGCCACGGGGGCCCAGAGCCGACGCGTGTGGAAGTGGAAGTTGGTGGACTTCGCCGCCGTGCCGGACAAGTGGAAGATGCTTGACTCGCGGCTGATTGCCCATCACGTCCGGGCGAGTGGCGAATCGGCGGTAGGCACGATCCCGGGTATTGCGGTGTATTCCGAGGCAAACATCGCGGCAGAGAGGATTTAGAATGACACC
>JBDRJH010000151.1:0-15056 GCA_043815125.1 Verrucomicrobiota bacterium
ATGGCAGCGCGGCCACGGCGCAGAGCAGTCCGGCCTGGAGGTAGACCGGCACCACGTAGAGCCAGATCGAGGGGATGTCGCGATTGCGGCGTCCGAGCGCCAGATACCAGGCGAAGAACAACATCGATCCGAAGCAGACGATGTTGCCCGGCAGGTCGCCGCCGCCGGAAAAAGCGTCGCGGGCCGACAGCGCGGTGATGCCGGAGATGGCGATGATCGTGCCGATGATCTCGCGGCGCGTGACCGTCTCGCCGATCAGGGCGTGCAGGATGAAGGGCAGGGCCACGGGCGCTAGATTGACGATGAGGCTGGCCTGCGCGGTGAGCGTCATGCGCGCGCCGTAGGTCCACGAGATGAAGTGCGCCGCAAGCAGCACCGCCGGCAGCGTGGTGTCGCGCAGTTGTCGGCGCGTCAGGGTCCCGCGGTGTTTGGCCAGCGCGCGAAAAAACAGGGGCGAGAGCAACAGCGTCGACAACAACAACCGGGCGGCCGAGAGCAGCACCGGGTGCGTGGTCGACGCCTTGATCATGATCGCGGCAGTCGAACAACCGAAGACTCCCAGCAGAAGCAAAAGCAAGGCGCGGATCATGGCGAGAGACGGTGGCTATCAGCCGAGGCGTCGGCCGGGCCAGCTTTGCGGACGCTCCCAAAAATGATCGGCGCGGCCGCCGTAGTAGGCGTCGAGCACGGTGTCCATGACGGCCGAGGTGCGGCGGGCGCTCTCTCCTGTGCTGGGGCACTCGCCGCGGCCGAGCAGGGCGTCGACGACCGTCTGGATGAGCGGTTGCTGGACGTGCTCGGGGTTGGGGCGGGCGAAGGTTTGTTCGCCGTCGCGGGTTTGCAGGCGCAGCGGCTCGTCGCCGAAGACGGAGAAGGCGAGGCGTCCGTCGGTGCCTTCGATGACGACCTCGTCGGCGTGAGCGGCGCTGGCGAAGTTCCAGCTGGCGACGCCGGGCAGGCCGGCAGCGGTGAAGCTCATGGCGACGGTGTCCTCGACGGGCAGGGGCGTGGCGCGGTTGGCGGCGTGGCCGCGCACGTTGTCCAGCGGCCCGAGCAGGTGGTCGATCAGGTCGAGCGTGTGCGAGCCGAGGTCGAGGAAGAGGCCGCCGCCGGCTTTGGTCGCGTCGAGTCGCCAGGGCGGATTGTCGGCGTCGTCGATGCGCGGGGCGGCGCAGGCGAAGTGCAGGCGCAGTCCGGTGAGCGTGCCGAGGGCGCGGTCGGTGAGTAATTGTTTCACCAATACGAAGCGGGGCAGGCAACGGCGGTAGTAGGCGGCGAAGACGGGTTGGTTGGCCGCGCGAAAGGCGCCGAGGATGGCGTCGCACTCGGTGGCGTTGCGCGCGAAGGGTTTTTCGACGTAGCAGGGTTTGCTGGCGGCGGCGGCGAGCAGCGCGCCCTCGACGTGTGCGCCGGGCGGGGTGGCGACGTAGACGGCGTCGACCTCGGGATCGGCGACGAGCGCGCGGGCGTCGTCGTAGGAGCGGGGCACGCCGTGGCGGCGGGCGTAGTCGGCGGCCTTGGCGCCGTCGCGCCGCATGACGGCGACGAGCGATGAGCCGGCGGCCTTTTGCAGGGCGGGGCCGCTCTTTTTCTCGGTGACATCACCGCAGCCGATGATGCCCCAGCGGATGCGGTCGGGGAGGGAGGACATGGTGCGGAAGCTTGGTCGTGCTCAGGAGGTCGGCAAGGGCGGAAGCGCGGCGCGCTTTCGTCTCGTCGGAGATGGTGTGGCGACGGTTATCCGCGTCTGGGCTCCCGGCCGATGTGCGGCCGGTGCGACGCGAACTGTCCACGCGTGCGAGCGGGTCCACAACGCGGGCGGACATGCGGTCCGGCAACGGCCTTGCACGAAGTCCTGCAGCCGGCGGTGTTTTATGGCGGACGTGAGTGCCTGTCGGGAAAATTCAGGCGGGACGCACCCGGGGAAAGTGACCTAGGCTGCCGGTTCACATGACCAGCAGCGTTCCCGACCAAGCCCCTTCCTCTCCGTGCTGCGTGTTGACCATCGCGGGTTCGGACAGCGGCGGTTGCGCGGGCGTGCAGGCGGACGGTCGCGCGATTCGGGACCTGGGCGGTCATGCGTTGACGGCCATCACCGCGATCACCGCGCAGAACAGCGCGGGCGTGGCGGCGTGGTCGCCGGTGGCGGTTGAGCTGGTGGTCGCGCAGATCCGGACGGCGCTGGACGGGTTTCCCGTGGTGGCGGCGAAGACCGGCCTGCTCCCGGGCACGGCGTTGATCGAGGCGGTGGTGGCGGCGTTGCCGCGCGGTCTGCCGCTGGTGGTCGACCCCGTGATGGGCTCGACGTCGGGCACGCGGTTTTGGAGCGATGCGGACCTGGACGTGGTGCGCGCGGTGCTGGTGCCACGGGCGACGTTGTTGACTCCGAACCTGCCGGAGGCGGCGGCGCTCAGCGGGCTGCCGGTGGGCACGGTTGACGAGATTGAACGCGCCGGCCGGAGGTTGCTGGAGCTGGGGGCGGGCGCGGTGCTGATCAAGGGCGGGCATGGCGACGGCCATGAGAGCGTGGACTGGTTGCTGACGTCCGCAGGAGAGGGTGTGCAATTCGTGAACGATCGTCTGCCGACCGCCAATACGCGTGGCACGGGTTGCGTGCTGTCGGCCGCGGCGGCCTTTTATCTGGGCCGGGGGGAGCCGGTCGTCGCGGCGGTCAAACGGGCGGGGGCGTTTCTGCAGGCGGCGCTCCGGCGCGGGGCGGGGGAGACATGGCGCGGGGCGGGGCCGGCGCTGCGTTGAAAAGTTTTTGACACGGTGGGCTTGCCAGCGGGGGACGCGGGAGCACAAACGAGCGCGTGGTCATGTCATCCCGTTCTTCGCGTGCGCGGCGGCGGCCTTCGGGCATTCGGTTGCTTGACGGTGCGCTGGGGATTTGGACGTCGCTGGTGTTCGTTTTCCTGTATCTGCCGATCGGGGTGCTGGTGGCGTATTCGTTCAACACGTCGCGGCTGAACATCCTGTGGGAAGGCTTCACGCTGAACTGGTATCGCGAGCTGGCGGGCAACGCGCCGATCCTGCGCGCGTTGAAGAACAGCCTGATCGTCGCGTCCGGCACCACGGTGGCCTCGGTGCTGCTCGGAACGACCGGGGCGTGGTTGCTGCACCGTTATCGCTACACGTTCAGCCGCGGCCTGCAGACGTTGATCTGCATCCCGATGATGATGCCCGAAATCGTCATGGGCATCAGCCTGCTGATCTTCTTCACCGCGGTGAGCCTGCCGCTGGGGTTCGTCTCGGTGATGATCGCGCACGTGACCTTCTGCTTTCCCTTCGTGCTGGTGGCGGTGCAGGCGCGGCTGCAAGGTCTCGACCCCTCGCTTGAGGAGGCCGCGCTCGACCTCGGCGCCACGCCGCTCAAGGCCTTCTGGCTGGTCATCGTGCCGTGCCTGCGACCGGCGATCCTGTCCGGTGGGCTGATGGCCTTCACGCTCTCGATGGACGAGCTGATCGTCAGCTACTTCACCACCAGCCCCGCGTCGGCCACGCTCCCGCTCAAGGTCTACGGCATGGCCAAGGTCGGCCTCAACCCCATGCTCAACGCCCTCTCCGCCGTCTTCATTCTCACCACCGTGATGCTCGTGCTTTTTTCCGAATACCTGCGCCGCCTCGGCACGCGACCGGCTCAGGCCGTCTGATCGTTTTCCGCTCCGCCAACCACCACCCGCCAACCATGAAAAAAACCGCCACCCTGATCCTCGCCGCCGCCGCGGCCCTCGCGCTCGCCGGCTGCAAACCCAAGGACGCTGCCTCCGACGACAAGGTCCTCAACCTCTTCGCCTGGTCCGAATACATCCCGCAGGCCGTGCTCGACGGCTTCACCGAGGAGACCGGCATCAAGGTCAACTACGAGACCTTCTCCTCCGGCGAGGAGATGCTCGCCAAGCTGCTCGCCGGCGGCGTCGGCTACGATCTCATCCAACCGCCCGACTACATCGCCGAGGCGCTGATCAACGAAGGCGAACTCCTCCCGCTCGACAAAACCAAGCTCGCCAACCTCGGCAACATCCTCCCCGAGTTCCGCGGCCTGCCCCACGACCCGCAGGACGACTACACCGTGCCCTACATGACCGGCACCGTCGGCATCGTGGTCAACACCGAGCGCGTCACCACTCCGGTCAAAGGCTTCAAGGATCTCTTCAAACCTGAACACGCCGGCCGCATCGTCGCCCTCGACGACGGACGCGAACTCGTCGTCGCCGCGCTCTACACCCTCGGCCTCGGCATCAACGACATCAACCCCGAGAGCATCGCCGCCGCCCGCCCCGTGCTCGCGGCCTGGTTTCCCATGATCAAGCTCTTCGACTCCGACAGCCCCAAGACCGCCCTGCTCAACGGCGACGTCGACCTCGGCTACGTCTGGGGCGGCGAGGCCGCCATTCTCTGGGACGAGGACAAGAAGTTCCAATACATCCTCCCCGAGGAAGGCGCGCACATCTTCGTCGACGCCCTCGCCATCCCGAAGGGCGCCCCGCACCCCGCCGCCGCCCACGCCTTCATCGACTACATCCTGCGTCCCGAGGTCAGCAAACTCATCTCCGACGAGTTCCCCTACACCAACCCCAACGGCGCCGCCCGCCAACTGCTCACGCCCGAGCAACTCGCCAACCCCGGCAGCTACCCGAAGGTCGAGCTCTCCCTCGACACCTTCCGCCACATCGGCGACAGCGGCGCGCTCATCGACGAACTCGTCACCGACCTGAAGAACACCTCGGGCCAATAACCCGCCGCCCGCGCCCGCACCGCCTGATGCAAACCCTCGGCCTGCCCTCCGACGCCACCCCGCACGCCCGCCGCCCGGGCGTGTGGGGCTGGGTGTTGCTCGCGCCCATGGTGCTCTGGCTGCTGCTCTTTGTCATCATCCCCACCGGCATTCTCGCCATCTACAGCTTCTGCCAGCGCGACGACCTCGGCCGCGTCGTCTTCAGTTTTACGTGGGACAACTACGCCCGCGTCTTCGACCCCATCTACCTCAATATCCTCGGTCGCTCCATCCTCTACGCCGGCCTCACCACGCTCATCTGCGTCGCCGTCGGCTACCCCGTCGGCTGGTATATCGCCCGCCGCCCGCCGGCCCTGCGCAACCTGCTCCTGCTGCTGGTCATGATCCCGTTCTGGACCAGCTTCCTCATCCGCACCTACGCCTGGATCGCCATCCTGAAAAACGAAGGCCTGCTCAACGGCCTGCTGCTCTCCGCCAGCGCCATCGCCGAGCCGCTTGCGCTGCTCTACACGCCCGTCGCCGTCATCATCGGCCTCGTTTACGCCTACCTCCCGTTCATGATCCTGCCCGTCTACGGCAGCGCGGAAAAAGTCGACAACGCCCTCGTCGAGGCCGCGCACGACCTCGGCGCCGGACCCGTGCGCGCCTTCTCCGAGGTCATCATCCCGCTCACGCTGCCCGGCATCGCGGCCGGCGTGCTGCTCGTCTTCGTGCCCGCCATCGGCATGTTCGCCATCACCGACCTCATGGGCGGCGCCCGCGTGCCCATGATCGGCAACGTCATCCAGAACCAGTTCTTCAAGGCCCGCAACTGGCCCTTCGGCGCCGCCCTCGGCGTCATCTTCACGCTCATGTTCGTCCTCACCTACCTCGCCGTCCAGTGGCAGGGCCGCCGCTCGCAACGATGATCGCACCCGCCCAGCCCATGATCGACATCCGCGGCGTCACCAAACGCTTCGGCACATTCACCGCCGTTGACGCCGTCGATCTCGCCATCCAGCCCGGCGAGTTCATCACGCTCCTCGGCCCCTCCGGTTGCGGCAAGACTACACTCCTGCGCATGCTCTCCGGCTTCGAGCACCCCGACGAGGGCGACATCCACATCGAGGGCGCCGACGTCACCCACCTCGCGCCCTACCGCCGCAACGTCAACCAGGTCTTCCAAAGCTACGCGCTCTTCCCGCACCTCAGCGTGCGCGACAACATCGCCTTCGGCCTGCGCATGCAAAAGGTCCCCGCCGACGAACAACGCCGCCGCATCGAGGAGGTCGTCGACCTCGTCGCCCTGCGCGGCTTCGAGCAACGCAAGCCCGCCCAGCTCTCCGGCGGCCAGCGCCAGCGCGTCGCGCTCGCCCGCGCCATCGTGCCGCGCCCCTCGGTCCTCCTGCTCGACGAACCGCTCTCCGCCCTCGACGCCAAGCTCCGCCACCAGATGCAACTCGAGCTCAAGCGCCTGCAAAAACACCTCGGCATGACCTTCGTCTTCGTCACCCACGACCAGGAAGAGGCGCTCACCATGAGCGACCGCATCGCCGTCTTCAACCAGGGCCGTATCGAACAATTGGGCACGGCCGCCGACATCTACCACCGGCCCCGCACCGCCTTCGTCGCCGACTTTATCGGCGAGGCCAACCTGGTCTCCGCGCGACTCCTGCGACGCGACGGCGACACTGGCCGCGTGGCGCTCGACGGCGGCCTGGAAATCCTCGTGCCCCTCGACCAATGGCCCGCCGGCGCGGACCGCGCCGTCGTCTCGATCCGTCCCGAAAAAGTCCATGTTTCCAAGCGCCCCATCACGGCCGAAAACGTCTTCCCCGCCCGCGTCGAGGAGGAGGTTTTCCAGGGTGCGCTCGACCGTCTCACGCTCGTCACCGAAGCCGGCACGCGCCTGCACGCCATCGTGGCCAACGAAAGCGCCCTGCTCGAAGCCATCCACGAGGGCGACCAGGTCTGGTGCGGCCTGCACATGGACGACCTCGTCATCGTCGCGGCCGACTGAGCCCGGCGGATTTGTCACTTAATAAGTGACAAACCGCCCGCGTTCGCTCGGTGCGACTGTTACAGGATTTCGACATCGCCGGGGCGCCGTCGGCGACACCCGTTCAACGACCGGCCCAGGATCAGCTACGACCTTATTTAAATTGTTCTAAAACACGCCATGGCGCGGCCTTCATCGTTACGCCGTGACCGAGTCGAGCGAACAACCGTCGGCGTCGGGCGTCTCGCAATTGGGACGGGCGACCACACCGGGATAGGGTTCGTCGGCGAAAACCTTGTCGGGCTCGGCCAACAGGTGCCGGTCGCAGACGGCGAACAACTCGTCGCGGCTGCGCGTGCGGCGCATGTCGTGCAAAAACGCGCCCATCGGGTCCACGCTCTGGCCGACGAAGTTGAGGTATTTCTTCATCTTGTTGACCAGAATCAGCTCGGACAACTCCGGCACCTCGGTCGCCGCGTAGAGGCCGCGCACGTAGGCGTCGACCTGGCCCAGGGTGACCGGCGTGATCGCGCGGCCGGCGAAAGCCTCGCGGCACTGGGCGAAGATCCACGGGTTGCGGATGGCGTGGCGGCCAATCATGACGCCGGCCGCGCCGGTCTCGCGCAGCACACGCACCGCGGTGGCGGCGGAGGTGATGTTGCCGTTGGCCAGCACCGGGCAGCGCACCGCCTGCACCGCGCGGGCGATGTGGTCGTAGTGAACCTCGCTGCGATACATCTCCTTCACGGTGCGGCCGTGCAGGCTCAGCAGGTCGACGCGGTGTTTGTCGATCAGCCCGAGGATCGTCTCGAAATGACGCGTATCCTCAAAACCGATACGCATCTTCACGGTGAAGAGACCGGGGCAGGCGTCGCGCAGGGCGCCGAGCAGGGAGTCGATCTTCGCGGGGTCGCGCAGCAGCCCGCCGCCGACGTTTTTTTTGTAAACCTTGGGCGCGGGGCAGCCCATGTTGAGATCGACCGCGGCCACGGGGTGGGCGAGCAGGTCGTTGACCGCGCGGGTCATGTGCTCGAGGTCCTCGCCGATCAGCTGGGCGAAGACGGGCCGGCCGGTGTCGTTCTCGTCGATGGAGCGCAGGATGTGTTTCTCCAGGCGCGACTGCGCGTGCACGCGAAAGAACTCGGTGAAGTAGTAGTCGGGCGCGCCGTGCCGGGCGATGACGCGCATGAAGGGCAGGTCGGTGACGTCCTGCATCGGCGCGAGCGCGGTCAGCGGCTGGCCGGACACGATGCCGGCGGGCAGGGGAGTGGCGGGGGCCGGGTTCACGGGCGCGGTCCCTTACTTGTCGTCCTCGTCGTCGTCGAGACCGTCATCCTCGTCGGGCTGCTCGGCCGCCTGCTGCTGCACGCGCTCAAGGATCTCGGTGACGTCGTCCACGGCTTCGAACACGGACCGGGCGACCAGCAGCGGACGTTGTTGCTGGATGGCGAGCACGATCGAGTCGCTGGGCCGGGCGTCGAGCTCGACGATCTTGCGGCCGAGTTCGTTTTCCATGACGAGCAGCACGCGGGCAAAGAAAGTCGACTCCTGCACGGCGTTGATGACGACGTGCTCCACGCGCGCGCCGAGGCCGGTGAGGATGTGGGCGATGAGGTCGTGGGTCAGCGGGCGCTCTTTCTTGACGCCGTCGATGGACATGCGGATGGCGTTGCCGACGAAGTGGTCGACGTAGATGACAAAGGTCTTGTCGTCGTTGCCGAGGAACACGGCGCAGCCGTTGGCGGTGGGCATGACGCCTTTGACGACGACGGGAAGAACGGGAGCTGCGGGCATGGTGTAAAATGACGGGGGACGGATGCCGAATGACGAACGAAAAACAACGGCCGTCGACGATTCGCGCCTCCAGATATTTGTCACTTATTAAGTGACAAATATCTGGGGGTGTTTTGGCACAGTGACTTGGGGGAGGATTTTTTGGAGATTTATGCGACTAGGCGACGCCGAGCAGGGAGATGCCGAGCTGGTCGGCGCGGGCGAGGACGGCGGGCTTGTCGATGAGGATGACGCGGCCGGCTTCCAGCGCGGCGGCGCGGATGTTGGCGGCGTCGAGCGATTCGAGGGTTTTTAGGCCGAAGCAGGGGACGTCGAAGCGGTAGTCCTGGCGGGCCTTCACGGTCTTCACGTAGAGGCACTGGTCGGTCTTGAGGGTGCCGGCGCGGCGGATCATCTCGTCGGTGCCTTCGTAGGCCTCGACGGCAAGCACGGTGCCCTTGCGCACGACGCAGCCCTGGCCGATGTCGAGGCGGGCGCATTCGCGGGCGATGTGCAGGCCGTGCTGGAGGTAGTCGTCCTCGATCGGGAATTTTTTTCGGGTCATCGCGCCGGGGCTGGCGAGGTGGTCGTCGATGAAGGCGCGGGCGTCGAGCAGGGTGACGCCGATTTTTTCGATCTCGGCGGCGATGGCGCCGAAGATGGTCTCGGCGTTGCGGCGCTTCAGGGATGCGAGCATGGCGATGGCCTTGAGGTCGGGATGGAGGCCGGAGAAGAGTTTTCGCGGGCTGACCTGGCCGGCCATGTAGGCATGGCCGGCGTCGAAGCGTTTGATGGCCTTGAGCATGGCGCCGATCTGGCCGACCTTGATGAGCACGCGTTCGTTTTCGGGGAAGGCGGCCTGCAGCTCGGGCGAGGTTTCCTCGTCGAGGGCGATGAGGCGCACGGGCACGCCGGCGGCGCGGGCGCACTCGACGACGAGCGCGGGGTAGCGGCCCTGGCCGGCGATGAGGGCGACCGGCCGGGTCGGATCAAAACCGGCGGGGAGAAACGGAGAGAGGGCGGGCATGGGAAAAATGACGAATGCCTAATGCGTAATGACCAGCGGCCAATGGCCAATGCCGAATGTGAAACGGGGGATACCACTTGGCCGGCCTCGGGCGCAAAAAAATGACGAACGCCGCGGGGGCATTCGTCATGGGACAGCCGGCGTCGGTCGCTCCGCGCGGCCGCGCGGTCAGGCCTGGGTGCCGTAGTATTTCTTGTAGCTGCGGTAGTAGCGGTAGTTGGAGTAATACTCGATGCGGCGCGAGGAGAGGCCGTTGAGCACGATGCCGAGGAGTTCGTTTTTACCGGAGCGCAGGGCGTTGACGTAGAGTTTGATGTGTTTGCGGGCGGCGCGGTTGAAGCGGCACACGTAGATGACTTCGTCGGTCTGTTCGGCGATGAGCAGGGAGTCGGTGACGGCGCCGAGGGGGGGGGAGTCGATGAGCACGAGGTCGTAGTGCTTTTTCATGCGCTCGATGAGCTGGCCGAAGAGGGGATTTTCGAGGAGTTCGGTGGGGCTCTTGGAGCGGCCGCCGGAGCGGAGCAGGTCGATGTTGTCGCCGATGGGGGTGATGCCGAGGTCGGGGTTGTCGAGGAGTCGGTCGTCGATGGGGGCGCCGCTTTCGAACCAGCGCAGGAGCCCGGCTTCGTTTTCCTGGCCGAAGTGGCGGTGGAGCATGGGGCGGCGCAGGTCGCAGTCGATGATGAGGGTGCGGCGGCCGTGGCGCGCGAAGCTGGCGGCAAGGTTGCTGGAGATGAGGGTCTTGCCCTCGCCGGGGATGGTGCTGGTGACGAGCACGGACTTGGGGAAGTCGAGCTTGGAGTGGATCTTGACCGCGCTGTAGACGCTGAGGAAGGACTCGACGCCGTGTTCCTGGCTTTGGTTGAGGATGAGGCGGTATTTTTCCTCGTCCTTGATGTCGCCGAGCTCGGGCACGATGCCGAGGAGGTTGGCACCGATGAATTGCTCGACGTCCCAGGTGCTCTTGATGCGGTCGTCGATGAAGCTGAGGCCGAAGGCGACGGCGAGGAAGACGGCGATGCCCAGGCCGATGGCGGTGGTGGTGATGGACTCGATGTCGGGGGCGTAGGGGGCGCCGGGGACCATGGCGGGGTCGAGGGGGCGGACGGGGATCTTTTCCAGGTTGCGGCTGGTGGTGGCCTGGGTGAGGCGGTCGAGAATCTGGGAGTAGTTGCTCTTGGCGACGGCGGCGGCGTTGGCGAGATTGTTGTATTCGATGGAGAGGTCGCGCAGGCGGATCTGGTCGCGCTCGGTCTCGGCGTATTCACGTTCCAAGGACGCTTCCTGGCTGCGGGCTTTTTCGAGGGATGCCTTGAGGTCGGCGATGGCGAGTTCGACGGCCTTGGTGAGCTGGGCCTGGGCGACGTTGATGGCGTTGGCGACGTCGACCATCTTGGGGTGGCGCTCGAGGTAGCGTTCGGCGAGCACGGCCTGGTTGCGCACGAGGTCGGCGAGCTGGGCGCGGACGGAGGGCACGGTGCCGTGGTTGGAGATGTAGCCGATTTCGAGCAGGTTTTTGCCTTCGTCGCGGAAGGTCTCGACCTGGCCGTAGAGGTCCTCGGTGGAGAGCCGGGCGAGGCGGGCCTGCTGGAGGGCGGCGTTCACGGCGTTGAGCCGGTCGGTGACGATGTTGGTGCTGCTGTCGAGGGAGACGAGCTTCTGCGCCTTCATGTAGTCGAGCAGCTTGTTCTCGGCGGTGACGGCTTCCTCGCGGAGTTCGGCGGCGCGTTTTTGGAGGTAGTCGACGGCGTATTCGTTGCGACCGCCGACGCTTTCCAGCAGGTGTTGCATGAACTGGTCGACGTAGCGGTTGGCGATGAGCGCGGCGGCCTCGGGGTCGCGGTTGTAGGCGGTGATCTTGACGAGGAAGCTGTTGCGCACGGCCTGGACGTTGATCGCGCCGATGAGGGCTCCGGCGCCGGGCAGCGACTGGCCGACGGCGGCGGTGTCGCGGAAGGGGCGTTGCAGAATGGCGAGCTCGGTCGGGGTGATGGAGTCGGCGACGCGGTTGCGGAGCTTTTGGGAGCTGATGACCTGGAGGTAGGTGTTGAGCTCGATGTCGCTGTTGACGTTCATGTCGACCACTTCCTGGCTGGTGACGACTTTCTCGGGCTTCTCAATCTGCATGGTCGCCGTGCTTTGATACATGGGGACCTCGCGGGATTTCTGGTAGGCGTAGCCGAGGCCGACGATGAGGGCCAGGGGGAGGGCGATCCAGAAGCGTTCGCGGATGATGATCAGGTAGTCGCGCAGGGTGCGTCGCTCGACGAGTTCCTGTTCGGCGGCGGGTGGGCGGCCGGTCTGCGGCGCGGGACGTGAGGGGACTTCGGCCATGGGTGGTTGAAAGATCAGAAGAGGCGCTCGGGCACGAAGATGATGTCGCCGGTTTGAAGAATGAGGGAGTTGTCGGAGACGTTGGCGCCGCGGCGTCCCTTGATCATGCTTTCGACGTCGACGGTGTAGGTTTGTTTTTTTCCGTCGGGGAGGACCCGGGTGATATTGATGGCGGTGCCCTTGGCGGTGTCGGTGAGGCCGCCGGCGCGGGTCACGAGTTCAAGGATGGTCATGCTGGACTCGATGGGCAGCGGGTAGCGGCCGGGCGAGCGGATCTGGCCTTGGATGGAGACTTCGCGGGGCGCGTATTCCTCGACGTTGATGGTGACCTTGGGGGTGCGCAGGAAGCGGCCGTCCTGATAGGCCTTTTCGATGGTGCGTTCGGCTTGCTCCACGGTGAGCTCGGCGACGGTGACGGCGCCGACGAGGGGGAGGTTGACGCTGCCCTGGGCGTCGACGCGCGAAATGACGGAGAGGTCGTCCTCCTGGTAGACGGCGATGCGGATGCGGTCGGTGTTGGTGATGACGTAGGCCTTGGACTGGCCGTCGGATTTGGGCTGCGCTTCGTTGGCACCGGCCGGGATCGACGGCAGGGCCAGGCAGGCGAGGAGCAGCAGGCCGGAGGCGATCGGGCGAAGAAATCGGAGGATGGGCATCACCAGCGTGAGGTTAGGTTGAGACTAAAAATGTGGCGATCAAACTCGGACACGGCGAGGGTGGAGCTGTTCGAAAAATAATCGTAGCTGCCGGCGATGGTCAGGTGCGGGTGAAGCACGTAGCTGAAGCCAAAGCCGTAGGAGTAGTAGTTGTCCTGCCGGTTGCCGGAGGCGGCGTCGAGGTAGTCGTTGATGCCGGTGCTGACCTGGGCGTTGAGGGAGAGCTTGGCGTTGACGGCGTATTGGCCGCTGAGGGTGAAGGTGGTGCTCTCGGTGTTGGTGGAGGTGGAGGTGGTGTTGAAGTCGCGGGCGACGATGCCGGTGACGCTGACGCGCTTGCTGACGGTCCAGGTGGCGGAAATCGAGGTGGTGACGCCGGTGAAGGTTTCGTCGGGGCCGCCGCCGAGAGGTTCGGAGACGCGTTGCTGGAGACCGACGCGGATGCTGCCGTTGACCTTGCCCCAGATCTTGCCGGAGACGCCGGTGTTGATGTTGTGGTCGACGCTGGCGGTGTCGGCCGAGGTGTCGGAGTGTCGGTAGCGATAGCCGAAAATGAGGTCGCGGTCGGACCGCCATGCGTAGAAGAGATCGATGCCCGCGGAGTGGGTGTGCAGGTCGGCAAGGCCGGCGCTGTTGTCACGGTAGTCGGTGCCTCCGTAGCTGAAGTTGCCGGCAAGCGAGTAGCGCTCGATCACGGGATACCGCAGGCCGAGCCCCACGTTGTAGTTGAAGGACTCGGTGCGGATGTTGGTGTTGATGTCGGGCTTGCTGCTCTGGCTGCCGCTCAGGGTGAGGGAACCGGTGGTGCGACCGGTGCTCTTGGTGAATTCCAATCCGACGTTGGGGGTGGCGAAGTCCTCGGAGGAAAACGAGGCGAACTTGGAAAAGCCCCAGCCGAGGTTGCCGTTGATGCCGATCAGGCCGGCCCGCCGCATGTATTCGAGGGAGAGTCCGGAGTTAAACACGTAATCGCCCGAGCCGCCCGAGGCGGTGAAGATGTTCGAATCGTAGGAGACCCCGGCGGTGTAGGTCAGGAAAATCTGGTCGCGACCATCGTTGAAGCGCACCAGAGGGTAAGCCGTTTGAACCGCGGCGAGACTGGCGAGCAGGGCAAACGGAATGCGTAAGCGTCGTGATGGGACCACCTTCATGCGGGTTGGCTATGAGGGGGCCTATTGGCTGGGGGTTATGGCCGACGCACTGACCACCGGACCGATGTCATCGGGATCGACGGGGGTGACTTCCTCTACGATGAGTTCGAGTTCGGGCTGGTTGTTTTCGTTTTCACGTTCGGCGATGTCGAAGTAGACGGTGCGCCGGGCCATGCAGGCCTGGGCTACCTTGGTGCCGAGCACGGGCATGTCTTCCTGGGGGATCGGCCGAATGACGATCTTCGGGGGCTGGTTGAGGTTGGAGCGGGTGATGACGGCCTGCTGGCCGGAGCTGAGTGGTTCGCCTCCGACGAAGCCTTCGCCGCGCAGGGTGACCTCACCGTCGATTGCGGAGACCACGGTCTGGTTGTCATTGGTTTCAATGACGAGTTTCTGAGCGCGGATGTTCACCTCGACCAAGGGGGTGGTGTATCGCATGGTGCTGCCGGCGACGAGCTTGCTGGAGCAAAGACCGACGGTGCCACGGGGAATGTAGGATCTGGTCTGCGAGATGGAGGGCTCGGTTTCCAAGTCGGTGCGATCGGGTTGGAAGGGCTCCTGGAGGAAACGCTTCACCTCGAGACGGGTGTCAGGATCGAGAAAGATGCCGGTGCCATTGGACATCACGATCGAGTTGGTGGAATCGGACTTGGTTTCGATGACGGTGCCTTCGGCCGAGAAAACGGATTTTTCGCTCAGCTCGACGATCTTCTCCCCCGTGTTGACCTCGGATTTGCCGGCGATGTCGGCCACATAAAACTTGCTGGTCGGATTCTTCGACCTGTCGTCGGCACGCAGGGAGGCAACCGCCAGCAGGGTGAGGGTTCCGAGCGCAACCCGGCAGGCACGACTACAGCGGCGACGATGGTGGCGGTTGGCGTTCATATGACTGAGGATGATGGCAGACGGGTTTGCTTGGGCAACACAGAGAATGGGCATCCATTCAGTCCCCTTAGGCAATAGGTAGTTTACCCTATAACGCAAATCTCCGTCATTTATTCAACCACAATGTTGAGGATTTTGCCGGGAACATAGACGACGCGTTTCACGGTTTTTCCCTCTATGTGGGGGGCGGCGTCGGGGTTGGCCTTGGCGGCGGCGAACACGCTGTCTTGATCGGACCCGACGGGGACCAGCAGTTCGGCGCGGCGCTTGCCATTGACCTGCACGATGACCTTCAGTTCGGAGGAGACGAGTTTGGCGGGGTCGTGGGCCGGCCAGGCGGCGGTGGCCAGAGAACCGGAGCCGCCGGTGCGGGCCCAGAGTTCTTCGGCGATGTGCGGGGCGAAGGGGGCGAGCAGCTGGAGGAAGCCAAGCGCGGTGGCGCGGTTGACGCGCTCGGCCTTTTGCCAGGCGTTCACGAAGATCATCATCTGGGAGATGGCGGTGTTGAAGCGCA
>JBDRJH010000152.1:0-11200 GCA_043815125.1 Verrucomicrobiota bacterium
CCCCAACCCCATGAAAATAGCTAAAATCGTTTGGACGGTGCTTTCCTCCGTCCTGGTTTTGTTCGGTCCGCTCACCCTGCGGGCCCAGACTCCGGCGCACACCGACAACGGCGCCTTTCTTAACTACGCCTACATTAAATACGCCTCGCAGAACGCATTGCTCACGGAGGTGATCGACAATCTCGCCCACGATTACGAGACCACCTACCTGTTCATGAACTGCGGCCCGCTGGGGTCGTCCGGCCGGCTCGCGGGCGGCTCCGCGCAAGTCGCCAATGTCGCGGGCATGCTCAACACGATCAAGCGCTGGGAGGACGCCAACCCCGGGCGCAAGTTCAAGGTGCTGGCTTGGTTTGGCGCAGACATGATTCCGACTGACGCCGATTTTGTCGATGTATCCAATTTTTTGATACGCGAGGCCATCGCCAACGAGTGCGCGAAGTTCACCAGCGCGACAAGCCAGGGCAGTTATGTCGCCGGGGCCAGTCGCGTGTTCGACGGCGTGCTGTTCAACCCGGAGCCGATTGGTGGCAACGACGCTGTCGCGACCGTGCGGTTCAACAACCTGAAGACGGTCATGGATCGCGTGAGGGCCAGAATCACCGGTGCGAAGGTCGCCGGTTTCTGTCCGCCGAAATACTCCACCACCTCGGGCAAGAGCGTGTGGTGGTGGTCGCCGACGTATTACTACTACATGGCGCTGCACTGCGACCTGCTGGTGGCGATGACGTATAATTCGGGCCAGTCCACAGCCGCAGGCTACCAGACATGGATGCAGAACCAAACGCGCGACATCCTCCGGGCGGTCTCCGGAAAGTATTGGACCTCGGGTCATCCGGCTCCGACGAATGGCGTCAAGGTGATGATCGGGTTTCCCGCCTATCCGGCCAACGGGACCGTTCATAACACCTCGGCAGAAAACACCCGCAATGCGGCGATCGGGACCACTGCGGGTCTGGCGGCCACGGATGAGCTGTCCCGCGGTTATTTCCAGTCGGCCGCCGTTTACCTTACGACGAACGGTTCCGGATCGGACGGCTACGCCAGCTGGGATGTCGATTGGAACAACCTGATCCTGTATTGGTGAGGATCGTCCTAGGCGGTCCGGCGCGAGTCGTCGGACCGCTTTTCGGCTCGGCCGGTCTCAGGCCGACACGGGCACCGCGCTAGCCAGTTGGGCACGCAGGCGTTCGGCGGCGGCCTCGATGGGGCGTCGCCGCACCTCGTGGTAATAGCGGGGCCAGGGCGCGTCGATGCGACCAGCCAGGGCCGCCTCCAAATCGGCGCCGGCCCTGGCGATCTCGGCGATGTCTTTGTCGAACAGCTCAAAGATGATTTCCTCGATGCCGCTGTGCGCACGATCTGGTTCGAGTTCGAGGTTGGCGGCCTGTTCCTCCAGTTGGCGGATCCAGTCCCAGGCCTTGTCGGTGTGCTTGGTGAGGCGGGCCAACGCGTCTTGGCAGCGGCGGAAGGCCTCGCCTTCGCCATGGGCGTCGAGCCAAGCGAGACAGGCGTCCAGTCCGCCGGCGGGAAGTCGGCCCTCGTGCAGGATGGAGGCGGTGTTGACCAGGGAGTCGAGCGCGCCGTCGATCGGCGTGACTTGGATGCGGCCGCTGGCGTAGCGGCTCCAGCCGGTGGCGAACACGCCTTGCAGATCGAAGCGGGGGGTGAGTTCGGCCCAGGCAAGGGTGGACTTTTGGCGGGTGGTCACGTCGGGCAGGTTGGCTCCGGGGCCATCGGCGCCCTTGTAGGCGGTGGCGGCCCAGAGCGTGCAGCCGGCGGCGTGCAGTTTATCCGCGTGCGGCAGGCGGTAGTGATAGGTGGCGGGGTCGCGGGGGTCGCCGGTGTAGCCCCAGACGACGAGATCCGCGCGCGGAGCCAGGCGGGTGAGGTCCCCGGGGCTCCAGGCCACGAATTCATCGTGCCAGAGGAGTGGCCGGATGCCGCGGCCGGCGAGATCGTCGATGATGGGGTTGAGCTGGCGAAGGTAGAGCTCGGCCATGCTGTGATCGCGCAGGAAGTCCCGGCAGTCCGGGTGTTGTCCGAAGGTGTAGGCTTCGTCGCCGCCGAGGTGAAAGTGCTTCACGTCGGGGAGCAGTGTGAGGGCATCGGCGACCATGTCCTGCACGATGCGGGCTGATTCGGGGTTGAGTGGGTGAAAGACATCGGTGCGGTGCGCGATCTCCCGCAGGCCCTCGTTGCCCGGGAGGCGCAGGACGTTTTCCGCGTGGCCAAGACTTTGCACCAAGGGAATAATTTCCAGGCCGAGCTCGGCGCATTGGTCGGCAAAGCGGCGGACCTGAGTCGCGGTGTAGGCACCGCAGCCGCGCAGCCGGGGGTCACATGTCCATGGAAACATGTCTTCCCACTCGACCAGCACGGTGTTGAAGCGGAGTTTGCCGAACAGCGAAAGCAGCTCAAGCAGGCGGGGGAAGGACGGGGCCACGCCCTTGAGGTCGAGATGAATGCCGCGCCGGGGCACGGCGGGGTGGGGTGCGCTGAAAAGCTCGGAGTTCATTCGGATGAGGTTTCGTTTTCGTCCAACATGCCCGGCGTGATCGGGGGGCGGCCTTCGGCGAGGTGGCGCCGGTAGGCGGAGGGGGGCATGCCGATGGCCCGACGGAAGGCCTGGCTAAAGGAGAAGATGGACTCGAAGCCGCACTGGCGGGCGACTTCCGACACGCTCATGTCGGGGTGGTTGATGAGCTGCACGCCGCGGGTCAGGCGGGAGCGGCGCAGGTAGGCTCCGAGGCTGACGGCATAGCGCTCGCGAAAGATCTTGCGCAGGTTGCTTTCGGATACGCCGAGTTCCTCCGCCAGGTCGGCGATGCGCAGGGCCTGATCCATGCGCTGGTTGACGAAATGGGTCAGCTTGCGAAGCAGGGTGCAGGCCTCGCGCTGGCCGTCGTCACTGTCGTTGACCACTTTGAGCGGCGGCAGGGCGGACAGACGCTTGATGAACCGTCCCATGGTCAGGGCGATGTCGAACACGGCGGGTTTGGGGAGTTCCGACCGGGTGTAGAGCTGTCCGGCGTGAGAGAGCAGGTCGAGGTCATCTGCGGTCAGTTTGCGCGGGATGCCGGCTGCGTTGACCAGCCCGGTGTCCGGCCCCAGCTCAAAGGTGAAGAAAAGCCAGGTGAATCCTTCCGGGGGGAACGCGAAGTAGTAGTGGAAGGTGCCGGGGGCAAGCAGCAGGGCGGTGCCGGGATCAATGCGGTAGACCTGCTTTTCAACGCAGGCGAGGGCGCTGCCCTCGTAGGCGACCACCAGTTCATGGCGGTGGTGGAGGTTGTGGGTGACGCCGGCCGGCAGCATGTCCTTCGGGTCGTTGCGCACGAAGAACAGGTAGTTGTTCGGCATGACGTCATGCGTCCAATTGAGACCGTGATAGTGGTCGGGGCTGTCACCGGCGGCATGGACCCAATCCGGCGTGCCGTTAACGGGGCGGGAAAGCGGTTTTGTGTTGGGCATTTTCATAATGAAATACCGCCTTTTAGCCGATACAATTAAAAAAAGTCATTTTTTTATTGAAAGTCGATTAAATTAAATTATCTGGATTATCACCATGATTGTATTTTCGATGGATGGGTTTATGCGCCGGATGGTGATCGCTCTCTCTGGGGCGATGTTTGCCGTGAGTCCTCTGGCGGCGGCGGTGGTCGAGACGTTGGACTTTCGTGCCGGGGAGCGGGCGATGGGAGATTGGAGGAGCGCCTGGGTGTTGGAGTCGGCGGCCGCCGGTGTTGACGGGGCCATGCGCATCGAGAGCGCTCCGGGTAACGAAGACCATGCGTTGATTTTGGACGACGTTCACGACAGTCGCGCCGCGGGCGGCGGCGACGCGGACGGCACTCCGGTCATTTCACATGCCTTCACGTCGTTGGCCCGGGGCTCGTTGGCTTTCAGTGCGGGCACCGGCGGGTCGCAAAATCAGCACGCGTCGATCACCGTGTTATCGAAGGGTCGTGAGCTGTTGCTGGTGAAGCTCGTCAACAATACGAGCGGTCTGGTCGTCAGCGCGACCGGTGAGGCCGCGTTTTCGGATGATAGCTGGTTCAATAAGGTCCGCGACTACGAAATCACTTGGGAGCCTCAGCCGGACGGCGGACGTGCCGTTACCGTGGTGTTCTATCCGAAGGACAGGGAGCCGGTGGTATTTGGTCCGCTGCAATTTCTCGCGCCGGGCGACCCTGACCAAATCCGCCTGCAGGTCGGTTTTGGAAGCGCTGTCGGCAAGTCTCTTCGCATTGGCAGGATAACTTTAAGTTCTTATAAATAAGTAATTTCTCTGCATCCATCCATTAAACCAAAAAACAAAGATATGAAAAAGCTATACACGCTGCTGGCTCTGGCCGGCTTGTCCATGAGCGCAGGAAGTTTGTCGGCCCAGACGCGTGACTACGGTTACACGTTTGACACTCCGGCCACGCTCAGGACGGACGGGGCCTCATGGAATTATACGTTAAACGAGCTGTATCCCGGCTCGGGAGACCCGGGAGCCACTGAGAATATGCTCATTGTTCGTGGTGAAAGTGGCAGCTCTGATCACTCGGTTGTCACGGTGGGGGACCACACCGGTTACTTTGTGAGAACCGCCAACACGCAAAATGCGAATTTTGGCTTCTACCTTATGAACCTCGACTTTCGTGATTTGGACGTGGGGGTGGATGTTGTTGTTAATTATAGCTTTAAAATTCTAGGTAACGATACCAACAGCAGTATCGATCCCAACGACTGGAACGTGCGTTATGCGACCGGGACTACGACGGTTGGGGTGTCGGCCTTCTCGAATGTCGCCCAGACCTTTGATTTTAACGACGACAACGCCACCTGGACGACGATCTCGGGCAGTTTCATGATCACCAGCGGCACTGGCAGCTCTCGGGGCGGCATTTTGATTAACGACGGCACCAGCACCAGCGGCGCGACCAGCACCGGCGGATACTACCTTGCCGACCTATCCGTGCAGGTGGACTCGGTCGCCGTCATCCCCGAGCCCTCGTCCTTTGCCTTGATCGCGGGTTTCGCGGCTTTGGCCGGCATTACGCTGCGTCGTCGTCGTTAACAAACAGAAGGTATTCACCGCGCGCTCCAGGCGCGGGTCGTGGAAGCACCGCGTCGCCCCTGCAACAAGTGCGGCGACCGTTTCTGCGACCCGCGTTTTTTCGCTCCCAGGCGCGAGCTTGGCGTGGACCACGACTTGTGGCGCCAAACGCTGACCGAATCTCATGATTATCGAGTATCTGACCCTGGCTGTTTATTTTGGCTTTTTGCTGGCGCTTGGCGGCATTTTTGCGCGCTTCAATCGCGGCCTGAGCGACTTCGCCCGCGGCGGGTCGCGTCTCACCTGGTGGATGGTAGGGACCAGCATAACCATGGCGGGTATCAGCGCCTTCACCTTCACGGGCAACGCATCGGCTGCGTTCGAGGCCGGTCCGTCGTTGTTGGTGATCTACGCGGCAAATTTGCTCGGGTTCTTTTTGGGTGGCGTCGTGTTGGCTCGTTGGTATCGCAACACGAGGGCTTACACCGGTGCCGATGTGATCAGGGACCGCTTCGGTCCGGCCGCCGAGCAATTCTCGATCTACTCGGGGCTTTTGATCGGCCCGTTTTCCTCCGCGGTGCAGCTTTGGGCGCTGGCGGTGTTTGTGAGCTCAGTGTTCGGATTTCACCTGGGCGTCACCATTGTCGCGGTGGGGCTTATCACGCTGTTTTATTCGGCCAGCGGCGGGGCATGGGCGGTTATCGCGACGGATTTTGTGCAGGGAATCGTGCTCTTTGGCATTACCATTTTGCTGGGTTTGCTGGCCTGGCTAGCGATCGGCGGGGTGGCCGGATTCAGCGAGCACCTGGCCGATCCTGAGCTGGCCGGTGTATTCATTTGGATCAAGGAGCCGGGGGCGTATCCAGAAAATCGTTACACATGGGGCTGGGCGGCGGTGGTGTTTGTCTTGCAGTTGGCGGGGCAAATTCAGCTCTCGACCGCCACTCGCTACCTGTCGGCCAAGGATGGTCGCGAGGCTTCCCGGGCTGCCTGGCTCGCCTTTGGGCTGATGGCGGTGGGTTCGCTGGTGTGGTTTCTGCCCCCGATGGCCGCCCGTCTGCTTTATTACGATCAAGTCATGGCCATGCCGGTAGGCGACCCTGCGACCACGGCCTATGCGGTGGCCGCGATGAATCTGTTGCCCAAGGGGTTGATGGGCGTGGTGATCGCGGCGATGTTTGCCGCCACGATGAGCAGCATGGACTCGGGGCTCAATTCGCAGACCTCCATCATCGTCCGCAACTTGTTGCCGGCCCTGCGTGTCCGTCTAGGGCTGCCCCGGCTGGAGGAGGCCCGGGAGCTTCGGCTTTGCCGCATTATCAGCGTGGTGCTCGGCCTGCTCATCATCATCGCCGCCTTGTTGCTGTCCAACCAGACCCGTTTCGTGTTGTTCGACGCCTTCCTGACGCTGTCGTCGGTCATCGGAGGGCCGATGGGCGTTCCGTTATTGGCGGGCCTGCTTTTGCGGCGGTTGCCGGCTTCGAGCTACTTTTTCATATTCGCCGCCGGTTTGGTGCCGTCGGTCTACTCGTTGGCCGCCGAGTCGCTCGGCCAGCCTGCCTGGACCATTCAACAACGTGGTGGCTGGGTGCTCGCCTGGGGTGCTGTCGCCACAATAATTTGTTGGTTGATGCGGCGCAAAGCCTCCGAAAAGCACCGGGGGAGGGAGGTCGAATTCTTCAAGAAGATCGCCACCCCGGTCGATTTTGAGCGCGAAGTCGGTAAAGCCAATGATCGCCAGCAAGCCACCCTTTTGGGCGGCGCGGTCACGGTGGTGGGTTTGTTGCTATTCGGCTTTTTGCTGGTGCCTAACGGCATGAACGCGCGTCTGCAGATTGTCTGTCTGGCCGTTGGCGTTTTTACGGTTGGCGCAGCTCTGTGGACTTGGGGGCGGCGCAAAAAAGCGCCAAATACCGGTCCGGGTCCTGTTTGAGCGTCGCGACGCCGCGGCTCATTTTCGGGGTGGTCTGGGAAAGCGCGTCTGCTCACCGCGCGCCATGGTCGTCTACGCCAACAGTCTCGCCGTCGCACATTGGGGATCAGGCTTGCATCTTTCAGGCGATGCTCACGTCGGCTACATTGCTGCTGCAATCGCAGCCCCTCAGAGTGGTGCGGTCGGAGGGAATCGAACCCTCGAGACCACTTTGGAAGAGTGGAGTTTTACCACTAAACTACGACCGCGTTGCTCTGAAACGACCGCATCAATGCCCGCGCCTGCCCCGACCTGTCAACTCTCGCGGAGCCGTGACCGGTCGTAAACAACCGGTGAAATGTAAAATCGTGGATTGCCGCGCGCGGAGCGGGTGTTTTTGCTGGCCGTCATGGCGTTTATAACCAGTGCCCCCAGTGGACAGGGACCATCGCTGGGCGGGTCCTCAGCTCCCAAGAAAAAGATCGGGTTTGCCGCAGCCCAGGCCCTGGCCAAGCAGAAGGCCTTCGAAAAGAAGGCCAAGAACTACAAGCTCCCCCTCGGCGAACTCGCCATCTTCACCCAGCAGCTCGCCTCCCTGCTCAACGCCGGCCTTCCGCTCGTCCAGTGTCTCGAGGCCCTCCAGGACCAGACCGAGGACCCCGTTTTTCGCATCATCATCCGCGACGTTCGCAACGACATCGCCTCCGGCAACTCCTTCTCCAACGCCGTCAAACTGTTCCCCAAGTCCTTCAACTCCCTCTTCATTTCCATGATCGAGGCCGGCGAGGCCTCCGGCGCCCTCGCCGAGATCCTCTCCAAGGTCGCCGGCTACTTTGAGGCCAGCGTCAAGCTCACCAAGAAGGTCAAGTCCGCCATGACCTACCCGATCGCCGTCATCGGTCTGGCCGTCGCGCTGGTCAACGTCCTGCTCATCTTCGTCATCCCGGTCTTCGCCGGCATGTTCGCCGACTTCGGCGCCAAGCTCCCCGCACCCACCCAGATGCTCATCGATCTGAGCGACTTCCTGAAATACAACATCCACTGGCTCATCCTGGGAGCCATCGCGTTTGTCTTCGCTTTCAAAAAATTTGTCTCCACGCCCCGGGGACGCCGCATCAAGGACCTCGGCCTGGTCCGCGCCCCCATCTTCGGCGGCCTCATCCATAAGATCGCGCTCTCCCGATTCTGCCGCACCTACGCGACGCTCATCCGCTCGGGCGTGCCCATCCTGCGCACCCTGGAAATCGTCTCCTCCGCCAGCAACAAGGTGCAGATCGAGGACGCCTGCTCCGAAATCTCCCGCCACGTCAGCCAGGGTGGCCAGGTTTCCGAGGTGCTCGCCGCCAACCCCTTCTTCCCGCCCATGATGAAACACATGGTCAAGGCGGGCGAGTCCACCGGCAACGTCGATGGCATGATGAACAAGATCGCCGACTTCTACGACACCGAGTCCGAGGCCACCGTCGCCTCGCTCACCTCGCTGATCGAGCCCATGCTCATCGTTTTCCTCGGCGTCGTGGTCGGCGGCATCGTCATGGCCATGTTCCTGCCGATCTTCCAGCTGGGTGCCGTCGCCGGCGGCCTTCAGTAAAACCCTCCGCTCAAGTTCGCACGGTTCGTTCCGATCCCTGCCATTACCCGTTTTTCCATGCCTTCCATTCTCATCGTCGACGACCTGCTCTCCATTCACGAGATGCTTGATGCGGTCATCCAGCCCACCGGCTACACCACCGCCTTCGCCACCGACGGCGAAAAAGCCCTCGCCCGCTACAAGCAGGACAAGTTCGATCTCATCCTCGCGGACATCGACATGAAGCCGATGGACGGCATCACCCTGCTCAAGCAGGTCCGCATCTACGACCCCAACGCCGTCGTCATCATCATGACGGCCTACGCCTCCACCGAGAGCGCCGTGCAGGCCCTCAAATTCGGCGCCTTCGACTACCTGCAAAAACCCTTCCGCGTCGACGAGCTGCTGGCCACCCTCAAGCGCGGCATCGAGTTCAAGCAATACGCCGACGAACAGCCCGCCATCTCCGCGACCGGCTCCGGCGCCGTCAACCTCGAGCAGCGCCTCGTCGGCAACAGCCCCACCAACAAGCGCCTCATCCAGCAGGTCAAAAAACTCTCCGCCGTGCGCACCCCCGTCCTCCTCCAGGGCGAGACCGGCACCGGCAAGACCACCATCGCCGAGATCCTCCACGAGGCCGCCTCCGGCGGCGGCTCGCTGCCCATCGTGCGCATCGACTGCGCCGTCAGCTCCGAGGAAAACTTCCGCGACGGCCTCCTCGGCGAGAACGGCCAGGGCGGCGTCTGGGTCCAGCAGGCCAAGAACGGCACCCTCCTCCTGCAAAACCTCGACCAACTCCCCGAGTCCATGCAGTCCGAACTCGTCGGCGTGCTGCGCAACACCGCCCACGCCTTCCGGCTCATCTGCACCACCACCGCCGACCTCGAAAAGCTCACCGACGAAGGCCGCTTCAACGACGAACTCTTCTACCGCGTGGCCGCCCTGCCCGTCGTCCTGCATCCCCTGCGCGAGCGCGCCGAGGATATCCCCGCGCTCGTCAAATACTTCACCTCGCTGGCCACCAACCCCAACTTCGACGCCAACCTTGTCGAGTTCACCCCCGACGCCCTCGCCGCCCTCAAGGCCTACGCCTGGCCCGGCAACCTCACCGACCTCGGCCAGGTCGTCACCAAGATCGCCGCCAGCACCGAGACCCGCCTCGTCTCGATCCAGCAAATCCCCCTGCGCATCAAGGACCTCAAGTCCTGGCCCACCCTCGCCGACTTCCTCGCCCGCGAGGAAAAGCACTACGTCGAGCAGGTCCTGCGCGCCTGCCGCGGCGACAAGGACCTCGCCGCCCAGATCCTCGGCATCGAGCCCGATCGCATCGCCTGAGCCGGTCCGCGCCGCCGGGCACGACGGCGTCCGCCGTGACGTTTGCGGCCCGCCCCCCTTTCCGCTTGCCCAGCCCCCGTCGGGGCTCAACCCTGCGCGCAATCTACGTCCATGCCCAAACGCACCGATCTCAAGTCCATCCTCATCATTGGCGCCGGCCCCATCGTCATCGGTCAGGCCTGCGAGTTTGACTACTCCGGCACCCAGGCCTGCAAAGCCCTGAAGGAGGAGGGTTACCGCGTCATCCTCGTCAACTCCAACCCGGCCACCATCATGACCGACCCGGAGTTCGCCGATGTCACCTACATCGAGCCGCTCACCGTCGAGATGGTTGAAAAAATCATCGCCGCCGAGCGCCCCTCCGCCCTCCTGCCGACCCTCGGAGGCCAGACCGCGCTCAATCTCTCGATGGAACTTTTCAAGGCCGGCATCCTTGAAAAATACGGCGTCGAAATGATCGGCGCCAAACCCGACGCCATCAACAAGGGCGAGGACCGCGAACTCTTTAAACAGTGCATGCTCAAGATCGGCCTCGACGTCGCTCGCTCCCGCACCGTCAAGTCCATGGATGAGGCCCGTGCCGCCGCCCTCGAGATCGGCGACTACCCGCTCATCATCCGTCCCTCCTTCACCCTCGGCGGCTCCGGCGGCGGCATCGCCTACAACGTCGAGGAGTTCGAATCCATCACCGCCAACGGCCTCGACCTCTCCCCCGTGCACGAAGTCCTCATCGAGGAGTGCCTGCTCGGCTGGAAGGAATACGAGATGGAGGTCATGCGCGACCACAAGGACCAGTGCGTCGTCATCTGCTCCATCGAGAACTTCGACCCCATGGGCGTGCACACCGGCGACTCCATCACCGTCGCCCCCGCCATGACCCTCTCCGACAAGGAATACCAGGTCATGCGCGACGCCTCCTTCGCCGTCATCCGCGAGATCGGCGTCGAGACCGGCGGCTCCAACATCCAGTTCTCCCTCGACCCCAAGACCGGCCGCCAGGTCGTCATCGAGATGAACCCCCGCGTGTCGCGCTCCTCCGCGCTCGCCTCCAAGGCCACCGGCTTCCCCATCGCGAAGATCGCCGCCAAGCTCGCCGTCGGCTACACCCTCGACGAACTGCGCAACGACATCACCCGTCTGACCCCGGCCTCCTTCGAGCCGACCATCGACTACGTCGTCACCAAGATCCCACGCTTCGCCTTCGAGAAGTTCCCCGGCGCCGAGGCGGTGCTGACCACCTCGATGAAGTCGGTCGGCGAGGTGATGGCGATCGGCCGCTCGTTCGCCGAATCGCTCCAGAAGGCGCTGCGCGGCCTGGAGACCGGGCTCACCGGCCTCG
>JBDRJH010000153.1:0-2162 GCA_043815125.1 Verrucomicrobiota bacterium
GTCGAGGAGACCGGCGGCAAGTGCGCGGGGAATCCAAGGATAGGGCGTGTCGGCCATGCACTGGAGCATGGCGGTGCCGGGACCGTAGAGGACCGCGTCGGGCTGCTCGGTGCGGATCACGGCGGCGATCTGCGCGAAGAGCTTCACGTAGTTTTCCGGCGTAACATAGGGGATGCTATTGCCGAGATTGGGTTCGTTCCAGATTTGCCAGTGGCGGGTGTAGGGCTTGAGCTGGCGCACTGTCTGACGAATGAAGGCGGAGGCCCGGAGCATGTCGGGCGAGCCGGGCGCGTAGTCGAAGGCGGCCTCCTTGCCGTGCGGCGTCCAAGGGAAGGGATCGAGGCGGACGAGGAGGTTGACGTCGACGGCCTTGAGACGGCGGGCGTAGTCCACGCAACGTTCGGGAAGCGCGGCATACATCTGATCGACCTGGGCGGGCGTCATGCCGGCGGTGCGGCTGCTGTGCGCGAGGTAATCGACAGCCCACTTGAAGCCGCCTTCGGAGATGAGGGATACCAGTTTCTCGATCAGCTCGGGTGAGCCGCCCTCATTCATGATCGTGGTGTGGATGCCGAAGGGACTGTCCGCGATCTCGGCGGAGGAGCGCGGAGTGCCAACGGCAATTTGCGCGCGGATGTCGGCGGGCAGTTGCATGAAGCGAAGAACGCCGGCACCGGATTCGGTGACGATGAAATCGTCCACAGAGGAGTCTCCGGCGAGAGTGCCGGCGGTAGCGTTGATGCGGAAGCCAGCAGCGCCAATGGCCGCGCCTGCGGGCAGGTGCGTGTCGATCCAACCGTTGTCACGGGTGAAGAGGCCGGCCTCGGTATCACCATCGCGGATAAAGGGGCGGACGCGGCGACTAACCGGATCGTAACTGACGCCGATTACGTAAGAAGCGCCGGGCGTGAATATGACGGAGGGGTAGCTGGACGGGCCGCCGCCCAGGAGCTGGTTGGCGGTGCCGTCGCTGAAGAGTGTCCACTGTCCACCCGGACGGAGGAGGAACCAGACGCTCGCGCCGCCGCCATCCTTGTCCAGCCAGCGGGACCCGGAATCATCGGAGGGGAGCAGGCCGATGGCGACCCAGTCGGAGCCGGTGGGCGTGACAAGGGCGGAGACGGTGACGATGTTCTTGGGCTCGGGAATGGCGATGCGGGCTTCGCTCGAGGTGCCGTCGGCGGAGGAGATGATCGTGCCGTGGGCGGAGAACACCGTGGCATTCGCCCCGGAGATGACGCGCCACTTCGCGTCACCACGCCGCTGCTCGGGCGCGGTGCCATCGAGTCGGTCGCCGATCTTGCGGGCGAAATCATCGGTGGTGAAGGCGTCCTTCACCACGATAGTTTCGGCGTGGAGGCGGGGGCTCAACGAGCCAAGCATGCCAAGAGCCAGTGCGGCGGTCATGAGATAGGGTAGTTTCTTAAGCATTCGAAATAAGCGGGCTAAAATGGGGTGAAGTTCAGACGGAGAGAGCGGAGGGCGTGGCGAGGGGAAGGCCGCCGGCGAAGTCCGGCGTCAGGCGCCAGGTCGCGATTTCGCCAGGGGCGAGCGGAGTGGAGCGGGGTAGCGTGAGCGAACGCCCGAGCCAACGGATGCCAAACGAGGAGGGAGGCAGCGGCGCGGAGGAGGCGTTTTGCAGGCGGAGTTCCAGCGCGTTGCCGACCGCGGCAGGCGAAAGCGCCAGAAGGCGAAGACCCTTGTTATCGAAGCTCAGCAGCGAGCCGGTCGGCACAGACATCGAGCCTGAAGCGGGAAGATGCGCCGGCACTGTCAGCACCACCGGCGGCTCCTCCAGCGCGTCGGCCAGATGCGGCAGCGCGTCCAAGTCGGGTGTGAGCAGCGCGCGGAAACGATGCTCGCCGAGGTCGGCGCACGGTTGCCACGGCTGTTCGTCGGGCGCGCGCTTCACGTCGCTCGCGTAGCGCGAAGCGCGCGCGATCGTCGCGCGAAACTCGTCCGCCTTCGTGTCGAAACCGTAAAGCGCGTCGCTGGCAAAACCCACCGCCTGCTCCCCTGCCCCGGCGCGCACCCAACGTCCGCCCGGCACCTCGCCGCACGGCTCACGTCGCACCGTGCCGCCCGGCACCGAATACTCCGCCGAACCGCCGGCGGGCAGCACCAACTTCAGGCGCGCGCCACGATCATCAAGGAAGGCCCGC
>JBDRJH010000154.1:0-3238 GCA_043815125.1 Verrucomicrobiota bacterium
CCCGTGCTCGCCGCCGAGCTCGACGCCGAGCTGCAACGCCTCAACGACGACTACGAGGCCAAACGCCAGGGCGGCGGCCTCACCGAGCCGGTGGTGCGCCTCGTCATGCCCGGCGTATTCGAGAACTGGATGCGCGAGAGCGGAAAATGGGGCGGCCAGAACAAAATGCCCCGCTGCCGCGGCGACCGCGACATCGCCGACCAGATCGCCGCCATCGCCCGCTTCTCGCCCGACAGCTGAGCCGGTCGCCGCGCCCTAACCCCGCGGTCTCACCTTCGGGCATAAAAATGCTCGTTCTTGACCCTGCCGTCGTTCTCGCTGTTACGCTGCCATGTCCACTCCCTCGAACGACCTACCCAAAAACGTCCTCATCGTCGGCGCCGGCGGCCGCGAGCACGCCCTGGCCAAGGCCTGCGCCGCCTCCCCCGCCGCCCCCCGGCTGCTCTGCGCGCCGGGCAACGCGGGCATCGCCGCCGACGCCACCTGCTTCCCCGTCGCCGCCGACGACATCCCGGGCCTGGTCGCGCTCGCGCAGTCCGAGAAGGTCGACTTCGTCATCGTCGGCCCCGAGGTGCCGCTCTCGCTCGGCCTGGTCGACGCGCTGACCGCGGCCGGCATCCCCGCCTACGGCCCCAAGGCCGACGGCGCCCGCCTCGAAGCCTCCAAGATTTTCACCAAGCAGATCCTGCTCAAACACGGCATCCCCACCGCCGCCGCCGGCATCTTCACCGAGATCGACCCCGCCCTCGCCTACATCCGCGAACGCGGCGCGCCCATCGTCATCAAGGCCGACGGCCTCGCCGCCGGCAAAGGCGTGATCGTCGCCACCTCGCTCGCCGAGGCCGAGGCCGCGGTGCGCGACATGCTCGCCGGCAACAAATTCGGCTCGGCCGGCAGCCAGATCCTCGTCGAGGACTGCCTCGGCGGCGAGGAAACCTCCGTGTTGGTCGTCGTCTCCGGACGCGACTACCTCACCCTGCCCGTCTCGCAGGACCACAAACGCATCGGCGAAGGCGACACCGGCCCCAACACCGGCGGCATGGGCACCTACTCGCCCGCCGAAGTCGTCACCCCCGAGCTGCTCGCGCGCATCGACCGCGAGATCGTGAAACCCTCCGTCAACGCCATCGCCGACGAGGGCATCGACTTCCGCGGCACCCTCTTCATCGGCATCATGCTCACGCCCGACGGCCCGAGCGTGCTCGAATACAACACCCGCTTCGGCGACCCCGAGACCCAGGTCGTGCTCCCCCGCATCAAGAACGACCTGCTGCGCATCCTCTGGGACGCCGCCCGCGGACAACTCGCCGGCACCACCCTGGAGGTCCGTCCCGAATCCGCCGTCTGCGTGGTCATCGCCGCCAAGGGCTACCCCGACGCCTACCCGAAGGGCGACGTCATCACCTTCCCCGCCGAGTCGCCCGCCGGCGCCTACGTGCTGCACGCCGGCACCGCCCGCAACGCCGCCGGCGACATCGTGACGGCCGGCGGACGCGTGCTCGGGGTCACCGCGCTCGCCCCGACCCTGCGCGCCGCCGCCGACGCCGCCTACGCCTTGTGCGAGCAAATCCAATGCGCGACCAAGGTCTACCGTCGCGACATCGGTGCGAAGCAGTTCAACCGCAAGTAGGCAACGTTTCGCACCGTCGCGCCTGGTCGGCCCGCGCCCGGGCTGCGTTTGCCCAACCGCCGGTCGGCCCACGAGCTAAACATTGCGCAACGGCCACCGCGAGCGAGCCCCCCTGCGAGGCCCGCGGATATCCCTGCAAGCAGTCCAAATAAAAACTAACCAGACAGGTTAGTTTTTATTCCACCGAATCTGACGCTTTAAGAAAGACGATCACCGCCGGACGGGCATCGCCGGCAACGCCTGGCTCAACCGATAAACCACGCATCCTACGCGCCATGCCTCGACGTGCACGCAACGGGCTTCGCCAGCGAGGCCCCTGCGTTCCTCGCGGAACGTCGCCGCAAGCGGCCCCCATAAAAACTAACCTGTCTGGTTAGTTTTTATTCGGCCAAAGCCCCCCCGGTGCCATTGCGGGAACGCATCCGCGGGGTCGGTGCCTTCCCATGCGGACAACAAAAAAACCGGACGACCAGGGTCCGGCTTTTTTTGGCGGGCGCTGAATCGGCGCCCGAAGCGCTATCACGCCTCAGCCTTGGCGCAGGTTCATCGGGATGAAGTTGCGCTGGGCGGAGCCGGTGTAGATCTGGCGGGGGCGGTAGATCTTGAGCTTGGGATTTTGGGCGACCTCGCGCCACTGGGCGATCCAGCCGGGCATGCGGCCGATGGCGAACATGACGGTGAACATGTTCTCGGGGATGCCGAGCGCGCGCATGATCAGGCCGGAGTAGAAGTCGACGTTGGGGTAGAGCTTGCGGGAGACGAAGTAGTCGTCGTTGAGGGCGCACTCCTCGAGCTTCATGGCGATGTCGAGCAGCGGGTCGTTCTTGATGCCGAGCGAGGCGAGCGCTTTGTAGAACGAGGCTTTGATGATCTTGGCGCGCGGGTCATAGTTCTTGTAAACGCGATGGCCGAAACCCATGAGGCGGGCGCCCTTGCCCTCCTTGGCGGCGGCGATGAAGCGGGTGCCGTCGTCACCGTCGGCGTGGATGGCCTTGAGCATTTCCAAGACGGCCATGTTGGCGCCGCCGTGGAGGGGACCCCACAGGGCGTTGACGCCGGCGGAGACCGAGGCGAAGAGGTTGGCCCCGGCGGAGGCGACCATGCGCACGGTGGAGGTGGAGCAGTTCTGCTCGTGATCGGCGTGAAGGAGCAGGAAGAGGTTGAGGGCGGAGGCGACCTCGGGGGTGGGCACGTATTCCTCGTAGGGCTTGGAGAACATCAGGTGCAAGAAGTTCTCGCAGTAGCCGAGGGTGGGTTTGGGGTAGTTGAGCGGCAGGCCGTTGCTGACGCGGAAGGTGTGCGCGGCGATGGTGCGGACCTTGGAGATGGCGATGGCGGCGGCTTCGTCGAAGTGGGCGAGGTCGTTCTGATGATTGTTGCTCGCGAGGTGCGGGTAGTAGGCGCCGAGGGCGTTCAGGGTGGCGGAGAGCACGGCCATGGGGTGCGCGTCACGGGGGAAGCTCTGCACAAAGCGAACCATGCCCTCGCGCAGCGGAGCGTGCTCGGTGAGGAGCTTGGAGAAGTCGGCGCGCTGCTGCCCGGTGGGGAGTTCGCCGTTCATGACGAGCAGGGCGGTCTCGACGAAGTTGGACTTCTCGGCAAGCTGCT
>JBDRJH010000155.1:0-10037 GCA_043815125.1 Verrucomicrobiota bacterium
ACGACGACGCGCTCGTCGCGGTCGTTGCCGCTTTGGTCGCGCCAGGGATAGAGTTCCACGCGTGATCGCGTCTGGTGAGTCCGGAGATAGCGATCGACGGAAGCGGCGCCGCGGTGGGCGAGCACGACGGCTTCGAGCAGGGAGTTGCTGGCGAGCCGGTTGGCCCCGTGCAGGCCGGTGCAGGCGACCTCGCCGCAGGCATAGAGGCCGGGCAGCCCGGTCTCGGCGGAGAGGTTGGTGGCGACGCCGCCGCAGGTGTAGTGGGCGGCGGGCACGACGGGAATCATCTGGCGGGCGATGTCGATGCCCTCGGCCTTGCAGGTTTTGTAGATTTGAGGAAAACGGCTGCGCAGGAAGGCGGTGTTGCGGTGGGTGATGTCGAGCCAGACGTGGGGCGAGCCGGAGGTCTTCATCTCGTTGTCGATGGCGCGCGCGACGATGTCGCGGGGCGCGAGGTCGGCCAGCGGATGATAGCGGGACATGAAGGCCTCGCCGGCGATGTTGCGCAGGATGGCGCCCTCGCCGCGCACGGCCTCGCTGATGAGAAAGCGTTTGCCGGTGAGCGAGTAGAGGGCGGTGGGATGGAATTGAATAAACTCCATGTTGCGCACCTCGACGCCGGCCCGGTAGGCCATGGCGATGCCGTCGCCGGTGGCGATGTCGGGATTGGTCGTGTAGAGGTAGACCTGCCCGGCACCGCCGGAGGAGAGCATGACCACGGGCGCGCGGAAGACGTCGACGCGGCCGTCGAGCACGTCGAGCACGTAGGCGCCGTGCACGCGATCCTCGCCGCGAAACTGGCGGGGCCTGGGCAGGGCGTTGCGGGCGAGCTTGCGGCTGGTGATGATGTCGATGGCGAAGTTGTGCTCGAAGAGGGCGATGCGGGGCTCGCGGGCGACGGCGCGCAGGAGGGCGTCCTCGATGGCTTTGCCCGTCATGTCCTTGACGTGCAGGATGCGGCGCTCGCTGTGACCGCCCTCGCGGCCGAGATCGTAGCCGCCCTTGGTGTCCTTGGAAAAGCGCAGGCCGAGATCGATCAGTTCCTGGATGCGCGCGGGGCCTTCGCTGACGATTTGGCGGACGACCTTGCGATCACAAAGACCGTCGCCGGCGGTGAGGGTGTCGGCGATGTGCTTGTTGAAATCGTCGCCCGGATCCATGACCGCGGCGATGCCGCCCTGGGCGTAGTTGGTGTTGGAGTCGGCCTTGGTCTTTTTCGTGATGATGGCCACCGAGTGCCCAAGGCGGGCGACCTTGAGCGCGAAGCTGAGGCCGGCGATGCCGCTGCCGATCACGAGAACGTCGTAGTCGCGGGTCATGGAGAAGAGATGGCGTGGGGCGATGCGGCGCGGGAAAACGCGGTGGGGTCAAAGCACGATGTTGTCGATCAGGCGCACCTCGTCGACCCAGGCGGCGATGGCCAAAATGGCCTTGCCGGGCAGAACCTCGCGGATCGGCTCCATGGTGCAGCGGTCGGCCAGCGAAACATAGATGACGCGCACGCGGCGCTGCTGGCTGAGGATGTGGGTAGCCTCGGCCACGAGACGGTCGGCGCGGCGCTCGCCGGCGGCCACCATGTCGCGGGCCTTGAAGAGGGCGCGGCTGAGGGCGAGGGCCTCCTGACGCTGGCCGGCGGTGAGGTAGCGGTTGCGCGAACTCATGGCCAGACCGTCGGTCTCGCGGACGGTGGGCGCGGTGATGATGTCGACGGTGAAGTTGAGGTCGTTGACCATCTTCTTGATGACGGCGACCTGCTGGGCGTCCTTCTGACCAAAAACGGCGAGGTCGGGCCGGCAGATGTTGAACAACTTGGCCACGATGGTGGTGACGCCGCGGAAATGCACCGGCCGGGAGACGCCTTCGAGGGGCTTGGCGATCATTTCCTCGGTGATGTAGGTCGAGTAACCGCGCGGGTAGAGCTGGTCGGCGGTGGGGGCGAAAATGATGTCGGCACCGGCGTCCTCGCAGAGTTTCATGTCCGCCTCGAGGGTGCGCGGGTATTTCGCAAAATCCTCACTGGGGCCGAATTGGGTCGGGTTCACGAAGATCGAAACCACCACGGTGTCGGCATGCTCGGCGGCGGTGCGGACCAGACTGATGTGCCCCTCGTGAAGGGCGCCCATGGTCGGCACCAGACCGATGATCTGGCCCTTGGACCGGAGATCTTCGGCCAGGGTCTGCATTTCGAATACCGAGGTGATGAGTTGCATGGGCCGGGCTAGTGGAAGGCGAACGGGAGAGGTTACGCGAGGCTTGAACAAAGGACAGCGGCGACGCTTATTCAAGTTTTTCACCGAAACACACCCTTATGATCCGCATCAACGAGCACTACCTGAAACTCAAGGCCAGCTACCTCTTTTCCGACATCGCCAAGCGCGTGAACGCCTTCGTCGCCGCCAATCCCGACAAGCCCGTCATCCGCCTCGGCATCGGCGACGTCACCGAGCCCCTGCCCCAGGCCTGCACCGAGGCCTTCCACGCCGGCGTCGACGAGATGGCCGACCGCGCCACCTTCAAGGGCTACGGCCCCGAGCAGGGCTACGCCTTCCTGCGCGAAGCCATTGCCAAGCACGACTTCCAAGCCCGCGGCTGCGCCATCTCCGCCGACGAGATCTTTGTCTCCGACGGCTCCAAGTGCGACTGCGGCAACATCCAGGAAATCTTCGCCACCGAAGGCCTGCAGCTCGCCATCCCGGACCCCGTCTACCCCGTCTATGTCGACACCAACGTCATGGCCGGCCGCACCGGCGCCAACCTCGACGGCCGCTACAAGGGCATCACCTACCTCGATTCCACGCCCGCCAACGGCTACGTGCCCGCCGTGCCCTCCACCCCGGCCGACCTCATCTACCTCTGCTTCCCCAACAACCCGACCGGCGCGGTCGCCACCCGCGAGCAACTCGCCGCCTGGGTCGCCTACGCCAAGGAGCACAAGGCCATCATCCTCTTCGACGCCGCCTACGAGGCCTTCATCCAGGACCCGGCCATCCCCCACTCCATCTACGAGATCCCCGGCGCCGACGAGTGCGCGATCGAATTCCGCAGCTTTTCCAAGAACGCCGGCTTCACCGGAACCCGCTGCGCCTTCACCGTAGTGCCCAAGAAACTACACGCCTACGACACCGCCGGCAACGCGCACCCCGTGCACGCCCTCTGGAACCGCCGCCACACGACCAAGTTCAACGGCGTCTCCTACCCCGTGCAAAAGGCCGCCGCCGCCGTTTACACCGAGATCGGCCAGAGCCAGATCAAAGAAAAAGTCGCCCACTACATGGCCAACGCGAAGCTCATCCGCGACACCATGACCGGCCTCGGCTACAGCTGCATCGGCGGCGACAACGCCCCCTACATCTGGATCAACACCGGCACCGATTCGTGGGCCTTCTTCGACAAAGTGCTCAATGAGGCCCAGGTCGTCTGCACCCCCGGCGCCGGCTTCGGCACCTGCGGCGAAGGGCACGTGCGCATCAGCGCCTTCAACAGCCGCGCCAACGTCGAGACCGCCCTCGCCCGCATCACCGCGGTGCTGAAGAAGTAAGCCGCTCCACCGGCCGCGCTCCAAACGCGCACCGCTTTCCCGCATCTTCATCCAACCCCCGTCCGCCTCATGCGGCCGGGGTTTTTTTGCGCCCCCAGCATGCCTCGGACGCCGCTCTCCACGCCGCGTAGCACAACGATAGCATTTTCAGGAAGCTCTGAAACACGTCTCCGGCTTTGTGCCGGAGGGACGTTATGGCCCGATCTGTTGGGCGTGGTGGCGTGAACGGGGCGTGTTTTTGTCACGCAAGCGGACAACACGGGGCATAAAGCCCCTCCTACAGGCTGATCAGCGCACGGGACGGCGGTTTTTCAGAGCCTCCTTAAATAAAACTATCGGTGTTTTTGGGAGCGTAGCCGCGAGCGCCAGCGAGCGGAGCGATTGATCCACTCGCTGGCGCTCGCGACTACGACTTTACTCAAACGCGGACTCACAGCTCCCCTCCCCGGCCCGATGCGATCTACGGCTTGAATCTGGGCTTCATCCGATGATGCGCCCCCCGACTCGCCTCGCCAGAGGCTTGGATCTGCTGCAACGCGAAACCCAACGCCTCCTCCACGTCGTAGCCCAGCCAACTGATCGCCGGATCAAGATCCTTCCTGTGGGAAGGCCAGTTCATGTGGGCGACGATCTCAAGATCCCTTCCGGGCTTTAAGCCCATGTCGGCCAAAGCTCGCAGCGCGCCCGGCACGAGGTTCTCGTCCGCCAGCATCAACGCGTCGGGACGCTTGGACGCGGGTTGGTCGAACAACAGGCTTACGATCGCATGGACATGATCGTCCGTCGTGCGCGGCAGTTGCAGCAGCCAATGCGGCTTGGTCTTGAAACCCGACTCTTCAAAATACCCTTGGTCGTGACGAATCGGAGGTATCGACAACCACGCCAGGCGGCGGCAGCCATGCAGCTTGAACTTACCCAGCGACTGCTGAACAAACAGCTCGTAGCTAGGCTCCAAGGTCGAAACCCCCGCGGGAAGCTTGAACTGCCTGGAAAGCGAAAACAGGGAGTAAACCGGTATCTGCAAATCCTGGAAAAGCGGTGTTTCCACGATCTTGGTCGCATCCAGCAACGTGATCACCGCGGCCAGCCTGCGCTGCATGATATCGCCCTTCAGCGCCTTCGATTCCGGGCTCGGGTTGAGCCCGTCCACGTTGTGGTAAGTCCGGATCCTGTAGCCGCTGGCCGATTCCAACCGCGACACCGCATCCTTCGCCAAGGCGCAAAAACGCGGCCAATCCGTTTTCCCCGGAGCGGTCGAAAACACCAATCCCACACAGTTCAGATGAGGCGGCGCCTCGGCCACATAGAGCCCGCTGCGCGGTATGCCGTAGATGAACCCCTCCTTTTTGAGCTGGTTGACAACACTCTGAATCGTGAAGCGACTGACCCCGTATTTCAGCGTCAGCTCGTCGAACGTGGGCAGCTTCTGGTTGCTGCGGAAAACCCCCGAAGTGATGTCCTCGCGCAGTGCATCGGCCACGCGCCCGGTGCGGGTGACACGCCACTTCCATTTCTTTTGCGGACCGTCTTCTTGATTGGGCGAACCATTTTCCATCACGTGTCTGTGCTGGAAATCAAAGTTATCTCACCAAGTCAATGGCACCGCCAGCCAGCCCTCCCGCGGACAGGCCTTTCCCGCGAACCAAGGTCCGTCAGCGAGGCCTTGCTTGGTTCGCGAGGAGACGGCGCGACAGACTCACTTCCGCTCCGCAACGGAGCGACGCGAGAAGTGGCGCCCCATCAAGGGCACCAGCGCACCCAGCCCCATGAGCGCTACCGTGGCGGACGGTTCAGGAATGGCGGCCTGGGAGATCGAAATACCATCCAGATAATAGGTGGTTCCGCTTGAGCTGTAGTCACCGCTGGCCCCGCCGAGGTTCACCGCCCCGATCGACAGGCGGGAAACCGATCCCTCGGTGTAGTTCGAAAATGTGCCCGCCTGGGTCGCGCCACCACCCACAAACGTGGATCCCGTCAACGTCGCGCTCCACGTCTTGGCCGCACCGTCGATCTCGAAGCTGATATCGGTGGGGATGCTGGTCAGGCCAAAGCTGACCGACACCGTGCTCGCCCCATAGTCGATGACCTCCATCGTGTATGAGCCGCTGCTGCCGAGCTTCACCAGCAGGGCAAGCGCACCATTCTCATTCAGTGTGCTCGTGCCGGTCGTGGCGTAAAAATTGGCCACCGTGTCGTTGTTGGCCATGCCGACCATCGCGAAAAACGTCCGGTTTCCGTTTCCGGTCGGCGCCGCTACGCCCGCGTCCGCGGACAGACCGTTCAGATTGACCGTGAGCACTCCGTCGAAGGGATTGATGTTCGTGGCCTGCGTGGTCAGGAACGTTCTCTGCGACGAGTTGGGGCTGCCGACAGTGAAGCGTGCGTCGGTGGTTCCGAAAGGAACAGACACCGTGTTTGCGCCGGGGGTTTTCGAATTGGTCCACACGCTGGTTGTGTCGATCGAGGTAAAGTCGTCTTGCAATAGGAACGCGTCCGCCGAAGCCACTGATACCGAGAACGCTGCCACCAAGAGGCCGAGGCCGATGCTGAGTTTTGAATTCATGTGAGGTATTTATTTGGGTGTTATACTGAAAAACGATTTTACATTTTCTGTATTGACCAAGCAATGTCAATATTAAATACAGGCCTCATGCCCCCCACCGGCCAACGCCTGCCCAACCTGGTCTTCTTCATTCCCGATCAATACCGGGGCGAGGCCCTGGGGCACATGGGCAACGCCGCGGTGCACACCCCCAATTTGGACGCCTTGGTCGCCAGCGACGCCATCTCCTGCGCCAACGCCTTTTGCCAGAACCCGGTCTGCACGCCCAGCCGCTGCTCGTTCATGACCGGCTGGTATCCCCATACCCGCGGGCACCGCACGATGGGCCACCTCCTCCAGCGGGAGGAACCCAACTTGCTGCAACGCCTGAAGCAGGCCGGCTATTTCGTCTGGTGGGGCGGTAAAAACGACCTCGTATCCGACCCCGTCGCCTACGAGGCATCGCATCACGTTCGGCACGAAGCCGAGGTGAACCACGCCAACCTCCACAGCGACCAATCCTGGCGCGAACCAAACGGCGACCACCCGGACTACTCGTTCTTCGCCGGTCGGCTGGAAAAACAACCGCATGAGGACGTCTACCTCGACAGCGACTGGTCCCACGTGATGGCCGCCGCGGACGTGATTCGAAACCATGCGGACAAAAGGCCGTTTTGCATTTTCCTGCCGCTGGAGTATCCACATCCTCCCTACGGGGTCGAGGAGCCGTTCTTCAGCGCAACCGAACCAGAGAAAATTCCGCCGCGCATCCTGCCGGAAACCCTGAGCGGCAAACCCCGGATGCATGACATGCTACGCCAAAAGCTGCACCTGGACAATCGGAGCGAGGCCTGGTGGGAACAGCTCAGGTCCACTTACTACGGCATGTGCTCGCGCATCGACGCGCAGGCCGGACTGATCCTGCAGGCCCTTCGGGACACCCGGCAATACGACGACACGGCATTCTTTCTCTTCTCCGACCACGGCGACTACACCGGCGACTACGGTTTGGTCGAGAAAACCCAAAACCTCTTTGAGGACTGCATCACCCGCGTGCCCCTGATCTTCAAGCCGCCGGCGAGCCATGGCAGATGCAACGGAATCCGCAACGGACTGGTGGAGCTCATCGATTTCACCGCCACCGTTTACGACCTCGCCGGCATCAATCCCGGCTACAGCCATTTCGGGCAATCCCTGCTCCCCCTCCTGCAACACGATCTCCCGCATCGCGACGCCGTCTTTTGCAGTGGAGGACGCATGCGCGACGAGAACCACTGCGCCATCGAGGACGACGCCGGCCACGTGCTCAAGGACTACCTCTACTACCCGCGCCTGCAGATACAGTCCATCGACCACAAGGCGCACGGCAAGGCGATCATGTGCCGCACCCATCGGCACAAGCTGGTTGTCCGGCTCTATGAGCGCGACGAATTCTACGACCTGACGACCGACCCGGGAGAAACCATCAATCGCATCGACGACCCCACCTTGGCCGCCGACCGCGACCGACTCCGGCAGCGGCTACAGCGCCACCTGCTGGAAACCAGCGACATCGTCCCCTGGACACGAAACGCCCGCGACCTTTCCGCGGCCTCGCCTCTTCGCGCGACCAGCCCCGCGGTGCCCGCCTAATCACGGCAGCTCCCGCTGGCCCCCAACCCCACCCCATAGGCTGTGCAGATTAATGACCTCTCAATACTGAAAATTAAGGCTCAATAATATTGACAGAAGAAACAACCCCCTAACACTCCATCAACATGACCCCAGCGCCGGCTACCCCGCTATCGCGTCCCCGCGGCTTCACGCTCATCGAGTTACTTGTGACCATCGCCATCATCGGCGTGCTGGCGCTCATTGTCACACCCGTCGTCAGCAGCTCGATCAAAAGCTCACGCGTGGCGAAGTCGCTGAACAACATGCGCCAGATCGGCATGATCGTGCGCATGTATTCGAACGAAAACCGCGGTTCCATCCCATCCGCCTGGGACAACAACACCAAGAAGACCTGGACCACGCTCGTGAGGGATTCCGAAGTCGTGCCCCCCAAAGACCTCCGCAGCGTCTTGGTCTGCCCCCTGATGGAGGCGTTCAATGGCGACGACAACGAGAACTCCGCCACGTCGTATGCGATGAACACCTACATCGGTGACCGGCCGAGCAAACCCGCCTACATGGGCATCACCAACATGGCGCAGGCCGTGAACCCCTCACGCACGGCCCTGCTGTTCAATTCATTTTATTATCCCACCTCCCTGACGTGGAAATATTCCGCGAGTCCCGGGGAAGTCCAAAGCACCATCCTGCCCGCCGACGGCAACCACGTGCAGGTTCTCTTCCTAGACGGATCGGTCGGCATGATCGATGGCGAAGACCACAGACTATACAGTCTCTCCACTCGCGGCAGCGCCTCGTGGATGTTTTGGAACGGCGAGTAATCACGCCATCAGCCCCTCTCCCCCAACCCAATTTTTTGCATGAAAAACTCCATCCTAACCCTGTGCCTAGGTGCCGCGAGTATCGGCGCCATCATCACTCCCCATGCCGCGACGGCCGCCGCACTGCCGGCCCCCATAGGCCTCATCTCCGCCACACCCGCGGATCTTGTATCCACCCCCGCCGGAGCCCACGGCTTCGTGCGCGTGGATCCGCAAACGCAACGACTGGTCTTTGAAGACGGCACCCCCGCGACATTCTACACCGTCAACTACGCGACCTTTCTCAACGACCCGAAACGCGTCATCCCCACCGAGGAGATGGTTGAGGTGCTGACCGGCATGAAGGCGCTCGGCGTCAATGCCATACGCTGCCAAGTGGCCGACAACAGGATGCAGCAGGGCGTGTTCGGCCAAGGCATCAACGAAGTGGCGCTGGAAAACCGCGACCGCTTCATCGCCGAGGGCAAGAAACTCGGCATCTACTTCCACATGTGCCTCAGCCTTGCCAGCGCGGGCAAGGGTGGTGCGACCGAGTTGTTCCGCAAGGCCGGCGGCAGCCGGGAAATGATGATCATCATCGACGACTTCATCGACTACCAGCGCACGTTCACGACCAACCTGCTCAATCACGTCAACCCCTACACCGGCCTCGCCTACAAGGACGAGCCCGCCATCATCTCGCTGCAACTGGGCAACGAGCAGCACGCCTACTCCCGCCATCATTGGCAGAACTGGACGCGGCACACCGGCCCCTACGCCGCCGAGATCAAGACGCGTTGGAACACCTTCCTCGCGAATAAATACACCGACCGCGCCGGCATCGCCAAAGCCTGGGGCTCCGCTCTGCTGGACGGCGAGGATCCCGTCAAAGGCACCGTCGCCATCAACGACGTCGTCTTCCCGACCTGGAAGGACAAGTTCATCCCCAACCAGCGCCAGCAGGACATCATTCTCTTCGCGGACGCCATGCAGCGGCGCTTCCACGACATCATGCGCAAGACCATCCGCGAGGAGGTCGGCGACACCAAGCACCTCATCTCCGACAACGGCTGGATCCGGGGCGACCGCCTCATCCGCCAGACCGCCCACGAGAAACTCGACCTGCTGGATCTCCAGCACTACTGGCCCCACGGCGAACGCGGCCGCCAGACCGCGGAAAAGCTCATGAACGTGTCCCCCATTCGCGACTGCGGCGTCAACATCATCGCCAGCATGCTCACCGCCCGCGAATTCGACGGCGTCAAAAAACCGGCGTTCATCACCGAATACAACTCGCACAAGGACAACCTACGCCTGCCCCAGTTCGTGCCCGTCCACACCGTGCTGGCCATGCTCACCGGCATCGACGGCGTCGCCCTCTGGGCCTACGGCAGCCACAAAGCCGACGACTTTTTCAACCAGGACCACTGGTTCGGCTTCAATCGTGACACCTCCGACCTTGAGCGCGAGCTCACCCCGTTTGTCGTCGGCTCCTACCTCTGGCGCACATCCATCCCCGAGCTCATCGATTCAGACCGCATCG
>JBDRJH010000156.1:0-10427 GCA_043815125.1 Verrucomicrobiota bacterium
GCAAACGGCCGGCTTGGAGAGTGGACGGCGCGTCCGCCGTGTTTGCCAACGGCGTCGTCACCACCGCCGCCACCGGTGCTTCCGAGTTCAAGCTGCCCGTCTCCAATCTCGCAAGCGGACGCCTTGCCTTGTCGGCCGACGTGCGCCTGGGAGAAAACACCAGCTGGGCCGGGATATCCCTTCTCGCATCCGCCACGCCCGCTTCCGGCGCCACCTCCAGTTTCTTCAACACCCAGAATCCGCTGCTGCTCATCATGCGCCGCAGCGGCCAGATCACCCTCTTCAAAAACGGGACGTCGCAGTCGCTCGGCTCATCGACGATTCCGGCCTTCTCGGCCTCCGACTTCCGCCTGCTGGAGCTGGAATATGACCGGGACGCGGGCACTGTGGACGTCCTCGTCAACGGCGAGCCGCTCGCCGGCCTGACCGCCGTCCAGGTGGGCGCGCTGAATAATCCGGCCTTCGGCGCGGTCGGCGTCCGTTTCCATGCCGACTCCGGGGTTACTATCGCGGCCGGCGCCCCCCGCCCTGAACCATTTCATCCATGCCCCGGACCCCGTCGCGCGTGGCATACCGGCAGCGTTGTCGCACCGGCCCGGCAATGTTTTCCTGCGCGGCGACAGCGTGGTCATCCCGGCCATCCCCGGACACACCGGCGCGTGGACGGTTCGCAATATCGACGGCGCCAGCGTCGCCTCCGGCTCCGCCTCCGGCGGCATCGCGCTCGGCGACCAGTATCCAGTCGGCCACTACCGCGTTTTCTTCGGAAGCGCGCTTGCCGCCACCTTCGCCGTCATCGAGCCCCTGCTCGCGCCCGTGCCGGACGACAGCCCGGTGTGCCTGCACACCCAGTTCACGAACCGCTACATCCTCGGAAACATCGGCGACATCGGGGACGCCGCCAGCCTGGCCGCCCTGGCCGGGGTCAACGGCATCCGCGACGCCACCGCCTGGACCTGGCAATGGGACGACCAGAACGGACAGTGGCTGGAGGGCGGAACTGCCGCCGCCGACTCGTTTGACCTGCTGCGCCTGGCCACCCGTCAGAGCGGGCTGGACCTGCTCACGATGATCGAGCCCGGCACGCCGCCCAGCAAGGTTGTGCCCGCCGACTGGGGCACGCGCATCAACAAAAAATTCCCCTCCGACCTCCGCGACTACCATGGCTTTGTCCGGCACGTCGCCACCCGCGCGGGAGGCCGCGTGAGCGCGTGGGAGGGGTGGAACGAACCCGAAGGCATCGGCGGCATGCACCTCGGCTCCGAGATCGCTTCCGCCATGAAGATCTTCGCCCTCGCCCTCCGCTCGACCGGTTCCGATGCGCTCGCCACCATGGGACTCGGCCACGCCCCCGTCGAATCCCTGCACCGCAACGGCTACCTCGACGCGATCGACCTCTACAACTACCACAACCACAGCTCGGACGCCGACTGGGTGGCCAAACGCGAGGCGCTCGATCCCTACACCGGCTCCCGCCCCGTCTGGGTCTCCGAAGCCAGCTACGGCTCCTACGCCGCGGTCACCGGCGGGACCGAGTTGACGGCGGATGCCGAGCGCGAGCAGGCGCGAGACATTCCCAAGATCTACGCGCGGGGCATCCACGACGGGCACGAGCGGGTTTATTATTTCACCCTCGTCCAGGTTTCCGAGATCGTCGGTCAGCAGTGGGGCGTGCTTCGCGCCGGCACGTTGCAACCGCGCTCCGGCTACCTCGCTCTGGCGGCGGCGGGCCGCCTGCTGGCCGGCGCCCGGCCGGCAGGTCAGTTGAAAAACCTGTCCGCCGGTCTCGAAGGCTGGTCCTTCACGTCGCGGCCCGATGGCGCGCACAAAGGTGTCCTCGTGCTTTGGTCCGAGAGCGGTGCGACCGTTTCCTGGACTCCTCCGACGGGCGCCGCGCTGTTCGACCTGTGGGGTCGCAGCCTCCCGCCCTCGACGAGCATCTCCATCGGACGCGACCCCGTCTGGTGCGTGCTGCCTCTGTCCACGCTCCAGTCGATCGCGCGCGACCCCGTCCTTGCCCGGCCCGCCTTCAGTCGGCCCGCTCCCGGCGATCTGTGTCCTGTCGTGGCCGACTTCAGAACCGCGGACCGCTTCAAGAACAACCACTCCGGCGGCTGCTTCCTCTTCACGCAGACGGAGTCCGAATTGGACATCGATGTGTATAATTTTTTGGATACGTCGCTCAGCGGCGCATGGACGGCTTCACCGCTCACCGGCTTCACCGTCGAAGTCGTGACCCAGCCGGGAACCATCGCGGCCGGCGGGGTGGGCACGCTGCGAGTCAAACTCCGCCGGCCCGCAGCCTCTTGGTCGGCCGCCGCTGCAGTCCAGTGGCTCACGTTGACCGGCGACTACGGCGAACAGGGCGATAGCCTTCTTGCCATCCCCTTCCGGCAGTGCCCCGCAGAGGCGACACCCGCCACATGGAAGCCCGTCCCCGGGGTTTCGACTCCCGCAAAATGGAGTTCGAGCCTGTCGTCAGGCACCACCGCCACGACCAGCTTCATCGCCGCCGGTGGTTGGACGCGATTCGACATCACGTTTGGCCCGCCGCCCAACACCACCATCGGTCTCGCTTGGGCCGCGCCCTATTACGTGCTGGCGGCATCGGAAAAGCCTCAAGCCGGCGCGTGGGGCGTCGGCCTCGACTTCCGCACGCAGGCCGTTCCCCCCGGCACTTCCATCGCGCTTAACCTGGTTTCGAGCGCCGGCGCTTGGAATTGTCCGCTGCCCTATGACTTGGTGGAGGCCGCATCCGGCGCCGGCACCCGCCTGCTGTTGCCGCTGAACTGGTTCGCGCGCATCGCCCACCGCTCCTCGTCGGGAACTCCCGAAACCCCGCCGGCCGGCGACATCGTCAGGCTGGAAATCGAGGTGATAGGCGCGGGCGGAGCGACCGTGAAAATCGACGTGGCCAACATCGCCTGGGCCTCCGGCACGCTGCAATGAACGCCGGATCGCCCCTCCTGCACGCATGAAACCATTACCACTACTCCGCCGACCCGCCCCCGCGACGAAGAGCCTGCGCGCCTTCTCGCGGGCCGGGTTGTTGCTGGTGTTTTCCTTGTTCATGCCGCTCGGCGCATCCGGCTCCGTGCGGGATTTTTCCGCGGTTGTTTACTTCATGAACTTTGGTTCGCTAACGACCGACACCCGGCATTTTCGCATCTACACTCCTCCGGCCGCTGATGTGCCCCGGCTTCGGGGTCTGGTGTTCATGATGGGCGGTTCCGGCCAGGACTGGCGCTATCGGGTGAGAGACCCGGTTTGGCAGGAGGCCTCGCGGGCTCTCGGGTTCGCCTTCATTTCCGTGAATATGAGTGTCGGTCTGGACTCACGCGAGTCGCTTGAATCCATCCTGGCCGCGGCGGCTGCCGCCACCGGACGTGCGGAGTTGGTGAATGTTCCGATCATCGGGACTGGTTTTTCGCTGGGAGCCTACGAGGCCACGGGGTTCAGTCCGGCGGTGCCGGAGCGCGTGCTGGCTGTTGTCGCCCTTTGCGGGGGCGGCAATCACGAAACCGGGGACCCGGTTGCCGCGCGCAAGGTTCACACGCTTCTCATCCCCAGTCTCACCGAGGCAGGGGGACAGGGTTCCTATGGATTTCCCACCTATCGTTCCGCCACCATCCCCGGCAACGCCGCCTTTGGCGTCAACTGGGGAGTCGGACACACCACCTTTGTGGGTCAGGAGTGGTCGATGGCATGGACATGGATCGCCGGAGCCGCCGCGACCCGCCTGCCCGCCGGGGTTTACCCCTCGCTCGAACCGGGCACCCCGCTCGCCTTGACGGACGTGCCGATCTCCTCCGGCTGGCTGGGGCAGCGGGTTTACGCGCAGTCCGGCGACGGCAGCGACCGCAGTCCCTTCCCGGCCATCGGGCCCGCGAGCACCTACAACGCCACGCCCGTCGGCTCCGCCTCCTGGCTGCCGAACGAAGCGGTCGCCCGCGCCTACCGCGCTTTCAGCGGCTATGATGGTGTCACCGGGCGCACCGTTCCCCGCCAGGGGCCGCTGGTCATCACCGGCGCCGCCGCTCCTTCCACCGTGGTGGTCTCCGGTCAGAACATCGCGCCGCAGATGGCCGTTCTCCAGCTCGGCACGGCGATTGGTATCGGCGTCAACCCGCGCGGCTTCGGATCGGGCACGGTCCCCAACGCCTCGCTCGATCCGATCAAGTCGATGTCGTATTATGAAGATGACCAGCTCCTCGGCGTGCAAACCGTGCCCGGGTCAGGAGGCTGGAGCCTCCCCCACACGCTCAACACCCCCGGCATTCGCAGCCTCACCGTCGTCGCCGAAGACTGGGCGGGCAATCGCTCCTCCGCCTTCCGCACCGTGATCGTGCCGCGGCCCGTGCCCGCCGACACGACTCTCTACCGCTTCGAACGCAGTCCCGGCTTCGGCGTGGACCACTACGGCAAGCTCCGCCTCTCCCTGGGCGGTTCGTCCGGCTCGCTCCCCGCGCAGATCGCCCTCGGTGCCACCGGCCCCGGCTCCGCCTTCCCCCGCGCGCTCGCAAGCGAGCCCTTCGGCAATCACCACGCCGCCCGTTTCACCGTCGCCGGCCAGGATCGCTTCAGCCTCGCCGACAACGCCGCGCTCCCCTCCGGTTCGCAGCCCTTCACCCTTGAAACCTTCCTCAACCTGGGCTCCCACGCCACCGGCGGAGGCCTCCGCACCATCGCCACCCATGGCGAAGGCGACAGCCTCGGCTGGCGGCTCTTCGTCGCCGGCGAAGGCTCCGGCTCACAGTCCCGCCGCCTCCTGTTCCGGTTCCGCGCCAACGACAACGGCGGCCAGCCCGGCGGCACCCTCGTCACCATCGACTCCGGCTTCGAACTCCTCCCCGGCGCCGACTACTACCTCGCCGTCGCCTTCAACCCCGCCGACACCTCCGCCTCCGGCCTGCGCATCCACCTGAAAAACCTCACGGCCAACGGCCCGCTGCAAACCTCCAGCCACAGCCATGGTCCGACCACGGTTTATGACAGCCCGCTGACCCTTTACATCGGCTTCGGCTGGGACGGCCTGCTCGACGAAGTGCGCATCACCAAACGCCAGCTCACCGTTGGCGAACTCCTCATCTCGCAGGCCGTGCCCGCCACGCCCTCCGCCCTGGCCGCCGCTCCCGGCCCGCAGCCCGGCGAGACTCTGTTGACCTGGGCCCCCGCCGCCTTTGCCGCCACCTACGTGATCGAGCGCAGCACCTCGCCCGACACCGGGTTCACGGTCGTGGGCCAGGTCGCGACCGCCACCTACACGGACACCGGCCTCGATCCCGCGCAAACCTACCACTACCGCGTGCGCGCCGCCAACGGCGACCTCCACTCCGAAACCACCGCCACCGCCGCCGCCACGCCCCATCTCCCCGCCACCTACGCCGGCTGGCGCTACCTGCACTTCGGCACCAACGACCCCGCCGCCGAATCCGCCGATCCCCAAGCCGACCCCGATGGCGACGGTCTGCGCAACCTCCTCGAATACGCCTTCGGCCTTCATCCCATGGAGCCCGACGGAGCCGGCGTGGTGACGTCCGTCGTCTCCCCCCAGGCCGGGAAGCTGGAGATCACATTCAACCGCATCGCCGATCCCGGACTCACCTACGCGGTCGAGGCCACGTCCACTCTCGCCTCCGATGACTGGCAGGTCGTCTTCACCAGCACGGGCGCGCAAAATACGGCCGGCCCCGTCACCGTGGCGGACCCCGCGTCGATCGGCTCCGCCCACCCACGCCGCTTCCTCCGGGTGGTGGTAAGCACCCAGGCACTCTGAACGAAGATGCCATTTTCCATTTCCGGCAAGCGCCCTCCCTCGGGCGCCCGCAGCCCTCGTTACTCTCCCCGATGAAAACAATCCCGTTAGCTCTGCTTCTCTGTGTCGGCGCCACCCTGCGCGCCATGAGCATAACCGGATACTCGCCCGAGGTGAACGACCTCTACTCCTCCGGCTTCTCCACCGCCACCCCGGTGCGCAACGCCGACGCATCCTTCGTCGGCGCGGGCTACGACTGGACCGGCATCGGCTGGGTGAGCGACTCGCCCTCGGGGCGAATCACCCACGTGACCATGATCACGCCCCTCCACACCCTGAGCGCGCGTCACGCCAGCGTCTCGTTGCTCGGCACCCAGGTTCGCTTGGTGAACAACGACGGCGACGTGCTGGACATCGCCCTGCAAGGCACGTCCACGCTTGCGGCCACCACGCCCGCCGGCGACCTCAACATCGCCGCCTTGGAGCGGGCGGTGACGGCGTCGGAGGGCATCGCTCCGCTGCGCCTGCTCGACATTGCCGGCGGCAACTACATCAACCAGCCCCTCCTCATGCTCGGCAGCAACGGCGGCGTCTCCCGTGTCGCCACTTCGGCGGTCTGGACGCAGGGGACAAACACGGCGGGAGCTTCACTCAATCTGCTCAACAGCGCCCATTCGTTCCAAGCTTGGGAAAGCGGAGACTCCGGCAGTCCGGCCCTGATCGCCTACGACGGTAGTTTGATGGTGGCGGGCACGGCCTGGTATCCGTATTCCTTCGCCTCTCTTTTCGAGACCTCCACCTACACGCCCGCAGCCGCCATCAACGGCCTCCTGGCCGACACCGGCTACGCGCTCAAGTGGACGATCTACGACAACCCCTCCGACTCCGCCAACACCGCCAATGTGTGGAGCGGCGGCGCGGGCACCGGCACCCTCAACACCGCCGGCAACTGGCTCAACCCCGCTGCTCCCGTCGCGGACCAGCCGGTCGTCTTCGATGCCGACGCCGCCAACGGCCAGACCGCTCTCGCGCTCGACGCCGGCCTCTCCCTGCGCGGCATTCTTTTTCGCGCCTCCGAGTCCTCCTCCGCCTTTTCCTTTGGCGGTGCGCACACCCTTGTGATCGGCCAGACCGGCATCCGTAACGAGTCCGCCGCCACCCAGACCTTCAACCTCCCCATCGCCCTTTCCGGCGCGCAAAATTGGGAAGCCGTCAACGGCGACCTCGCCTTCAACGGCCCCATCGACAACGCCGGCCACCTCCTCGCCGTCGGCGGAGCCGCCGACACCACCATCACCGGCGTCATCTCCGGCTCGGGCGGTCTGGCCAAAGACGATTCCGGCACCCTCACCCTCGCCGCCGCCAACACCTACGCCGGCACGACCTTCCTGCACGACGGCACGCTCCGTCTCGCCCCGGGCGGCGGCCTCGGCGCCGGTGCGGTCGCCTTCATCGCCGGCAATGCCGCCACGCTCGACCTCAACGGCCAAAACCAGACCGTCGCCGGCCTGACCTCGGACCATGGCGGCACCGGGCGCGTGCTTCTCGGCGGCGCGACCCTCACCGTGAACAACGCGGCGACCGGCCGCTACGACGGCTCCATCGAAGGCGCCGGCTCCCTCGTCAAGACCGACGCGGGACTCTGGATACTCTCCGGAGAAAACACCCACACCGGCCCGACCCGGCTCGAAGGCGGCGTGCTCCGCCTGAGTTCCGCCGACGCGCTGTCCGCAAACAGCAACCTCGCCTTCAACGGCGGCATCCTCGAACTCGGCGCGGGCGACTTCACTCGCTCGCTCGGCACCGGCGCCGGCCAGGTGCAATTCACGGGCGTGGGTGTCGGCGGCTTCTCCGCCCACGGAGGCACCCGTGTGGTCAACCTCGGCGGCGAAGGCGCGGAGGTGGCCTGGGGCGTCGGAGGCTTCGTGCCCGACGCGACCGGCTTTCGTCTCTCCGCGACCACCTCCGACTCCACCCTCGAGTTCCAGAACGCCATCAATCTTGGCGGAGCCTACCGAAACATCGTGGTCAACAACGGCACCGCCGCCATCGACGCCCGCACCACCGGCGTCATCCGCAACGGCAGCCTCGTCAAGCACGGCTCCGGCGTGCTCGAACTCACCGCCCTCAACACTTACGCCGGTCATACCCAGATCAACGACGGCGCTCTCCTGATCAGCACCGAAGGCGCGCTCGCCGCGGGCAACCTCGTCTTCGTCGGCAGCGGCGGCGGCGTGCTCGCGCTCGGCTCCGGCGACTTCACCCGCGAACTTGGCAATGGCGACAACCTGGTGCGCTTCGTCACCGGCGGCGGCTTCGCCGCCGTAGGCGCCGACCGCGTGGTCAACCTCGGCGGCGCCGGCGCCACCGTCACCTGGGGGCAGGGCGACTTCGTGCCGAACGGCAACCTCCTCGTGCTCTCCTCCGGCTCCATCTCCGACGCGATGGTCGATTTCCAGAACGCCATCGACCTCAACGGCGGCGACCGCACCTTCCAGATCGGCGACGGCACCGCCCGCATCGACTCCCGCCTCAGCGGCGTGCTCGGCAACGGCGGCATCATCAAGACCGGCGGAGGCACGCTCGAGCTCACCGCCGCCAACACCTACGCCGGCCAGACCTTCGTCAACGGCGGCGTGCTGCTCGCCTCCCACGCCTCCGCGCTGGGAAGCGGCAACCTGCGTCTCGCCAGCGGCGGCGTCTTCATGATGGGCGCGGGAGACTTCACCCGCGCGCTCGGAACCGGCGCGGACCAAGTCCAGTTCACCGGCAGCGGCGGCTTCGCCGCCCGCGGCGTCGATCGCGTGGTCAACCTCGGCGGCGCGGGCGCCACCGTCACGTGGGGAAGCGCGGGCTTCGTTCCCCTCGGCAGCGCGCTCTACCTTGGAGCGAACTCCGCCGACGCCACCGTGGACTTTGTCAACCCCGTCAATCTCGCAGGTGCCTCGCGCACCATGTGGGTCTACGACGGCTCCGCCGCGATCGACGCCCGCCTCCGCGGCGCACTCTCCAACGGCGGCCTGACCAAGGGCGGCGCCGGCGTCTTGGAACTCGCCGTCGCCAACACCTACGCCGGCCAGACCCGCGTCAACGGCGGCGTGTTGTTGCTCGCGCATGCCGACGCGCTGCCCGACGCCAGCGCGCTGGCCTTCAGCGAAAGCGGCGTGCTGGGACTGGCGACCGGGGATTTCACGCGTTCGCTTGGCACGGGCGCGGGCCAGCTCCAGTTCATCGGCAGCGGCGGTTTCGCCGCCTACGGCGCCGACCGCGCCGTCAACCTCGGCGGCGCCGGAGCCACCGTGACCTGGGGCATCGCCAACACCGGCATCAACGGTCGGCTGGTGCTCTCCTCCGCGAGCGCCGACGGCACTTTGAATTGGCAAAACTCCATCAACCTCGGCACGTCGGCGCTCGGCACGCGGATCATCGAGGTTCACGACGGCTCCGCGGAGGTGGACGCGCGCATGAACGGCGTCATCTACACCGGCGGCGTCGGCTGGGGTGTCGAGAAGGCCGGCGCGGGCACGCTCGAATTCGCCGCGGGCACCAGCTACACCGGAGCCACGCTCGTCTCCGCCGGCCGGCTGATCGTGGGTGCCGGCGGCACCATGACCGCGACCAGCGGCATCACGGTCAAAACCGGCGCGATTTTCGATTACAGGAGTTCGGTGGCGGCGCTGGGTCGCGCGGTCACGGTGGACGGAGGCGCGTTTCTCTACAATTCCACCTCCGCCTACACGGGCGCGTTGACCTTCACCTCCGGTCTCATCGGCGGAAGCGGCAACCTGGGCTCGACCGCGCTCACCATCGGCGCGGGCCGGACCATCGCCCCCGGCAACGGCGCCGGCACTCTGCGCACCGGTTCGCAAACCTGGGAAAACGGCGGCGTGTATCAGTGGGAAATCGTTTCGCTCGACGGAGCCGCAGGCCAGGCCGACGGCTGGGATCTGCTTCAGATCCAAGGCGACCTGAACATCCTCGCCGACGCGGGCGGCTTCACCATCAGGCTCGAATCGACCGACTCGCTCACCGGCTGGGACAAGGGCTCCGACTACATCTGGACCATCGCGACCGTGGTCGGCTCCGCCCTCGGCGGCGACCCTCTGCTCGCCACCATCGACGCCGCCGGTTTCTCCACGCACAACGACCTCGGCGGAGGTCGGTTCGGCCTTCAATTGGACGGGAGCGATCTGAATCTCGTATTCACCGCTGCGATACCTGAAACCTGCACCTCCCTGATCCCCCTCCTGGCCTTCCTGGCGACGGCATTCCGGCGCGGCGGCCGTCGTCCGTCGCGCGCCAGCGTGGCGTCAGTGAGGCCGCAGGCTCGGTCGCTCGGGCGTCGCGCCCCCGCCCGCGGCTTCGCGTTGCTTGTCACCATCACGCTGGTGGCGTTTCTGGTGCTGATCTTGGTGTCGCTGGCGACCTTTACCAGAATCGAGACGCAGGTCGCCGCCAACACCCGCCAATCGGAACAGGCCCGCCAGCACGCGCTCATGTCGCTCGGCATCGCGGTCGGCCAGCTCCAGAAATTCACCGGCCCCGATCAGCGCGTCACCGCCGCCGCCGCGCTCGGCGACGGGACCAACGGACTGGCCGCTCCGCGCGATGGCACTCGTTTCTGGACCGGTGTCTGGGGCAATCGCAATTCCCCCGGCGACGACCTCGCCCG
>JBDRJH010000157.1:0-4859 GCA_043815125.1 Verrucomicrobiota bacterium
CTCGCGGCCAGTTCACCCGGCCTCGCCGGTCCCGCTGCCTGCCATCATCTACGATCTCCGTTGTCTCGGTGGCGGTTTCCATCCCGCCAGACTATCAGCGGCGGCCCGAAGTGGCTAGGAGGTCCCCAGGAAGACGCTTACCATCGATCCCCTTGCGCCAGTCCCCAAACGGGCGAGAGCCGATGGCGTGCAAATGAGGAATGGCCATCATCTCCGAACCAAAATCCTCATAGAGATCGGATACGTTCAAAAACTTGCTCTTGGTAATTTGATCATAAGTGGGTGACTTTCTAAAATAGATGCAAATATCACCGCAGTTGTCGGTAAACTCCAGAGCCGGGAGCACAACGAATTCGCCATCCCGGTGGTTCGCTTCCACTGCCTGCATTGTATCCTCCCACTTCTCTCTTCCTATATGTCTGATCGGTTGCATATGGGGAATATGGTGGTCGGTGACGGCGTAAAAATCTAAACCGGCTCGATGACGGGCGAACTCCATCAAGTTGTGAGGCGTCATATCCATACCGGAACGCTGCGCACAATCGATTGAGTAAGCAGAATGGGAGTGAATATCGCCCCAGTAGATGTTCATTCCTTCGAATGCGTTATCCATGCTCACGCTCTCTCGGTATTCGATACCCTTTGGAGCAACTGTCACATTCTTATCCTTAAAATCGAAGGCACCGAATTTGTTTTTGACGGGCGCTACACTGCAATCGGCAAGCGTCGACAGATCCTCGATGTGAGGGGCATTCCAAAAGACATCGTAAGGGATCAGAATCGCGCTATGACTCTTTCGCAAGAGGCGCATACGCCTGGGTTCCCGAGGCAGCAGCGTGTAGTTGAGTATTAGGCTGTGGTCGGGAATGGGACGTGTATAACCGGCATAATCACGACCGTGATCAGGCAGGCCTTTGTCCGGTGCGTCGAAGTAGCGCACTTCCACCCGAGGCTGATAATCCGGACGCGGAACAACCGTGCTGACTTTTGTCCCGGGACCAAAGCCACCGAGCGTTTCGCCCCAATGCAGCTCCACGATGTCACCGGCCTGAAGACCAGCCTCCAAGTCGATCACAACCATCCGCATAGCCTCTCTGGTAGGGAGGTGCTCCCTATCCACAAAATATTTGTTTTCAAAATCCCAGCAACGGATCTGATACTCGACATGAGGGTTGCTGACATAAGCCTCAACATAACCACTGGCCTCGTTGAATTGCCGTGTCGGCAGTGAAGTCCCCAATGTGCAACTAAAGTCGAACATAATGCGCGAGGCACCACCCGTATAACCATTACCCAACTCTAACTTAATGATAAATTCATCCGAGTCGCCGACATGGATGAATTCAGGACTTATTTTTGCCGATTTGAATATTTGACCACTCACATCGGCTATCATCGCTTCATTGCTGCTATACTTCATAAATAAATATTACCAAATCATACCGCCGCCAATAACACGGCCGCTCCAATCAGGAGTTTGAGCGGCGAAAAAATCATAACTTCGCTTGGGATTCACGGCGACGGATGGGGCACGTTTAGAAATGAATATCTACCGACACATAAACAATAGCGCCCCCATGCGATCTGTTGCACATCGTGCAAAAAACCACTTTCCGGTCCGATGCTGACGGAAAATAAAACGTAAGCCCCTCCCCGTCCTTCAGCCGCGCGCCCAGCGACCGGGGCTGACCCCGACGTAGTCCGTGAAGGCCCGCGAAAACGCCCCCACCTCGCTAAACCCCAAAAAAGTGGCGATCTGCTTCTGTCGCCATCCAGCGCGTAGGCACCGTTGAGCAGCCGCTACCCGAACCCCCAAAAGCTCCCGGCGGGGTGAAGCCCTCCCCGACTCGGCAAACAAACGCCGCAGATGAGCCACCGACACGCCGACCGATTGCGCCGCCCCCTTTACCGTGGCGCTGCCACCACTCACGTTTTCCTCCATCCAGTGCAACGCACGCGCCACGCGATCTGGAGGCACCGCCAAGGGCGACTCCCTGCCCGCTCCACTTATCGCCAGGACTGACAACTCCACCAGCAGCCCTTGCACCACCAAGGACGCCAACACACTGTCCCCGCCAGAATCACGCGGCACTTCCGCCAAGCGCCGCGCAATCCGATCGGCCTCCGCCTCATCGAGCTCGACCACCAGTGGTCTCTCCGGCCCGACACTCACGGCCAGTTCGTCGGGCACTTCGACAAAATGCAGCACAAACACTTCCGACACTCCGTCCGGATCATCGGTCCAACCGTGCTCAGAATCGGGATGCGACACATAAATCCGGGCTCTCGCCGGATCAAAATCGCCCGCCGCAACTCCCGAAGGTCGAGCGCCCCCTTTAAAAACAAGCTGAAATTCCCAATAGCCACGAGCGCGCCCCAAAACCGGCAAGCGCCCATACATTCGGCGCCCCGAATTAAGGTAAACCCTGTTTTGCCAACCCGAGATCATGCGCGAATATGGTAATTTTATACGCGCTCATGCAATAGCGACCTTCTCTGACTTCTGTTAATCTCGGCGGACCATGTCCCCCAAGAAAAGATATGCCATCGTAGGCACCGGAAGCCGCTCACGTATGTTTCGCGACGCGATACTGCAGACTTATGCCGACACCTGCGAACTTGTCGCCCTTTGCGACTCCAATCCTCTGAGAGCCGCCGTATGGCAATCGGACATCAACCTCAACCTGCCGGTCTATGGCCCCGCGAACTTCGAGGAAATGCTCCGTGTGCATCGGGTCGACACGGTGATCGTCACATCGATCGACCGCACTCACCACGACTACATCTGCAGGGCGATGAAAGCCGGTTGCGACGCCATCACCGAGAAACCGATGACGATTGATTCGGATAAATGTGCTCAAATCCTGGAGACTCGTGAGCGCACCGGGAAAAACCTCACCGTCACCTTCAACTACCGCTACGCCCCGCGTAACTCCAGGGTCAAGGAACTGCTCCAGTCCGGCGTCATCGGCACCGTCACCTCCGTGCATTTCGAGTGGCTGTTGGACACCCAGCACGGTGCCGACTACTTCCGCCGCTGGCACCGCGACAAACGCAACAGCGGCGGTCTCATGGTCCACAAGTCCACCCACCACTTCGACCTCGTCAACTGGTGGCTCGACAGCCAGCCCGAGACCGTCATGGCCATGGGGGACCTGCGCTTCTACGGCCGGGCCAACGCCGAGGAACGCGGCGAACCGCGCCACTATTTCCGCAGCACCGACAACCCGGCGGCGGCAGGCGATCCCTTCGCGCTCGACCTGCACAAGGAACCCGACCTGAAACGCATGTATATGGATTGCGAGTCGGCCGACGGCTACGTCCGGGACCTGAACATTTTTGGCGACGGTATCTCCATCGAGGACGACGTCGGCGTCATGGTTCGCTACCGCAACCGCACCGTCATGACTTATCACCTGACCGCCTTCTCCCCTTGGGAGGGCTACCGTGTCGCGTTCAACGGCACCAAGGGACGCCTTGAGTTCGACGTCACCGAAAAGGCCTACGTCAGCGGAGGCGAAGGCGACCACAACCTCGCCAAAAACATCCGCGGCGCCGCCGGCCACGAAGTGCTGGAGCCCACCACCCTGCTCTACCGCCCCCACTGGGGCCCGCCGCAAAAGATCGACGTGCCCGAGACCAATTCCGGCGGCCACGGCGGTGCCGACTCCATCATGCTCGCCGATGTTTTTTCGCCAAAGTCATCCGCAGATCCTTTGAAGCGTGCCGCCGGACATAAGGCCGGCGCCCTGTCCATCATGACCGGCATCGCAGCCAATCGCTCCATGGCCACCGGACTGCCGGTAAATATTCGCGATCTGCTGCCCGCCTCATAACCAAGCGTGGACACCACTCTCCTCAACGGCCTCATCGTTGATCGCGTCACCGACGCCCACGGCATCACCGAACTCCGCCTCTGCCCCGAATCCCGCGGCCCGCAACGCGTCCCTCGCCGCCCGCACATCACCGGCCGCCCAGAGTGCCGACACACCGTGCGCAACGCCGTCACGTTCGACAGCCTCGTGCAGGTCAAACTCGCCGAAGACCACGCCGGCGGCGGTTTTCTCGCGGGCACGACGATGCGCGACAGTGGCACCGTGCAAAACCTCCGCCGCGCTCCCGACTCGAGCACCCACGAGGAAAACCGCGTCGTCACGACCTTGGAAAATGAATCGGCGAACCTCCGCGCCCGCCAGCACCTCGTAGCCACCGCCGTCGAGGGCACGTTGCTCGCATGGACCGAGTTCACCAACACCGGCGACCAGCCCGTCACACTCGAATACCTCACCAGTTTTGTGCTCGCCGGCATCACGCCCTTCGCCTCCGACGATGCGCCGCGGCGTCTCCGCGTGCACCGCTTCCGCTCGTGGTGGAGCAACGAAGGCCGCCACCAGCCGCAGTTCCTCGAAGAGCTCAATCTCGAGCGCGACTGGGAAGGCTGCAAAACCGTGACCGAGCGCTTCGGCCAGGTCGGCACCATGCCCGTGCGCAAATTCTTCCCCTTCGTCGCCCTCGAAGACACCGAGACCGGTGTCTGCTGGGGCGCGCAACTCGCCTGGTCCGGCTCTTGGCAAATGGAGATCACCCGACGCGGCGATGCCGTTTCCCTCTCCGGCGGACTGGCCGATTTCGAATTCGGCCACTGGCGCAAGACGCTCCAACCCGGCGAAACCTTCACGACACCCGTCGCCCATCTCGCCTGCGTCGCCGGCTCGCCCGACACGCTCACGCACAAGCTCGTCCAGCTGCAGGAATCCCTCCTCACCGACCTCCCCGAATCCGAAAAAAACCTCCCGATCATCTTCAACGAGTGGTGCACCAACTGGGGCTCGCCCAGCCACGACAAAACTCTCGCCCTC
>JBDRJH010000158.1:0-4204 GCA_043815125.1 Verrucomicrobiota bacterium
CCGTCCGCCTTCCGCGAGCCACCTCCGGTGACCACGCTACGGCTCCCGGCCAGGCTACGCTCGGTCCTCCCAAGACTCCGCGCGGGTCGAGGGTGAGGCGCGAGTCACGCGGATTGAGCGGACGCATCGACATGCGTGCCCTCATTTGAGGGAGAAAACGAGGCCTGCCTCGGTCGCCCCATTGTATCACGCCGGGACAAGGTTGTGCGCGCTTCGCGCGCCTCCACCCCGGCCGTCCGTGCAGTGGCGCGGGCGGCCTTTGCCTCGGCGTGAGCGCGGGCGAGGGAAATCGGGCGGCACCGGATATCCCGTCATATCGGCGGAAGCGGATGTCGCGTGATTTCGCTCCCATCATGGAATCGAATGACAATACCCACAACGCCCACACGGACCACATTACCCGCAAGGAGCGCGAGCGACAGGAAGCCATCGACCAGCTCCGCAAATACATGACGCCCGGTAGCACGGTGCTGACGATCCTGCGTCGGGTGAGCACCACGGGCATGACGCGTTGGATCGACGTTCACATGATCGTGGACAACCAGCCGCTGCGGTTCACCTGGACGACTGCCATTGCACTGGGACTCCCCTACGACACCAAACTGGAAGCCCTGAAGGTAAAGGGCTGTGGTTTAGATGTCGGATTCGATGTGACCTACCGCATCGCGGAACTGCTACACGGCAAGGGTGACGCCTTGAAGCACAAGTGGCTGTAAGGCTTGGCCGGAGAGCCGGTGCACCAGCTCACCGGTTTTCACCGGCCTGGCGGACCGTGATGCCACGGATCACCGGTCCGGACTGATCGGCCATCTCATGGTATTTGTCCGGCAGCTCGCGGAGCGTTTCGAGACGGTAAGCCGCGATGTCAGCGAGGAGCAGTCCGAGATTGCTACCCTGCACGACGACTTCGCGGAAGGTGAACGAGAGCGTGAGCAGTTCGCCCTCATCGATGACCTCGTGCTGCGCGCCGAGGAAATACGCCCACGGCAGAACCCAGCTGCGATGGCCCCATTTGTGGACCAACAGCGCCGGCATCTGCACAGCCGCCGCGGCAACTTGGTGAGCGACCGGGGCCGCGTCCGCCGCACGACGCTCGGCAACGAGGTTTTTTAATGTGCCGCTCATGGGACCATCCTCCGGTGGCGTCGCACGCGCTGGATGCGCTCCATGACCGCGCGGTGCACGCGCACGTGCGTAGCGGCGGCCATCGCCTGTCGCATCACTTTGGTGAAGTGCGGACGCTCGGCTTGCGCTATGGCGTCCGGCTTCAGCGACAAGGCCAGTTCGCGGTCGCCGGAGCGACGGATGTTGGCGCGCAGCTCTGCCTTGTCCTCGGTGAACACCAACACCCGGCGTCGGCCGCGTGAAATGGCGACATACCATTCGTTGCGATTGATGGCGGCACGACAGGCCGAGCCGGAGAGCAGCACGGTGTCCACGGTCTTTCCTTGAGACGCATAGGACGTGACCGCGTAGCCCCGCGTGAAAACATGCTGCGACGAGGCCAGCGTTTTGATGATGCCAGCGGCATCGGTGATGCGCAGCGCCCCGTCGTCTTTGACGGAATGCACGGTCACGAGGTCACCGTTGTTGAAGGCCCGGCCTTCTCGGGAGCTGCCGTTGAGTTTCAGTTGCAGCCGGTCACCGGGTGCCAACGGCATCGAGGACGCGGCGGCGACCGTAATGCGATCCGCATAACGATAAGACATGGTCGAACGCCGTCCGTTTTTCATGAGCACGAGGCCGTGTTCGTTGGCGGTGGTAATCTCGCACACGTCGCCTTTGGCGAAGCGCCCGTAGCGTTTCAAAAAAACGGCGTGATGGCCGGGGAGGTAGAAACGGGCATCGCGTTTCTGGGCGTCGTCCCAGTTGAGCGGTTGAAACGCGGTCACCGCGATCTCGTCGCGCAGGGTGCTGGCGGCCTTGAGGTGGTCACGAATGGCGTCGTTGACGAGGTTCACCTCCGCCCAGGTCTGGGCCACCGCCAGCGTTTGCTCGCCACGCTCGGCAGCCGACGCGTAGGCCTCGGCCAGCAGGGCGTGCCGCTCGTCAGGATCATGCTCACGCACGCAACCCAGGCGGTCCAGCCGATCAAAGGAGTCTTCGATTTCGCCAGCGGCGGCGGACTTCACCGCCGCTCGGTAGGCGCGAATCTGGCGGCGTTCGGCCGCGTCCTTGGCGCGCTTGGGATCTTGCCGACGAATGGTGCGGATCTCAGCGGGCTTGAGTCCGGCGTAGTCCTCAATCGCTCGCAGTGCATCCGAGGCGGTGACCGCGCCTTGCTGGCGCGTGTCGCCGGAAAGGATCAGCCGACCATGTTGCGCCTGCACCAATTTGACGAGCGTGTGGAGGTCGCGTCCGCCGACCTGCCCGGCCTCGTCCAGAATGACGACTGCACGCGAAGGGATCTCTCGTGTAGCGATAACCCGCGCAAGGGTCTGCGCAGTCAGGCCGTCCGCTTGGAGGTCGCGCACTTGCTGGCGTTGCGGAGCCAGCACGACGACCGGATGGCCGGCGGAGGACAGGCCACGCTCGACCTCCTTCAGCGTAAAACTCTTTCCGGTGCCGGCACCGCCCCGAAACAGAGTGATGAATCCGCGGCTCCGGGAAATCTGATCGACAGCCTTTCGCTGTTCGGTGGAAAGCAAAGAGGACGGCGCGTAACTCGGGATGAGTGCGGAATGGGCGGCCCTGCCCTGCTTCGCCGCCAGCACTATTTCCAGCTCCCGATGAAGCACGTCATGCGCGGTGAGCTTCCGACTGTCGTCGCGTCGGATGTAGCCACGTTGATCGATGGCGGCCCGGAGTGCCGCGAGATCGAAATCTTCGCCACGCCCCCGAGACAGAGCGGCCGACCAGAGTTCATGGTCATAGACCACGGATTTCCGGGAGAACAGATGTTCATCAGCCCATGCCACGATGCCGGCGGTATCGCTGGTTTGGAGGTTTCCTGATGTTGTGGGGATGAGTGCCGCGAGTGCCTTGGCTTCGTCCTGCGGCATCTGCTTTCCCCAATAAGGTCGTAAGCGGTCGGCAACCGACTGCTTCATCTTTCGCTGACGCTTGCTCACAGCCACCTGGCGACGGACCGCGTTCAGATCGGCCGGGGCACCTTCGCGGGCGATCCGCTTCCGGGTTTCCACGTCGATTTGTTCATGCCGTTTCGAGAACCGGGTGATGAGAGGTTTGGGCATCCCTCGAATCTCGAAATCGCGGGCATGGTTTTCGATTTGATAGCCGAGCGAACGAAGGCCCTTCGCCAGTTCGTGGTAATACAGGTTTTCGATGAAGCGTTGCGCCCGGAACATGCCTTGGACTTCGAGCGCCTTCCACCGGCGTTCAGTGGGATCGAAGGTGGCGTTGAACACGACACAGTGTGTGTGCAGGTGGGGATCAAGCTCCCGGCTGGTGTCATGCCGGAAGATGCCGGCGATCACGTTGCCGGTCACTCGTTCGTCTTTGGCTCCCGCTTTGCGGACCCGTGTTTCGGCAAAAATTTCGAGTTCGGACAGGGCCGATTTTACGGCACGCTGGTGTAACTTCAAAATACGATCATCCTGGTAAAGACCGAGGATCGAAACGCTCTTTGGGGGGCTCAATGTGAAATCGTAAAACACCCTCCGGTTGGCGACGGACAGGCCGTTTTCATGACGACGCGAGTTCAGCCGAGCCGTGAGTCGTTCACCCGTTTTCGGATTCATGCCTTCGCACAGAGCGAGGAACTCCGCTTCCTCGATCCTGCCGTTGAGGCTCAACTTTTCGGCACCTTGGCCGAACCATTCACCGGCTACGGTTTGCCCTTCGGCGTAGTAATCGCCGACTCGCAGGTGCTCCCGGAAATACTCGCGGGCACTTGCCAGATTCAACTGAGGTTTCGCAGTCAACATGGGAGAAATCCGACTTGGCGGTTGTTACTTAGGAAAACACACCGGTGTTTTCTTTCAGGGGCACGCGTCACTCCTTACGGGAATCCGTAAGGTTTGATCGTTCGTAAATACGACACGCCCCGTGTCGCATGAGGGCGCACGTCAACGGCCGCATCCGCGCACGACCTTGAAATCAGCTCAGTGCGAGCGGCGGCAGGTGAGCCGTTTTCCGACCTGCACGAAGGCGCGCCGCGCTGCGCTGGATCGGCGCGCCCTCGTAGGGCGGGAAAGGGGGCACCCGCGGGGAGACTCGGGCGCGCGCGTCGCTCCGCCCGCCG
>JBDRJH010000159.1:0-10647 GCA_043815125.1 Verrucomicrobiota bacterium
GCGTTTTGAAATGGCTGGGGCCGCCTACCTGTCGTTGCGGGGAGCGCCCGCGACCGGGGCTCGGAAGGGGGCGGGGGCGCTCCCCGCTACCATCGCCCGCGTTGCGATCAACCAGGCTCGAGGCGGCGCCGCCCGGCCGGCATCCGGTGCCAGCGGATCGGCGCCGGGTCGGATTCGCGGGCGGCGGCCGGACGCTCGCCACGCACGCCGCCTCCGCCGTCGTGGGAGGAGCGACGGGGCCGAGGCGGCGGCGACGCCGGCGCCGCACGCGGAGCCGGGGTGGACTGCGGGTCGGCCGCGCGGGCGGCGGCCTCGCGGAGCTTGTCCTTCTTGCTCTTGCGCTTGCCTTTGACGCCGCCGTTGGGATCGAGCGGCGGGGGTTCGACTTCGACGGGCTCAAAGCCGGGGATCTGTTCGCGGGGGATGGCGCGGGCGTGGCGTTTTTCGATCAGGCGAAAGTGCGCGTGGGTCGCCGCGGTGACAAAGCTCACGGCCACGCCGCTCTCGCCGGCGCGCGCGGTGCGGCCGATGCGGTGCGTGTAGTCGGCCGGCGAGCGCGGCAGGTCGTGGTTCACGACCGCGGGCAGTTGCGCGATGTCGAGGCCACGGGCGGCGAGGTCGGTGGCGACGAGGACTTGGAGCTTGGAGTCCTTGAAATCGGCCAGCGCCTTGGTGCGCGCGCCTTGGCTGAGCTGGCCGTGCAGGGGGGCGGCGGCGATGCCGGCGCGACGGAGTTTTTCGGCGACGTGTTCGGTCGCGTATTTGGTGGCCACGAAGACCAGCACGCGGGTCCAGCCGTGGGTCTCGATCAGGTGGCGGAGCAGTTGCGTGCGGTTGGGCGCGTCGACCTCGATGGCGCGCTCCTGGATGTCGGGCGTGGTCTCGACGGTCGACTCGACCGCGATGCGCACGGGGTCGGTCAACAGGTCGTTGGCCAGCGCATCGACGGCCGGCGGGTAGGTGGCGGAAAAGAGCAGGTTTTGGCGCGCGGCCGGCAGGAGTTTGAGGATGCGGCCGAGTTCCTCCGCGAAGCCGAGGTCAAAGAGGCGGTCGGCCTCGTCGAGCACCAGCGTGGCGGTGGCGTCGAGTCGGGCGGCGTTGTGGTCGACGAGGTCGAGCAGACGGCCGGGCGTGGCCACGATGATGTCGGCGCGACCGCGCAGGGCCATCATCTGCGGGTTGATGGAGACGCCGCCGGAGACCGTGACGATTTTTGGCCGGACCGGCAGGCCGGCGGCGTAGGCGGTGAACGATTCGCCGACCTGCGCGGCCAGCTCGCGGGTGGGCACGAGCACGAGGGCGAAGAGCCCGCGCTGGCGGGACGGTGCGGCGGCCAGCCAGCGTTGCAGGATCGGCAGGGCGAACGCGGCGGTCTTGCCCGAGCCGGTCTGCGCCTGCGCCCACACGTCGCGCCCGGCGAGCACGGCCGGGATCGCGGCGGCCTGCACCGGCGTGGGCTCGGCGTAGTTGCGCGCGACGACGGCACGGATCAGATCGGGGGACAGTCCCAAGGCGGAAAACGGCATCACACCGCGATGACGCGGACGGGCGCGTTTGGGAAGGCTGAAGGCGCGCGGAGGGGCGGACTACATCTGTTGAAACAGCACGGCGTCGGCGCGCAGGTGGCCGTTGGCGCGTTCGTTGGTCACCTGATAGCTGACGCCGCCGGTGTAGCCATGGGTGCCGAGATAATGCCAGCCGGTCGTCCCGGCCGTGCAGTCGACATGGGTGACGGCGTCGGCGCCGTTGTTCTCCACGGTGAGCTTCGCGTTGGTGTCGGAGGTGCCTTGCACGACCTTGTAAACATAGACGGCGTAGTCGCCGGAGCGCGGCGCGGTGAAGGTCCAGCGGGCGACGCCGTTCGCGCCGGCGTAGCGCGTGGTCGAGCCGTTGTAACCGGCGAGGCTGCTCGTGGCGAACGCGCCGGCGACCTCGACGTAGGTCGCGGTGTTGCCGTCGTTGTCGATCACAACGTCGCTCGCGGCCACGGTGTCGCCGGTCACCGTGGCGGCGTCGATGAGCACGGGATGTTCGACGTTCTCGAACAGGTTGCCGGCAAGCGTGAGCCCGCCGGTGTCGTAGGCGTTGACCGCGGGGTTGGCGCCGCCGCGCAGGTGGTTGCGGAAGATGTTGTTCTCGATGGTGACGTCGTGGAGCTTCGGCTCGGCGTAGGTGGCGTTGACGTTGGCCAGCGTGATGAGCCCGCCGATGCCAGACTCGGGTTTCGGCAGCCAGCCGCAGCCATCGAAGGTGGAATTGCGGATGACGAGGTTGGCGCCGCAGACGCCGGAGCCGGTGTTGTCGCCCAGGTGGATGGCGGGATACATCACGTTGCTGGCGGTGACGCCGTCCACGGTGATGTTGTCCGCAAAAAGAATCAGCGCCGAGCCGGCGATGTTCTCGAACACGCTGTCGGTGATGTCGACGGCGGCCGGCGCGAGTCCGCCGAGCTTCATGACCGTGCCGACAGTCGCGAACGCCGGCAGGTCGGTGCGGATGGTGATCGTGTAATACTCCCCGATGATGTCATAGGAAGCGGAGTCGACGACGCGCGTGTAGCGATTCCCGGTCGGGCTGAAGAGCGTGAGGCTCGTGCCCGCCGCGATCGGCTGGCCATAGGTGGCGAGCTCGGTCTCGACGATGAACTCGCGGGCGTTGGTCACGGAAGTGATCTCCGCGTAGGGCGTGCGCACGACCAGTCCGTCCATGCGCACGCCGGTGATCTCCAGGCCGTCGCAGGTGACGACGCCGGTGCAGCGCGAGATGTGGATGCCGTCACGCGGACCGACGGGCAACTGGCCTCCGGCCGGCTTCATGACAATGTCCGAGAGCGCGACGCCGTCGGTCGAGCCGATGAGGATCGCCATGTTGATGGCGTTGCGCACGAGCAGATTGTCGATGACGAGATTCGTGCAACCGGCCGCCTCGATCTGCGAAAGGCCGTTCCAGCCGTAGTGCCAGGACATGCGGTCGCCGGGGCTCAGGCTCCCGAGGAATCCCAGGCCGGCCTCGCTGTGGAGCTGCAGGATGCGGTTGCCCGCGTCGAACACGGTCCAGTTGCCCGGCGAGGAGTTGGCGCTGAGGTTGGGCACCTGCTTCAGGTCGAGGGTCGCGGGGTCCCAGACGTTCGCCGCGTAGCAAGCCCGGTCGCCGACCAGCGGCAGTCCGACGGGGATCTGCACGCGCACGTATTTTCCGGCCGGATCGATGGCCGCGACCGTGCCCGTGGTGCAGAGGTGCGGGGTGTTGTCGACGATGAAGCCGCCGATGGTGATGTCCGAGCTGTTGAACACGTAGAGCGTGCGCGGCGGGCTGGCCATGTTCTCGTCCGCGACGTGCCGGAGCAGCGTGGTGGCGGGCGCGCCGCCGGACGTGGCGCCTTGCAACGTGATGCCGGCCTTGGCGCTGATCCGCAGGAAACGATTTTCATCGTAGGGGGCGATCAGGTCGTAGGTGCCGGCGTCGAACTGGACGACGTCACCCGGTTGGGCGGCCGCGATGGCGTTGTTGATGAAGAGGGTGTCGTCGATGCCGTCGTCGGGATAGGCGAAGAATCCCGAGACGTGACGGGTGACCCCCGCGGCCGGAGCGGCCATGAGGAGGGCGAGCAGTGGTGCGAGCAGGCGGGGGACGGAGTGGCGGGGGCGGGGTTTCATGGGGTGGGGTTGGGGTGAAGGCGGGTTCCGCCTCATCGGGCGGGCCGACGATGATGAGTTCGGAGAGCGTCAGCACGTGGCGATCGAAAGCCGGATCACCGGCGGGCGCGGAGCGGCGGCGGACGGAGGATTTGTCCGGCCCTTCGGCGAGCAACTCGATGCGCACCGTGTGTCGGCCGGGGGCGAGTTCGGCGGGGTAAAACCACGGACGGATGCGGTAGCGCCCCGCGACGCAGAAATCGTCGAACAAGGTGGCCTCGACCGGAGCGCGATCATCGACCACCACCCGGAAGCGGCCGGCGTCAGGGCCCTTCAGGCCGACGAAGCCGAAGCCGGAACCCTCGAAGGAAAACCCAAGCACACGCCCCGGGCGTTCCGCGAACCAGGTAGGGCGACGTCGGGCGGCGGAAACCGGGTGCAGGCGCGGATCGTCACCGGCGATCAACCGCCAGGCCGCGAGGTCGTCCGCACCGGCGATTTCGGCCAGCGGGACGAGACGCGCACCCTCATGGTGCAGCGGATCAAGCGGCGCGGGCAGGGCCGGCGTGGCTGAAGCGGAGCCGGCGGCGAGCACGTGGCGCGCAAGCACCTCGGTGTAGATCCGGTGGCCGGCGTCGGTGGGGTGGATTTTGTCGTGGGTGAACAGGATCGTGTTCGCCGCGGGCTCGTCGCCGGCGAAGGTCAGCGTGCCCGCGCGCAGACGGCGCACCACCTCGACACCGAGGTGCACGGTCGGCACGTCGTAATGCCGGGCGACTTTCTCCATGGCGATGGCCGGCGGAGGAAAGCGGCCGGCGCCGTCGAGTTCCGGCAGACCGGCTGCGGAGAGGGTGTAGACAAAGGCGAGGTCGGTGCGCGGCGATAACCGACGCGTCTGGCGGACGATGCCCTCCATGCTGCGCGCGATGGAGACAGGGTCACGACCGGTGTCGTTGACCGCGAACTCGACGAACAACAGGTCCGGCTCGTGGCCCAGCACCTCGGCGCGGAGCCGGGCGGCGCCGTAGTCGGAACCGGTGCCGGGGACGGCGGCCACGAGTTCGGTGAATCGAGATTTTGGATACGCGGTGCGCAGGTGATCGAGGATGCCGGGGCGCCAGCCGTGGGCGGCGGTGATGCTGCCACCGAGGAAGGCGACCGTGATCTCCCGCCCGGCGACGAGACGCGCGGCGACGTGGGGCCAGCCGTTGCGCGGACTGGCCTCGGGCGGCAGGCCGGGAGCGGCCCGGAGCCCGCCGACAACCAGGCCGATCAAACCGAGCAGTGGAAAGAACCGGCGCATGTGACGGAGGGGGGCCGGGAAAGGCTTTAGCGTCGCAGCGCGACGGGCCGGCCCGTTTCCTCGCGGCCATCCAGACGCGTGACGGTGACCTTCACCGATGCGGCCTTGGCGTCGTCGGGCAGCGTTTGCGTCCATTCGTAGGGATAGGCGTCGTCGAGGAAGGTCTCGGTGCGGCCATCAATGATGACCTCGAGCGCGGCGCTTTTCACCGTGGAGTCGTCCTCGCGCAGGTAGGTGTAGAGCGTGCGGCGGCCGGGGCCGAAGTTGAAGCTCATCGCGCGCAGCCCGCCGAGATGGCCCTCGGCGTAGTCGGTCGTCCAGGCGGGCGACCGTGTGGCCGCGACGAGTTCGCGCTGCACGCCGACCTGCGGGCGCACGCCGCGGATGATCACCGCGACGATGCCGCGGGCCGGCACGTCGAGCGCCAGGCGGCCGTCCGTCACGGTCAGCCCGGCGGCCTCGGCGTTGTCGATCCAGTGCTGGGCCGTCAGTGTCTCGCCGGCGAGTCCGAGGACCCTGGCGGTGTCGATCGAGGCGGTGGTTTTCACGGGCGCGTCGGACTCGTTCATGAAGAGCAGCGCCAGCGCGTCATCGGTGCGGGCGGAGACGTGGTTGAGCTCGACCGAACCGGTCTGCACGAGGCCGCGCGGCATCCACAGCCAGGCGTCTTCGAGCGAGTAGAACACGCCCGGGCGGTCGCCGACGAAGCGGCTCTTGAGGTAGGCGTAGCCCTCGATGAAGCGGGAGGGGAACTTCACGCGTCCGCCGGAGCGCGCCTCGGCGTCGGTCGTGAGGTAGTCGAGCAGGATGCTCATGTGCGGCCAGATGTGGTTGTAGTGAAACGAATTCGCGCTGAGCTCCTTGTGCGGACGCAGCGGGTAGTCGGCCTTCTCGTAGACGGTGGTTCGCGCGGTGTTGATGTGGTAGCCGGGGAAGTTGAGGTAGCGGCCGATGACGGCGGAGCGGGCGATGTCGTGCAGGAAGCCGTCGCCGGTGAGCGCGGCGATGCGCAGCATCCACGGCGCGTGGTTGGCCATGAAGATCGCCCGGTGGCCGGCGGCGGTGCCGGAGGACTCGGAGGTGAGCCCGATCTCGGACAGGCGCCAGGCGGGCACGGTCTCCTCGGGGGCGCGCATGCGTTGGTGGCCCTTGCGGTCGAGATACCAATACATGGGGGCGAGGCCGCCCTCGTTGACGGTGACGTCCGTATCCGGAATCCGGGGACACATCCAGATATACATCGCGAAGCGGCGCGCGCCCTCGCGGGCGGCGGCGAGGTAGCGCCGCTCGCCGGTCGCCTCGTGGAGCCGGACCAGCTCGATCCAGTGCGGGGCGTGCGAGGTCCAGAAAAAGAGGCTGCCGGCGTCGCGGTCGCGGAACGACGCGGAGGGCGTCTCGTAACGGCGCTGCAGATACGCGTCCGCCTCCCTGACGGCGCGGTCGAGGTGGGCTTGGTCGCCGGTGTTTTCCCAAAGCGCGAGCCACTGGCGCCAGTCGGCGGAGCGCGAGCCGGCCTTGCGGCCGAGATCGACGATCTGGCCGGCGAGCTCGAGCAGGGCCGGTCCGCCGGTGACACCGTGGAGCGCGGCCAGCTCGCTGATGGGCGCGCAGGGGCCGAGCATGTTGCGCGAGGGGCTTTGGATCTTCTGGTGCGGATCGAGGGTGAAGAGGGTCTTCTCGCGCGAGACCATGAACTCGGCGATGGGATAGCCGCGCTCGGAGAACGCGCGCGGCTCGTCGGCCACGATGGCGAGGTTGATGGGGTTGAGCGACGACACGTTTTTCACCGCGCCGGGCACGTCGGTCGAGTAGGCGCAGCCCTTGAGCGCGAGTTCGAACCACGACCAGTCGCTCAGGCCGTAGGCGAGCATGTTGTCGAGGGTGGTGTTGAGCGAGCCGATGGCGTTGCTGCGATGATCGGCGAAGCCGTAGAGGTCGCGCGCGAGCCGCTCGAATTCACCGGTGATGGCGCGCCCGGAGACCACCAGGCGGGTCTTGAAGGAAAATGTCTCGCCGGCGGCGCGGCGCGAGCCGGGACCGCCCATCATCGGCGCGAAGACCATGCCGCGAAAGGAGCCGTCGAGATCGCGCAGAGCCACCCCGAAACGGCTGTTGTCAAAGGTCGGCAACGGTTGGAAGGGCAGCTCGACGGGGTCGGCGATCACGCCGGTGGTGAGGCCGCCGGAGTGCAGGAGCGCGGCGGGCAGCGGGCACATGTAGGCGGCGGTCAGGAACGGGCGCGCGGGCAGTCGGCGCTCGGTCCAGACCAGCGGCTGCCAACCCTCCGCCACGTCGGCCTCGGCGGCGGACGGGGCGCCTTTGTATCCGACGGAAAAATACGCGTCGGCCCTCGGCGTGAGCGTGAACTCGAGCACGGGCGGCGCGTCGTCGCCGGGCTGGCTGAGGGTGGCGGCGAGGGTGAAGCGCGGATCGGCGGGGAATTCCCACGCGATGGTGTCGCCGCGCCGGCGGGAGGCGCTGGCGCGCACCGGAACCGCGGTGCCGGAGAAAAAGACGTTGGCGGTGCGGCCGCCGGCGTCGCCGTCGAGGATGCTGTCGTCGAGGCCGTCGCCGCCGGTGGCCTCGCTGCGCCGCACGGCCTGGTAGTCGGCCACGGCGTTGTCGTCGGCGAGCCAGGTCGGCGTGTTGTAGGTGACGTCCTTCAGGCCCGAGGGACGCATGGCGACCTTGGGGTCGTCGTCGCGCAGGAGCACGACGAAGTCGGCGGTGAAGACGGCGGCGTGGCCGTTCACGGTGACTTCGACCGAGTGGTCGTCGCGCAGGTTGAGCGCGGCCTCGGCGACGTGGCCGGCGAGCAGGAGAACGGGAAGAAACAGGCGGGGTTTTATCATTGCGGGCGGGAGATTCCGGGAAGTTCGAAGCGGGGGCTGAGGGTGGCCGTGCCGTCAGGCGCGGTCAGCCGGAGGCGGAAGCGCGCGGACTGTTCGGGCGGCAGCGGATGGACGGTGAATTCAAAGGGGAAGCGGTTCGCCACGCGCGGTCCGGCGGCCGGATCGTCTTCCTCCAGAAGCAACTCCACACGGGCGCCCTCGTCGGGGCGGCCGTCGAGGCAAACGTAGATCGAGTCGCGGCCGAAGGGCGAACGGATCCGCCAGGCGAGCACGTCGCCCCAGGGCACGCCGAGCCCGGCCCGCAACGGTTCGGCGGCGACGGGCGGGAGCGCCGCGCGCGGCGCGTCGGCGGACGCGTAGGAGAGCGCGACCAGACCGCGCGGAGGCACGGTGAGCGACGGGGTGAACGGACGCGGCGCGACTTCGCCGGGGAGGTGCACGAGCACGGGCCGGGTGGTGTCGACGCCAAGCGCGGCGGCATCGAGCCGCACGCGGGCGGGACGGGCCTCGGCCGCGTCGTTCATGAGCACGACCCAGAGGCGGTCGGGCGTGCGGGCGGCGATCCAGTTGAGGCCCGGGTCGGCGACGGTGATGCCCTTGGGCAGAACGGGGCGCGCGTTTTTATGCCCGAAGATTTCACCGCCGGACTGGCCGTAGATGCGGTTGTTGAACCACACGTAGCCGGCCTGCTGCACCCACGGGAACGTGATCGCTCCCGCGGAGCGCAGGCTCGCCTCGGCGAAGAGCCAGTCGAGCGTGAAGGCCAGATGCACGGGGATGTGGTGATAGTAAAAACTGGTGACGTCGGGACCCTTGAGCGGGTAGTCGGCATCATGCACCAGGTCGGTGAAGCCGCGCAGGTAGTAGCCCGGATAGTTGGCGAAGCGGCCGACGATGCCGCCGCGGGCATAGTCGCGGTAAACCGCCTGCCCGGTCGCGGCGTGCAGCCGGAGGAGCGCGGGCGTCCAGGAGGACATCATGATGGTCTGGAAACCCTCGGCGTTGCCGCGTCCGCCGCCGGCGAAGAAGGTCGAGGGTTGCTCGAAACCGAGACCGACGGGCGAGACCTGCCAGGCGGGCACGGTCTTCTCGACGACGTCGCCGGGCGTGCGCGGGAGGCCGAGACGGAAGCGTTCCTCGCCGCGCCACCAGAGCGTGTTGTTGCCGGTGAAATCGCCGCCGGGATGAATGGTTTTTTCCGGGGCGTCGGGGCGCGGATGGGAGCGCAGGCCGGCCACGGTGAGCATGCCGCCGGTGCGGGCGGCCTCGAGCCAGCGGGCCTCGCCGGTGAGCTCGTGCAACGCGAGCAGATCCCACCAGACGGGGATGAAGTCGTGGTTGTAGAAGGGCGTGTAGCCGAGGTCGCCGGTCTTGCGTCCGTCGATCTCGCGGGCGACCCACGCGGCGGCCTGGACCGAGGCGCGCTCGAGGAGTTCGGGCGAGGGATCGAGGCGGTAAAGCGCGAGCGTGTCGGCAAACGCGGGCACCCATTTCTGGCGCGGGCCGGCGGCGGCCGCGCGCTTCACCAGGTCGCCGGCCCAAGGGTTGGCTTGCGCGCCGAGCAGCGCGTCGACGCCCTGCCAATGGGCCGCGCCGAAGAACCGCGAGGGCGTGGTGATGCGGATCGACTTTTCGTTGACGTAGGGCGGGTGCGTGTCGGGCACCTCGCGGGCGAAGTGCGCGATGGGCCGGGTGAGCGTCCACTCGACCGAGGGCAGCGCATGGCTTGCATACAAGGCCTCGTCCTCGGTCAGCACGGCGGCCGAGAGCACGGCGAGCGGGGCGGCCTGGGTGGCGACGCCGCGGCCCTCGATGTTCCAGAATCCGCGCAGCTCGGGGTCCCAACCGCCGCGTTCGGGATCGCGCATCAGGTCGATCATGTTGAGCGCGGCGTCGGTGAGCGAGCCGCCGAGCGAATGGCGGTAGTCGGTGACGCCGAAGATGGACTCCGAGGCGTAGGCGAGGGTCTCGCGCCAGTCGCCGGGACGCGCGAGCACGCGCCAGCGCAGGACACGGGTCTCGCCGGCGGGCCATTCGGAATCGCCGAGCCCGAGGAGCGGACGAAAGGCGGCGGGTTGCAGCCGGCCGTCGTCGGACTGAAGGGTGAAGCCGTAGCGGGCGTTGGTGGCGTCGGGCCAGTCAAAGGGCAGGTCCGCGGGATCGGCGGCGACGCCGAGGGTGACCGCCGGGCGTCCGGCGTCCGGAGCGAGTTCGATCAAGGCCAGCGGCTGCGGCGTGACGCTGCTCGGGACCGACATCGGGCGGACCGGCAGGCGTTGAAACTGATACAGCGGCGGGAGCAGGTTGAAGGCGACCGCGCCGGCGTCGCGCGGGGCGAACGGGGCGAGTCCGACCGATGCGAATCCATCCCGTAGTGGCGTGTAGGATACGGCGGCGGCGAAGTCCCCTCCGCCGGGGGCCAGGCTCCAGGTGAGCGTGGCGGTCTCGCCGCCGGGGCCGTCGAGGGCGAGGCTCACCGAGCCGTCGGGTCGCGTGACGGCGGTGCGCGCGACGAGGCTCACGGACGGGGCGGCGCGCCAGGGGTTGGCGGAGTCGGCGGCGGTCCGGTAATCGCGTCCGCCGGAGCGGATGACGAGTTCGTTGGCGGGGTTGTGCCAACGGGGGTTGATCTGCCCGGCCTCGACGGTGTTGGTCGCGTCCCGCAGGACGAGAATCGACTCGGCGGCGTCGGAAACGGGGACCCAGCCATCGGCGACGCGAACCTCGGTCACGCGACGGACGACCGCGCCGCCGCCGTCGGCGGGATGCGAGACAAACCGCAGGCGGGCGCCGCCGCCGGCGAGCACGGCGACCTCGCGACCCGCGGTCGCGGGCACGGCAACGGGCGGCGGGGCGG